>CAUQHH010000011.1:0-21851 GCA_963517705.1 uncultured Campylobacter sp.
GCATATTTCGGGGAGGATTATGTGGGGCCCAAAGAGGTAAAGGCTGAAGATAAAGAAGGCAATGCCACCAAAAAGTAGGCTAAAATGAAGAAAATTTTGCTCGTTAGCGACGACGTGGAGATGCAACTAAACCTCAATGCCGCGCTTTACCGCTTTAACATCCGCATAGTTCGTTTTGAAAATTTAAGCGAGCTAAAAGAGGATTATTACAACGGCAACCGCTACATCTTTTACATCATCGACGTAAAGACGAAGGATCTAGCAAATTTCGACTCGGTCAAATTTCTGCGAGATAACGGGAGTCTAACTCCCGTTATGATCCTTGTAGACAAGGCAATACCAGCGCTTTATAAGAAAATTTACTACGCCAAGTACGACGACTTTATGGTAAAGCCTTTTTTGCCGGAGGAGTTTTTGTTTCGCGTGTTTAGAAACTGCCGAATTTTACTCGGGAGCAAATTTGAGCTAAAAAACGGCGCTATCTACGACAAAAACAGCCTTACTCTGCATATAAACGGCACGAACATAATGCTGGGCAAAAAAGAGGGGTTGTTTTTAGAAATTTTGGCCAAAAACGCCCCGCACGTAGTAACGATCCAAGAGCTTGAGTGGAGTATCTATAAGGATGAAGAGGTCTCGTCCGATCGCCTGCGCTCGCTCGTGCGTCAGCTACGCGCGAAGCTGCCCTTTGAGCTAATCAAAACCGTGCGCAGTATCGGGTATAGCCTAGAGGAGTAGTTAAAGCTTAGGCAGGATCACTTCTTTTTGCGCGAGCCTTTCAAAGGTGCAGACGTCGCCGTAAATTTTAGCCAGCAGCTCGTCGTTTAAAACCTGTGCGACGCTACCCTTTGAGACGATCCGCCCACCCTTAAACACTATCACTTCGTCGCAAAACCAAAGGATGTGGTTGGGCTCGTGCGTGCAGATGACGATAGTCTTGCCGCCCGCAGCGATCTTTTTTAAAATTTTCCAAAGCGTGATTTGGTTTTTAAAATCAAGCGCGGACGTCGGCTCGTCAAGCAGTATCAGCGGCGTATCCTGCGCGAGCGCCCTAGCGATAAAAACGAGCTGCCGCTGCCCGCCGCTAAGCTCGTTCATCTTTTTATCCGCCAGATGCGAGATACCGATAAACTCCATCGCCTCGCTCACCGCCCTTTTGTCGTCTTTGCTAAAGCCAAACAGGCTCTTTACGTGCGTGGAACGCCCCATCAGGACAATGTCTCTTACGAAAAACGGAAAATGCAGCTCGGTATGCTGCGCGACGTAGGCGATGTTTTTAGCCATCCACGCGGGGCTTTTGTGCTTCGTGTTTTGCGAATCAACGTAAATTTCACCGCCTTTGATACTTAGAAATTTCATACAGCAGTTAAAAAACGTGCTCTTGCCGCTGCCGTTAGTGCCCAAAAGTCCGCATATGCTGCCTCTTTTGATCTCGATGCTTACGTCTTCGAGCCCAAATCCTCCGTAGCTAAAGGATAAATTTTTCGTTTGCAGTATCATTTTAGCAGCTCCTTTGCCTTGCTTCTTAAAAGCGCGATGAGAAAGGGCGCGCCCACCAAAGAGGTTATGATGCCCACGGGAATCTCGGCCATCGCTACCGTGCGCGCGAGCGTATCGCATACGAGCAGATACAGCGCTCCTATGAGCCCCGATAGCGGCAGCACCCACCTGTTATCAGGTCCGCTTATGAGGCGCGCGACGTGAGGCATGATGAGCCCTATCCACGCGATGATGCCCACGTTTGCCACGCACACGGCGGTCATCAAAGTAGCGATCGTTATAAATATAAGCTTGTATTTTTCGGGATTTATGCCGAGGCTTCTTGCCTGATCGTCGCCTAGGCTTAGTAAATTTAACTTCCACGCAAGCGTGCAAAGCGCCAAAAAGCAAACTCCCGTGACTGAGGCGATCTCGCCTAGGCTTTGCCATTTGGAGTAGTACAGCCCGCCCATCATCCAAAATGTAATCTCTCTTAGCTGCGCGTCCTCGCTGACGTATTTTACTATAGATACGCACGCCGAAAATATTGAGCTTACGATGACGCCAGATAAGATAAGCCCCACTACGGGCACTATACCGCCGTTTTTTGCGAGCGTATAGGACAAAAACACCGCAAAAAACGAAAACGCAAACGCGCTTAAAGCGATATTAAAAAATATGCCGGAAAACAGTATCGCTAGCGCCGCGCCCAAAGCCGCGCCAGAGCTAGCTCCGAGTATAAAGGGCTCAACGAGCGGGTTTTTAAAGCATGCCTGATATATCGCGCCCGCGTTTGAAAGCGCGAAGCCCACTATCACGGCGGTTAAAATTCTAGGCATTCTGATTTCAAAGATGACGGTTTGATCCATCTTAGAGATACCTGCGGCGGGGATATCAAAAATTTTCAAATTTAAAACGTCTAAAATTTTAGCGATCGAAATTTTATAATCCCCGAGCATGAGCGCCGCGATCATACAGAGCAAAAGCGCGCCCAAAAGAACGAATAAAAATAGTAAATTTGACTTAAAAGCGCCGGGCTTAAAAGTCATACTCTACCGTCCAGTCTAAAATTTGCTCGCTTCTAAGCGCCTTTGCCTGCTCCTCGCTCACGCTGTAAACGTCTTTGTAAAAATCAAGGACGAATTTATGAACCTTGATGTCCGAAAAGAGCTGCGGATAGGCCGCTTTTGCGATTATTAGGATATCGATCGGATACTCCACGCGACGCGCGCAGTTCATCGGCGACCACGGCATAGCGTAAACGCGCTTGTTTTTGATCGCTTTTAGCTCCTCAAGTTTTTCAAAATCTGCCGAGTTCAAAAGCTCACTTGCGGGGTGATAGCCGTTTGAGGTCGGCAGCACGATGACGTCGGGATCTATCGCGTAGAGCTGCTCGGTGCTTAGGATCACGTTTGAGCCGTCGCCTCTAAATGCGTTTTTAGCGCCCGCGATATTTTCGATGATGAAGGATTCGGGGGTATTTACGCCGTAAGCGCTCGCTACGCCGCCGTTTTTGCGGATGTTTGGATTAAGTCCCATGTAGAGCATGCTTACCTTTTGATCCTCTTTTAAATTTGCCGTGCGCTCCTGCACAAGTTTTTGGGTTTTATCGAGGTATTCAAAGAGCTTTAGCGCCTTGTCCTTTTGCCCAAATATCTCTCCAAGCACCCTCATCTCCTCTTGCATAGTTGCGATTTCAGCGCCTCTTGGAGCATAAATCACGGCAAGCGGGATACCTAGCGCTTCGATAGTGGCGATCGTTTTTTCTACGGCGTCTTTATTTGAGCCGCGTAGCGTGCAGTCTCCGATACGCAGGATCACTAGCTGCGGGTTTTCGTTTGCTAAGGCTTCGAAATTTATGACGTTTCCTTGCGGAGAATTTACGCAAGGCAGGTCATTTAGCCACGGGTGCAGATACTTCATGACGTTCCATCCGCGAAGCGTGTAAGCTTCGCCCGCTTTGGTGGTGAAGTCGTATTTGTAGTCTCGCTTCATAGACCACGAGCCGATGAGTTTGACCTTATCGATCACGCCAAGATGCGTCATGACGCTCTCGGCAAAGCCGTCGTCTATCGTAGCGACCCGCTCGAGCGGAGATGCGATCTTGACCTCCGCGCCGCGCATATCTTTGACGCTAAACTCGCCGCCAAACGCCAAGCCAAGCGCAAGCAAAAAGCCGAGTAAAAATTTCATAAAAGCTCCTTTTTATGAAGATAAATTTAACCTCGTCATTATAGCCTAGTATGATGAAATTTAAATTAATATTACCAACGAGCTACAAAAACATAAAATTTAAAATAAGCCGTTTTGGGTATAATTTTCAAAAATTTCGGAGCGATAAAATGGACAGAAAAGAGCTTCTAGGCGGCGTAAAACGCATCGTCGTAAAAATCGGCACCTCGACGCTAGCAAACGCTGACGGCTCGTTAAACGAGGATAAAATCAAACAAATCGTAGCAAATTTAAGCGAACTAAACGAAAACGCCGAAGTGGTCTTTGTTACCTCGGGCGCCGTGGGCGCGGGCATGGGGCAGATGAAGCTCGCGCATAAGCCAAAATCCATCGTCGAAAAGCAAGCGCTTGCGGCCATCGGGCAGGTCTCACTCATCCATCTTTATCAAATTTTATTTTGGGCGCACGGCAAAACGATCGCGCAGCTACTGCTAACCAAGGACGACTTTAGCGACCGCCGCCGCTACCTAAATATGCGCAGCGTCCTGCGCTCACTGCTCGCTAAAAAAATCATCCCCGTCATCAATGAAAACGACCCCGTCGTGGGCGAGGGCATCAAGGGCGTGAAAGTCGGCGACAACGACACGCTAAGCGCGCTCGTATCGGGGCTAATCGAGGCTGATTTACTCGTGATTTTGACCGATATCGACGGGCTGTATGATAAAAATCCAAGCGTTTTTGCGGACGCTAAATTTATAAATTTGGTCGAAAATTTAGATGATAGCATCAGGGCGGCCGCGGGCGCGGAGGGCAGCAAATTTGGCACCGGCGGCATGCGCACCAAAATAACCGCAGCCGAAATGGCAACCAAAAACGGCACGCATCTCATCATCGCAAACGGCGCAGATCCGCGAAATATCGTGCGAGCTGCGCAGGGCTGCGAGGTCGGGACGCTATTTTTGGCAGGCAAAAATAGGATAAATTCGCGTAAATACTGGCTCGCCTACTCGGCCGCGGATAACGGCTCCGTCGCGATCGACGCAGGCGCGGCAAAGGCGCTAAAAGAGGGCAAAAGCCTGCTAGCAGTCGGCATCCGCGAGGTCGTGGGCGAGTTTGAGCGCGGCGAAGCGCTGGCTATCAAAGACGCAGGCGGCCGGACGCTGGCTCGCGGCATAACAAACTACTCATCGGCCGAGCTAGCTCTCATAAAAGGGCGCAAGAGCGAAGAGATCGAGGCGGTTCTGGGCTACAAATACGAGGACGAGGCGCTACATATCGACAACATCGCGCTGATTTAGGTTAAATTTGACGGTTGATTTCGAGCGCGCTTTAAAATGCGGATAAATTTAAGGAAAAAAATGAACGAAAAAGAAGCGGCGAAAGCAAAATTCGGGCGCGACCCTGCGACTCACAAAAGCTTGTTTGAGAGAGCGATTTTAGCAGGCTGGGCGCCGTTTTCGTTCGGTGTCTTGTTTTTTGCGGCGCTTGGGATTTGGGCGTTAAATTTGAGCCCGGACGAGATTTTAGAGCTTAAATTTTGGCTGCCTTTTATCCGCGGCGTGCGTGTTTTTGCCCCGTTTTTGGATGAATTTACGCGTAACGCGCGAGCCTAAACGTGCTTGCTTTTTACGCCTGCGCCGCACCGTTTTGGATCTGCTTTTTTGCCGCCGTCTTTTGTCTAAACTACGGCCGAGTGGACTTTGGATGCCTAAATTTGATCGTCGCGGTCGCGAAATTCGTCGTGCTAGGCGGTTTTTGCTTTCTCGCGCTTAGCGGGCTGCTCTTTGCGCCTGAGGGGATGGGCGGCAGATGGGGCATTTACGTGCGATTTGACGACTACGCGCTTGCAAACGACAGCGCGCTTTACAACCTAGCCGTCGCGCTAGCTATCGGCTTTGTGTTTGCGAGTTTTGCGCACGTGGCGTGCGATTTGATTTATAGATTACGCAGCGGCCGACCTGGATGATTTGGCCGGCTTGCTCGTGATTATCTTTCTAGCGCGCTTTGGTTTTTGGTGCTAAATTTAAGTAATATAAACCCGGCGGCGCCTGAAACTACCGAACCTAGCAAGATAGCAAGCTTGTCGGTGTAGGCAAATACATCCGTGTCGTCGTAGGCTAAGCCGTTAACAAAAAGGCTCATCGTAAATCCTACACCGCAAAGTACCGCGATGCCGTAAAGCTGGATGAAATTTGAGCCTTCCGGCAGCTTGGCTAGCTTAAATTTGATCGCTAAAAAGCTAAAAGAAAATACCCCGACTTGCTTGCCAACGAAAAGCCCCAGCGCCGTGCCTAGCGCGACCGGAGACAAAATCTCGTCCAGTCCGACGCCTCGCAGCGAGATGCCTGCGTTTACGAAGGCAAATATCGGCAGCACGCCAAACGCCACCCAGTCGTGTAGGTCGTGCTCGATGCTTTTTAGCATTGATTTGCCCGGTGCGTCTTTAAAGCTAAGCGGTATGAAAAAGGCCGCCACGACGCCCGCAAGCGTGGCGTGAACGCCAGATTTTAGCACCGCTACCCACATCACCGCGCCTACTATCAGATAGGCCGCCTTGCTCTTTACGCCGAGTCTGTTTAGCGCAAAAAGCGCGGCTAGACAAACACTCGCGACCGCAAGCATTTGAGTACTAAGTTCGCTCGTGTAAAATAGTGCGATAATCACGATCGCGCAAAGGTCGTCGACGATAGCTAACGTCATGAGGAAAATTTTTAAACTAGTCGGTACGCGAGGCCCAAGTAGGCTCAAAATCCCCAGAGCAAACGCGATATCGGTCGCCGTCGGTATCGCCCAGCCGCCAAGCGCGAAGGAGTCGTGTTTCGTAAAAAGATAGAAGATAACCGCGGGCACTATCAGGCCGCCTGCCGCGCCGATGGCAGGCAGCGCGATTTGCGACGGATTTTTTAGCTCGCCCTCCAAAACCTCGCGCTTTAGCTCAAGTCCGATGAGAAAGAAAAATACCGCCATCAATCCGTCGTTTACCCACAAGATCAGGGGTTTGCTTAGTCCGTATTCGCCGAAGCTCACGGTAAATTTGGTTTTTAAAAACTCGTTGTAAAAATCGCTCAAAAACGTGTTTTGACATAGTAGTGCCGCGACCGTAGCGATCATCAGCAAAATACCGCCGCTGGCTTCGTGCTTTAAAAACTCTTTTATCCCGCCCATTTTGCTTCCTTTTCATAAAATTTTAAGGATTATAGCGTATTTTTACGGTCGCATGAAATTCGGGCGAATTTAGCTATAATCAGGTCAAATTTAAAGCTAAAATTTGGTAGACGCATCGCTAAATTTTGCTTTGTCGTATTACCCTTTGCGTCTAAGAGAGGGCGCTTTATAAATCAAGGAGCGAAAATGAATGAAATTTTAGAGATCTGTAAGCGCACAAAGGCCGCTTGCGGCGAGCTTTTGAGACTTGGTAGCAAGGCTAAATTTGAAATTTTAAACGCCGTAGCGGACGAGCTGCTGGCGCAAAAGGACGCGATAAAAGCGGCGAACGCCAAAGATATTGCAAACGGCGAGAAATCGGGACTTAGTGCGGCGCTGCTCGATCGTCTGCGACTAACGGACGCCCGCATCGAGGCTATGGCGCAGGGCGTGCGCGAGGTGGCGGGCTTTGCGGAGGTCGTGGGCGAAAATCTAGGCGGCTGGAGCCATCCAAACGGCATGCAAATCAGCCGCGTCCGCGTGCCGCTGGGGGTGCTGGGTATCATCTACGAGAGCCGCCCAAATGTCAGCATCGATGCGGCGGCTCTAGCGCTAAAAAGCGGCAATGCAGCGATCCTGAGAGGCAGCGCCAGCGCGCTAAATTCAAACATCTTTTTAGTAAATTTATTTAACGAGGCGGGGGCGAAATTTGGCTTACCGACGGGCGCAGTGCAGCTCGTGGAGAGCGCCGAACGCGAAGTCGTAGCGCAAATGGCGAAAATGAGCGAGTATATCGACGTTTTGATACCGCGCGGAGGTAAGAGCTTAAAAGATTTTATCGCGCAAAACGCGACCGTACCGATCATCATGACGGGCGCGGGGGTGTGTCATATCTTCGTCGATGAGAGCGCAAATTTAAGCGAGGCTGCGAAGATAATAAAAAACGCCAAAACCCAGCGTCCAAGCGTCTGTAACGCCGTAGAATGCGTGCTTTTACACGAGAGGGTGGCGGGCAAAATTTTGCCTGAGCTGGTGCGCGAGATGCCGGAGGTCGAGTTTCGCGTGAGTGAGCAGCTACTGGGCTCGTGCGCGGATCTGCGAGGCGCAAAAAACGTCAAGCTCGCAGGCGAGAGCGACTTTGGCACCGAGTTTTTGGATCTCGTACTAGCCGTGCGCGCCGTGCGAGATACGAACGAGGCGATTAGCTTTATAAACGCGCATTCCAGCGGACATTCGGACGCGATTTTAAGCGCTGATTACGCAAACGTCGAGCGGTTTTTAAACGAAGTCGGCAGCGCGGTCGTCTACTCCAACGCCTCGACGCGCTTTAGCGACGGTAGCGAGTTTGGATTTGGCGGCGAGATCGGCATCAGCACGCAAAAACTACACGCCAGGGGGCCGATGGGAGTGAGGGAGCTTACGACCTATAAATACGTCGTCCGTGGGGATTATCAAACGCGCTAGCGACTTGTTTCGCGAGCGTCTTTAACGGAGCTAGTAAAAATTTAGCTTGATAGACTACGTGTCTTATCTTCGCTAAATTTTTACGTCGCAACCCTTAAATCCATCTCACGATACTTCACCTTGTCGTTTTACGTTCAAATTTGGAGTCAAATTTGAAAACCAAATTTGCATTTTCGTGGCGCGATAAAACATCGAAATTTGCGATACCCGCGGCGACTTTTTCGGCGATGAAATTTGACCCGTCGCGAGTCGCCGCTCGGGCGTAGAAAGGCGAAATTTATGCTAAAATCGGCGTAAAATTAAAGGAAACGGATGAAAAAACTAAAATTTATCTTAGCTCTTGCCGCGGCGTTTATTTTTAGCGGTTGCTACGAGACGACGCTACTTACGCGGGTGCCGATCTCTGCGATTGTTTCGGATAAAGGAGCGAACGTAAAATCAACGCTCGTGCTAACGGACGTAACGCCGCAGACGCACGAGACGAAAACGGTAACGGACAACGTGCGGGTTTTCGTCCCGGACGCTAAATTTAAGGACTTCCCGACGGGAGAAACCGCCTACGAGATGAGCGTTAGCGCCGGCAAGGGCGAAAAGGGCGGCAAAAACTCGGACAAGCGCGCCGTGCGGATATATCTGGACGAATTTGGCGGCGTCTACGGCAGGCTTAGTAAAAACGTACTCGAGCAGTACGCGGGCGCGGCAAAACAGGGTGAAGCACCGACGCTAAAAGCGGCGATAAAATTTGAAAACGACACGAAGGATACGTACGAGATGATCTCGGGCAACGACTTTAAGGCTAGCGATGAGGCCGAGACGGGCGGCGTTTATATCTTGGCGCCGGGGCAGGTCACGGGTGCCATCTGGGCGGAAAATATCGCGATACGCGAGGCGCTTGCCGGCAAGGCGGTCAAAATCGGAGCTCTAAGAAAGGCGGCAAAATGAAAAATCCTAAAATCGGCTTTATCGGCGGCGGAAATATGGGCGGCGCGATGATCGAAAATTTGGCGCAAAGGCTGGGCGGCGAGAGGGTGTTCGTCTATGCCAGGAGCAAAACGGCGGCTCTGCGCGGAAAGTGCGGCGTAAACGTCTGCGAGAGCGAGGCTGCGGTCGCGTCGGCGGCTGATATTACGGTGCTAGCGACCAAGCCCGCGTCGTATGAGGGTATATTGAATTTGATAAAAGAGGCGGCGCAGGGTAAGGTTATAGTCACGCTTGCGCCAAATTTTAGCTTGGAGCAAAGCATGCAAATTTTGGGTGCGCAGGCTAAGGTCGCGCGCGCGATGCCAAATACTCCCGCGGCAATCGCAGAGGGCGTAAGCGCGCTGTGTTTTAACGAAAATTTAAGCGCGGACGAGCGGACGGCGGTGTGTGAGATATTTGAAAATTTCGGCGCCGTCTATGAGCTGGAGGAGGCTAAATTTGCCGCATTTACGGGCATCGCAGGCAGCTTGCCGGCCTATGTTTTTATGTTTATCGAGGCTGCGGCCGATGCCGGGGTGCTCGAGGGGCTGCCTAGAGCGCTGGCGTACGAAGCGATCGCGGCTAGCGTCGCGGGCTCGGCAAGGCTAATGCTAAAAAGCGGCAAACATCCTGCAGCCCTAAAGGACGAAATCTGCTCGCCCGGCGGCACGACGATAGAAGCGGTCAAAGTGCTGGAAAACGGCGGATTTCGCGCGGCGGTGATGGATGCGGTTGCAGCATGCGTCAAAAAGGCGCGCGCTAAGTAAATTTACCGCTTTAGCCGACGCTTAAAAACGATTTTTAGAGTTTAGAAGCGTGCGAATTTTGCTTATAGACGCAATCTGTTCTAGATTACGAGTTAAATTTAAAAATTCTAATCAAAATTTTAATTTCCGTAAAATTTAAAATTTAACTTATAGCTCGGCTCTGTCGATATTTGAGCTGATTTTGTATCCAAAATTTATATCATTTAAAAAATAAAATCCAAAATTTTGATATAAATTTATTTTATCTTAAACTTTTTTTGCATAAAATCACCGCCAAATTTTACTCGAAAGGTACGCTATGAAAAACGATATGTGCGACATGTGTTGTTGCGAAATGAAAAGCTAGGGCGCTAGGCACGAATATCTTTTTAAGTGCTTAGCAAGTCGCTAAACATTTAAAAAGATATTTCAAATCCGCACTCGCGGCCTTTTTAGATGAATAGCCAACGATAAATTTAAAAAGGACAAAAAATGAAAAAACTACTAAAATCTTCTCTACTTACTTTGGCGAGCCTCGCTCTTTTAACCGGTGCAAATGCAAAAACTCTCGAAAACGGCGTTTTGAAAATCGCGACCGAAGGCACGTATTCGCCTTACTCCTACCACGATAAAAACGACGCGCTAACCGGCTACGACGTAGAAGTGGCACGCGAAGTCGCTAAGAAGTTAAATTTAAAAGCGGAATTCGTCGAAGCTCCGTGGGATGCGATGCTTGCGGCATTTGATGCGGGCAAGGCCGATATCGTGTTTAATCAAGTAAGTATTACGGACGAGCGTAAGAAAAAATACGATTATACCGTTCCCTACACCGTCGCCTACGCCGCGCTAGTTACGCATAAAGACAATAACAAAATAAAAAGCTTCGAGGATCTAAAAGGCAAGAAGAGCGCGCATTCGGCGACTAGCAATTGGGCCGGCATCGCGCAAAAATACGGCGCGCAGATAGTCACCGTAGACGGCTTTAGCAAGGGCGTAGAGCTCATTATCAGCCGCCGCGCGGATGCGACGATAAACGACAGCGTGACCTTCTACGATTACATAAATCAGCGTCCAAACGCCCCGCTAAAAATAGCCGCTAGCGGTAGCGAGCCGATCTATTCCGCAGCCATCGTGAAAAAGGGCAACGAAGAGCTCGTAAACGACGTAAACAAAGCCCTTGGCGAGCTAAAAAGCGAAGGCAAGCTAAAAGAAATTTCGGTAAAATACTTCGGCAAAGATATCTCGGAGTAAATTCAGCGTTGTTTTATTTTTCAGTAAGGAGGAGCGTCATATGTCCAGCAAAACAACTAATTTAAATTTCGTTAGGAGAAATATTATTGATAATATGAAATTTTCATATATTGATAAGAGCGAAATACATGGTTTTGGATTATTTGCAAATCAAGATATAGATGTCGGCACTGTGCTTGGAATGCTTGATGGACAAGAGATGACGTGGGATAAATATGACAAACTTGAAAGTAGTATAAAATTAGGCAAATATCAAAACTATATTTTTATGGAATGGAATGCTCTAAGCGCAACTACACTTTTGGTTAGGGCATTTCGCACTAAATATAGCTATATTAATCATTCAAAAAACCCAAATGTACAAGTTGTGCATAAACCGCTTAGGATTGAAGTAATAAAGAAAATTAAAATAGGTGAAGAAATTTTAATTGATTATACAAAAGAGCCATTACGAGATAGCTATTTACAAAAGAAAGGTAAGGAGTTTTTGTGAGCATAGAAATTACAACTTACTGTATTCAACCAATATTGATTGATACCATAGCTTTATCAAAGTTGTTTAGTGCCAAATTAAATATGAGCGTTTTAACTAAATATACAATAGACGATAAACTAAAAACTCCGCCCTGGAAGTCAAATATGGATAGTTTTTCAAATTTATATAGTTCATTTATTGTATTAGATTATCAACGCTATATGGAGTATATAAATTTTGATAATTTTAAGCTTGAATTGCAAGAACAAAATTTCAATATAAATAAGCAATTTAATATATCAATTTTTATAAAAGAGAATACTTTAAAAGCGTTTTTGATGTTTGATTATAGATTGCTTCAATTTGTTATAATTTTTGAGATAAATTTTAAAATAAATCAAAGTGATGTAACAAATTTACTGGTTTATCATGATGATAATCTTGATTTTTATAATGCTACCAGAAATATATTTGTTAAAGAAAATGATGGCGCATATCAAATCAAAAGTATATGTAATTTGAAAAATAAGATTTTAAATTTTGTTCATAAAATTATAAATGAAAGCTTCACGACAAACTTGGATTTTAGTGATTTTTCTATACCAAATAATAGTGGAAATATTACAAACGTAGTTGTTATGCAAAAAAACGATAAACAAAAATATATTGAGGCCACAAATTTATTTTTGCGACTTAACCAAATGGCTGAGCGGAACCAAGACCGCAGTACTCCCATTGAGTTGAATTCTTTACAAAATAGCAATTTTAAGGATGTTTATTATTTTTCAGGAAGATTTCATACAATTATTCTAAGTAACCCAAAAGATAAACTTAGGTATATTCCCATCCAGTTTCAAATGCAATTTCTTTGGTTTTATCTATCAAAACAAATAAATTTAATCTTGGAGTATTATAACGACACGATCTCACAAGATAATTCAATAGAAATTTTACAAGACTATAGTGATAAATTAGATGTTATTATTAATAAAATAAGTAACCTAAACATTTTTAATCAAAAATTTAAACTAGCAATTGAAACCGATAGTAAAATTTATAATAAAATACAAGGTAAGTGGAATATAGAAAATATGATACAAAGCTCAAATGAATACATTGTATTTTTTAAAGATTATCTATCGCGCCTTTATAACAAAAAAAGCTCAAAATTAGGACAGCGACAAAATACAATTTTGCTAAGTATTTCATTAATTCAATTCATTGCTTTAATTAGCGTTTGGACGGATTATTTGTCAATCGTAGGCATCGAAGCACAGCAAAAAGCAACGTTAATTTTACCATTTTTTGGCTCATATAAAGAATTGGGATTATTTAATCTATATCTACCACTTATTTTGCTATTTGTAATCTTATTGATGTTTGTTTATATTTTTAAAGATAGATTTAAGCCGAAGGGTAGGCGACGATGAACGAATTTGACCGTATAAGCGAGCTTTTGCTAAGCTCGCTACAACCTATGGCGCTGGCGATGATAAAGGTGACGCTGCCTCTTACGGCGATCTCCTTTTCGCTGGGACTTCTTATCGCGGTGCTAACGGCGATCTCGCGCATAGCAAATATCAAAATTTTAAAGCAATTTAGCGAATTTTATATCTGGATATTTCGCGGCACGCCGCTTTTGGTGCAGCTTTTTATCGTATATTTCGGTCTGCCGATCGTGGGCGTTACGCTCGATGTTTGGAGCGCGGCGATCATAACTTTCAGCCTAAATATCGGCGCTTACGCTTCCGAAGCCGTTAGGGCGGCCGTGCTTTCGGTGCCCAAAGGCCAGTGGGAAGCGGCTACGGCGCTTGGTATGAGCTACGCGCAAATTTTACGCCGTATAATCGCTCCGCAAGCCGCGCGCATCTCGCTACCCCCGCTTTCAAATATCTTTATCAGCACGCTAAAAGACACCTCGCTTGCGGCTTCTATCACGATGGTCGATATGTTTATGGTCGCTCAGCGCATCGCCGCGCGCACCTTCGATCCGCTCACGCTTTACGTGCTCGCCGCGCTTTTTTACTTGATAGTCTGCACCTTTTTGACGTTTTTGCAAGCTAGGCTCGAGAAGAGATTTTCAAGGTACGTGTGATGATAAAATTTAAAAATTTGACTAAGAAATTCGGCGATAATGTCGTTTTAAACGGCTTAAATTTAGAATTTAAAGACGGCGAGACTACGGTTATTTTAGGAAGCTCGGGCTCTGGTAAATCAACCCTGCTGCGTTGCATAAATTTACTCGAGATCCCGGACGGCGGCGAGCTTGAGCTTGGAGGCGATAAGATAAATTTCGCCGGTAAAATTTCGAAAAAAGATATGCTGCCCTTTCGCGAGCACACGGGGATGGTCTTTCAGAGCTTTAATCTATTTCCGCACCTAACGGCTCTACAAAACGTAACCGAAGGCCCCGTGCAGGTGCTTAAAATCCCGAAAGAGCAGGCAGAAATTGAGGCTCTGGCGCTACTTGAAAAGGTCGGGCTAAAGGGCAAGGAGCACGAGTATCCAAGCAGGCTCTCGGGCGGTCAATCGCAGCGAGTGGCGATAGCGCGGGCGCTTGCGATGAAGCCGTATTTTTTGCTTTTGGACGAGCCTACGAGCGCGCTTGATCCGGAGCTTGAGGCGGAGGTTTTGAAGGTCATCGGCGGCCTTAGCAAGGAGCGCGACTCGCTCATCATCGTCACGCACAATATGAACTTCGCCCGCAAAGTCGCGGATCGAATCTTATTTTTAGAGCGCGGCAATATCGAATTTGACGGTACGGCGGAGGAATTTTTCAGCAGCGATTCGCCGCGCATAGTCAAATTTATCTCGGCGATGGATTTTTAAATTTAAAGGAAAAAAATGAAAATAGATACGCTAATCGTAAAAGGTATCGAAGCTAAAAACAACCCTCACGGCGCGGTCGTTCCGCCTATCTATCTAGCCACGACGTTTGCGCAAGACGGCCTGGACGACTTTCAAAAGTATGCCTATTCTCGTAGCGCAAATCCGACGCGAAATGCATTTGAGGAGCTTTTCGCCAAATTTGAAGACAGCAAATACGCCTTTGCTTTGGCTTCGGGCATGGCGGCGACCTCGGCGGTTTTTAGTCTGCTAAAAAGCGGCGACAAGGTGCTTTTAAATAGCAATGTTTACGGCGGCACTTACCGCTACGCAAACGGTATTTTTGCAAATTTCGGGATCAGATTCGAACTCGTCGACGATCTAAATAAAATCTCTCGTTTGGACGAGGACGTTAAGATGATATTTATCGAGACGCCGTCAAATCCGCTACTACGAGTAACGGATATCGCGCGACTAGCCGAACTGGCTCGTAAAAACGGCGCGCTTGTCGTCGTCGATAATACTTTTTTGACACCGTACTATCAAAAAGCGCTAAAATTTGGTGCCGATATCGTCGTTTATAGTGCGACGAAATATATCGGCGGACATGCCGACGTAATTGCGGGAATCGTGACTACGAACGACGATGCGCTAGCCGAGCGTATAGCTTTTATGAAAAATACTCTGGGTGCGACGCTAAGCCCTGCAGATGCTTATAATCTAATAAGAGGCCTCAAAACTCTTAGCGTGAGATTTGATAGACAAAGCGAAAATACGCTAAAAATCGTAGAATTTTTAGAAAAAAACTCGGCCGTTAAAGCCGTGTATTACGCAGGTTCATTTTCGGCCGAGGAAAAACGTATCCAAAACGCCCAAGCTAGCGGTATCGGCGCGCTAATCTCGCTGGAGCTAAAGGATGGCTACGACTATAAAATTTTTGCTAAAAGCTTGGAGCTTTTTGATCTAGCCGTGAGCCTTGGCGGCGTAGAGAGTCTAATCTGCCATCCGGCCTCAATGACTCATGAATCTTATTCGCAGGATTTACAAGCTAAAATCGGCATTACTCAAGGTTTGCTACGCCTTGCCGTCGGTATCGAAAATTCGGATGATTTGATCGCGGATTTGGAGCAGGCAATAAATAAAGCTAAAATTTAATTTTGCTTGCAATCTCGAACAAATTTAACTTTATACTCGGTGCGCAAAATAGGCGTACCGAGTTTTGCTCAAACTTGGCTACAGAGCATATCAAAACGGTCATGTGCATAAATTTGATCGTTCTACTATTTTGTTTTAAATAAGCTAGCCAAAACTCCGATGCTTAAAATCCCCAAAATGATCCACAAGCTAACTTGTGCCGAAATCTCAAATCCGTGATGAAAGATATGCGCGGAAGCGTTTAGGGCGAGCTTTGCTGCGATAAAAAACAAAAGCGCTATAACGGCTTTTTCTAAATATACCAAATAGTCTTTTAGCGCTTCTAGCACGAAGTAAAGCGTCCTAAGTCCCAAAATCGCAAAAATCATCGCCGAATAAACTATAAGCGGCTCACGGCTAACTGCGATAACGGCCGGAACGCTATCAAAAGCAAACATAACATCGCTAAGCTCTATAACGCAAAGACACAAAAATAGCGGCGTAGCTATCCATTTTGCGTTTAGTTTGGAAATTTGATTTTGCAGTTTCGTCTTTTCTTCTACTGAAATTTGAGTTGAAATCTCGCTATTTTTTACGAAAAAGCTATGCCCTAGAAGACGCGGAAAAACAGGGAAAAATCTATAAACCGCCCTGTAAGCCAGGTGGTTTGAGTAGTCCTCTATCTCCTCTTCATCATCGTCCTTTTTTATCATCATTACCGCGCTATAAGCTACCATGGCAGCAAAAACAAACTCCATCCACGGCGAAAACCCGAGCAGACTCGTTCCGACGGCTACAAAGACGAGTCTAAATATAACCGCGCCTATAATGCCAAAATACAGCACTCTATGACGGTAAATTTCAGGAATCTTGAACCATGAAAATATTGCCATCATAACAAATAAATTATCCACGGATAACGATTTTTCTAAAATATACCCTGCAAAATATAGACTCATCGTTTCGCTTCCGCGCGCAAAATACAAATATCCGCCAAAGGCTACGGAAACGGCTATCCAAAAAATAGACCAAAGCGCTGCTTGTTTGAGCGAGATTTTTTCGTCTTTTTTGTGCGCAAAAAAATCTACCGCAAATGCCGCCACGGCAAATATGATAAAAACGATCATTGTTTGAAATTCTAAACTATCCAAAAATTCTCCTTAATACCCGCAACTTTGTTCGGGAAGTCCTCTTTGGCGGTTTAGTTCTTGAGCCGCCTTGCACGCCGAGTATGATTGTTTACCGGCACAGTTTGCGTTAAGCCAGTCTATAAGCTGCGAATGCATACGGATGTTTTGATTGTATAAATTTACTTCATGGTTTGAATATCTATTTACGAGATTAAGATTTAACGTTCTTTCTAACGCAAGCGCTTTGTTGTAAATTTTTATGCACTCTTTCATCATTTCATCGCTTATTACCGGCGCATTGCCGTAAGTTTGCGCCGAGGGCGGGATCTCGTAACCGCCCTCTATCTCAAATGCGCCCAAAATCGCAATCGTAGCCACTAAGAAAAATAAAATTTTCATAAGTATTTCACGACGGAATTTAAAATAAGCTCATCAAGCTTCCTGTCGCTCGTAGGCTCGCCGATAGCCGAAAATTTCCACTCGCCGTTTCGTTTATATAGCTTGCCTAAAATCATCGCTACTTTGTAAGCAAATGCGCTATCTCGTACGATATTATATGATGCGAAGACTTTATTTACCCTAGTTGGTGTGCCTTCGTAAAGTCTAATGCTGGCAAACGGAATTTTATCAAAGTCGATTTGATTATAAGAATTTAGCACGAAAAATATTTGCTCTACGTTTGAGTTTAAACGGCTAAGATCGACGCTGATTATTTCGTTATCCAGTCCGTCGTCGCCCCCTACGTCTCCGACCAAGTCATCGCCGCTGTGAAATACGCCCGGGGCTGATTTTTTACCGAAATAGACCACATCACAAAACTGTTTGTTTGAGTCAAACATCGCAGCGCTTAGATCCAAATCCACCGGCTTTATCTTATCTCTAAAAAAGCCTTTTTCGGTTATGGCGCCCCAGTTTGCTCCTACGCAAAAGCTGTGCAGATGCCCGCCGTCGTCTTTGGCGAGCGATATTTTTTGCCCTTTGACCAAATTTATCGCCATGACTTGCCCCCTAAACGTCTAGTCCAAACTGCCTACAAAATCCGGCTAGTCCGTCTTTAAAGCCGCTTCCGTTAGCTGCAAAGCGCCACTCGTTGTCTTTAAAGTAAATTTTACCGAAAGATACTGCGGTTTCGGTAGAAAAGTCCTCTTCTAAATCGTATCTGGCTATCTCTTTGCCGCTTCTTTCATCGACGATTCGCATAAATGAATTTCTTACCATACCGAAATTTTGCCTTCTAGCGACTGCTTCATGGATCGTGACGACTATGTCGATCTCTTTGACACTCGGCGAAATTTTGGCTAGGTCTATTTTTATGGATTCATCATCTCCGTCGCCCTCTCCCGTGCGGTTATCGCCGGTGTGGACTACCGAGCCGTCTGCGCTAACTAGATTGTTGTAAAAGACGAAATTCTTCTCGTTTTCTACTTTTCCCGAAGCTCCTACTAAAAACGCGCTCGCATCTAGGTCAAATTCCGCTCCCGTATCGCTAGTATTCGTATCCCAGCCAAGTCCTACTAAAATTTTGCTTAGCCCTGGAGCTTCTTTGCTCAAACTAACTCTACCGCCCTTTGATAAATTTACCGCCACTTTGGCCTCCTTTAAAATTACTTATCCTATAGGATATAGATTTGAAGATTTTATCTAAATAAAGTTTAAGTTTAACTTTACCTATAGGATAAAATAATGGGCGAAAATTTAGCTTTTTTTAGCGCCGATGAGATACTAAATTTCTATCGGCAAATTTCTGCAAACGTCCGAAAGCTACGTGAAAATAAAGGCATTAGTCAGCTCGATATGGCTTTAAGCATGGATATAAAGTCGGTCGCATTTTACTCAAACTGCGAGAATTGCCGCTATGATAAGCATTTTAACCTTGAGCATATTTATAAAATTTCAAAAATTTTAGATGTAGAGGTTGGGGAGATTTTCAAATTTTAGCGATTTTATTTAAGCTGATGTCGTTTGGGCGGCCGGGTTTAATTGAGCCTAGTGATGAAAAATCGGTTCAACTTTGCACGCCGAATTCGTAAGATACGGATCAAAAACTCAAGGCTAAATTTGACTTCGCAACTCCGAGACAAAGCAGTTTTGCTCCGCCTCGGAGTATATATTTAGCGCGGTTCAAAACGGCTTATACACCATCATCCAGATGATAATAACCATCGCGATGGTCGGCACTTCGTTGTAGGCGCGAAAGAACATACCGCTTTTCTTACAGCGTTTCTCGCGTAGCTGAACCATATAGCGGCCAAGATCTAGGTGAAACGCCGCGAGGATGACGACAACGGTGAGCTTGACGTGCATGTAGCCGCTACGCAAAAGCTCAGGCATCGCGACGATGATCAAAATACCCGTCAAAAACGTGCCGATCAGCGCGACCCAGCCGATGTAGTGGTACATCTTGTACTCCTGCACCTCAACCACGCGCACGAAGTCCGGCTTGTCCATATTTTCCGCGTGATAGACGTAGAGGCGCGGCTGATAGAACAAAAACGCCATCCACGAGATGAAACACAAGTAGTGGAAATACTTGATGAGGTTGTAATACTCTGCCATTTTTTCTCCTTTTAATTTTTATTTTAGAGGCTTGTCTGGCGAGCGCTTTTCCGAGATTTCGCAAAATTTTCGCTCCGCAGGCTACATGCCTAGCGCACGCTCAATTTTGCTTCTTCTGCTTGCAGCTGCGAGCTCGTGAAGCAGAAAACTCGAAAAATCATCTCACGATACTTCGCCTTATCTTTTTATGTTCAAATTTGCAAATTTGGGCCACCGAGACCCGCATCTTGAAAATGCTAAATTTGACCGATCGCGATTAGAAAATCGATCAAATTCTTGTAAATTTACCGAGCCTCACCCCAGCAAAATTTCCTTCCTTGCCTCAAATTCCTCTTTGCTTATCGCGCCGCTCTCATAAAGCTCATAGAGGCGTCTCAGCCGCTCCTCGAGGTCTTGCGCGCGCAGTTTGTCTTTTAGCGCTTCTTTTTTCTGATTTTTCTCGACCGCCGCGCCGGTTAAGCGCAGATCAAAGAGCCACCACGCGCCCCAAAGCGCCCAAAATACGTAACCCACGATCGCCCAAGCCAGGCTATATCCGATGAAAAACAGCGCCATCATCGCAAAACCGCTCACAAATTTGCCCAGATAAAATCTGTGCCCGCCAAACCAGCCCGTAAGCAGCCAAAGCGTGTAGGCTATATAAACGTTATCGCCCATTTTTAGCCCCTTTTCGCCCCGCGGCGAAGCTCTGCCAGAGTATGAGCACGACCCCGACGTCGATCATAACGTCTGCGAGGTTAAAGATCGCAAACTCAAACCACTTGTGCCAGTAGACGTAGTCCACGACGCCGCCGTGAACGAAGCGGTCGAGCAAATTTGAGCTGCCCGCGCCCAGGATTATACCCGCTCCTAGCGCGTGCTCCTCTAAAATTTCCTTTTTTTGGGCGTCTTGGGTCAAATTTGGCTCCGTTTGAGCCGCAGCTCGCGCATCAAATTTGCGCTTTAGCCGCCAAAGCAGATAGCCGCAAACGCCCGCAATCAGCGCTAGCTGGATAAATTTGAGCCACTGCCCAAGGAACGCAAACATCGAAAACGCCACGCCGCGGTTGTATGCAAGCACTAGCGAAAAATACTCACCCTGCCACGAAAAACCGCTCAAAAATATCTGCTTGACCGCCTGATCGAGCGCGAAAACGACGAAAAACGCCGCAAAAAAAACGCCTAAAATTTTAGCCATTTAGCGCTTTTACGAAAAATTTCTCGACCTCGTCCATGCGGGTTTTTAGCGCGTCGGCGCACTTGCCTTCGATCAAAAGCCTGATGAGATTTTCGGTGCCCGAGTAGCGAAATAGCGAGCGGATGCCCTCTTTTGCGAGGCTTGCTTCAAGCTCTTTTAGCCCTGCGATGCTTTCAAGCGGCTTTTTCTCGGTTATCTTTAAATTTAGCAAAATTTGCGGATACGGTTTTATCTCGCTTAAAATTTCGCTCGCTTTTTTGCCCTTTTTTAGCACCAGTGCCGCAAACTGTAGCGCCGCCACGAGCCCGTCGCCCGTCTTTGCGTAGTCGCTAAAGATGATGTGACCGCTCTGTTCGCCGCCGAAATTCGTGCCGTTTTCTTTCATCTTTTCAAGCACGTATTTGTCGCCGACGTTTGCGCGCAGGAGCTTGATTTTGTGGGATTTTAGGTAGTCTTCGAGCGCCGCGTTGCTCATCACCGTAGCCACGACCGCGCCGCCTTTTAGGGCTTTGTTTTCCTGTAAAAATGCCGCCATGACGCCCAGCAAACTATCGCCGTTTGCCACCTCGCCGCACTCGTCTACGACCACGAGCCTGTCGGCGTCGCCGTCAAGCGCAAAGCCCAGATCGGCCCTTAATCGTACGACCTCGGAGGCTAAATTTTGCGGATAGAGCGCGCCGCAGTTTAGGTTTATGTTGCTGCCGTTTGGCTCGTCGTTTATGACGATGGTTTCTGCGCCAAGCTCGCTAAAGATAGTCGGAGCGACCCTGTACGCAGCGCCGTTTGCGACGTCTAAAACCACGCGCAGTCCGTGTAGGCTGAGGTTTTTAGGAAATGAGTTTTTGATCTGCACGATATAGCGGCCGATAACGTCGTCGATACGCTTTGCGGCGCCTATTTCTAGCATCTGTTTTTGCGATCTCTCGATGAGCGCGTCGTCAAAATAAATCTTTTCTATCTGCGCTTCGGCCTCTTCGCCCAGTTTATTGCCGTCGCTGCCAAAAAATTTGATGCCGTTATCGTAATACGGGTTGTGCGAGGCGCTGATCATGATGCCCGCGTCGCAGCGCATATCTTCGGTGAGAAACGCGATCGCAGGAGTAGGCATCGGGCCGATCTGACGGACGTTGTAGCCTACGGCCGTGAGCCCCGCGACGATGGCGGTCTCGATCATGTAGCCGCTTTTGCGCGTGTCTTTGCCTAGTAAAATAGTGTTCGTATGCGACGCAAACTGTCTAAAATATATCCCCGCAGCCATAGCAAGGCGCATGGATGTTGCGGCGGAGAGTTTTTCGCCGGCTTTGCCGCGGACGCCGTCGGTACCGAATAGTTTCATT
>CAUQHH010000012.1:0-21718 GCA_963517705.1 uncultured Campylobacter sp.
GGCGAGGCGTTTAGTGCGTTTTGGATGAAATTTAAGCTTAAGGAGCGTTTATGGAGTATTTCAAACCGTTTTTCGTAAAGATCGCAGGGCGCGCCAGAGATGACGATCACACGAGCGCGCATGATCAGATCATCGCGCCGTTACTGCAAAATGCGCTCGCCGCCTACGTCTATAACGGGCGCAAAGATAGTATCGTGGGGGCTTTCGGTAGCGTGGAGCACCCGTTAAATTTGAGCGAGTTTAGTTTTCTCGTGCGCGAGCGGGGTAAATTTCGCCTCGATCTGGCGCGCGAATGCGTAAACGGCGCCGAGATCTTTTGGAACGCCTGCAGCTTTAGGCGCGGCTCGGTCGTTGTTTTGCTTGATGGCGAGTTTGATCTGACGCCTATTTTGCGCCGCTGCGCCGAGATAAGCATAGACGAAACGCCAAATATGGGCAACAGCCCAGCGGCGACCAAGCTTGCCAAGCGCGCGATGAGCGAGGGGCAGATCGCCGTGCTTTTTAGCGCATCAAATGGGATAGAGTGGATGGATATCTACGCTCCTGAGGCTGTTCAGGATAAAATTTTAAAACTTGCGGATGAGATAAATCCGAATTTAGACTAAATTTTAGTGCCAACCTTAACTTTGGCGAGAAATTTTAAATTTTTGGTCGGTAAATTTAAGAACGTGCCTAAATTTAGAAAACGGCACTTTAAATTTTTATGCGCCAAAGCTTGCGTAAAATTTTAAAATTTAAAAACGGCGGTGCTTGAGGCGAGCCGAAAAATGCAGCTGGCGGCGCGAGCTAAATTTTACTATTCGCAAAATTAGCCGATTTTTACGAGTGCATCAAGCGATTTTATAGAGATTATCTACGACCGTTATCTCATGCCCGCCTTGTTTTAAGAGCGCCTTTAGCACGTGAGAGCCGATGTAACCCCCTCCGCCTGTTATTAAAATTTTCATTACCCTGTTTTTAGCGCAGAAAGTTAGGCTGATAAATGATAACCCAACTTTTAAATATGTCTAGAAAACATTTACTTAGTTCTTGTTTGTTTTAGTGTTTGCAGAGTATCAAAATCCAACACTTCACGCGTCGATGAATAGCCTTCAAAATAACCTTTTCTTCTTAAATCATCACGCCATTCCACAAGCATCTTATTCGCCAATATTCTAGCCGTAGCAAAATCGTGTTTTTCATAATATTCACTTAGTATAAAGCAAGTTGTTAGCATCGTTAATGTGGCGCGCTCCTCTAAGCTAATATTTGTATTTCTCAACATTTCAACGATTTCTAAAGCATATCTCGTCATTAAATCATAAATTTGAGAATTACTTAAACTTGTATGATATTTTACAAATCTTTTATACTCTAAGACTACTTCAGGGTCAAGATCAAGTCTTGGTTCACTGTTTTTTATCTTATATATTGTTATTGCAAGTGCAATCACCAGCGAAAGTCCATTGAGCCGCTACCCATATCCAAATCATGTTTAATCCTTAACTATGATAATAAATTTAAAAGCAGTGCTATGCCTAAAATAAAAGTGGCATAATTTATAAAAATAGCACTCGGAGAAGTTTCAAAATACGGATTATTTAGTTTTACCAAATTCACCAATAAACAAAGAACAAGAAAAATGGCGAATAATACTCCTAAAAACATATCGCTTTTCTCCTATTTAAACATATCGGCAATGATAAAGATCAAAGAAATTACTATTGCCCACTTTGATATAAATCTAAAAATCGTTGCATAGCCGTTTACCTTTAGCGTAATGTCACGGCTTGGAAGCCCCCTTAAAAAGTCTTCTTCCATTCTCACCATGGTTGCCTTATATATTGGGTTAACAAAAATAAACATTACAGAAAAAACAATCAGACAAAAAATAGCCACAATCAATCCTTCTACATTTCATTATCTCTATAGGCATAATCGCCATAGCAAGTTGATAAAGAATTATATGAGAAATAAACTTATAGAAAACTTTTCTATAGGAATGGGCATGTTAAATTTACCTGAGATAACGACAGAAGAGGAAAACGAGCGGTTTTTTGATACCGTAGCTTCAAATGTAAAAAGGATGCGGCAAGAGAAAAATCTAAGCCAGCTCGAGACGGCCCTAAGTATAGGGCAGGCCTCGGGCGGATTTTACGCAAATATGGAAAACAACGCACACGGCAAGCACTTTAATCTACTTCACCTTTTTAAGCTTTCAAAACTTTTTAACTGCGATATAAACGAATTTTTTAAGGAAATTTCCGAGCGAGACGGAGACGAGTGAGAGCAAATCGGACGTGAAATAGGACTAAAATAGCGGACAAATTCGGGCTTAAATTTTAAAAAGCGCTTCGTTTAAATTTAGCTGATTTTTACCCACATTAAACACAATTACAGCACAATCCAAAAAGCGGCGTAAATTTACCGCCTCATCTTTCTGCCAATCAGCGCAAAAACTACGATCACGCCGGCGATCATCAGCCCAGCCTTGACGTAAAACGCCCTTCTATCGCGCACGGCTTCTGGCGAGCTGGTTTTGAGCCGCACCTTGACGTCCATGCCGCCCGCGACGATGCTTAGCGTATCGCCCGCCATGCCTTTTAGCTTCACGCTTAACGTGTTTGTGCCGCTTTGCGCGACCGTAGGCGTCATAAAGCCCGAGGCCTTATAAGAGTAGCGCGTCATAAGGTCGTTGCAGTCTTTGGGGCGGAAAAATATCTCGTAGGTCTTATCCGCTTCCACGCCCAGCACGTCGCCGTCGCGCGCGTCGAAATACGGATTTTGCGGAGTTTTGGTTTTAAAGCTCCATTTTATCTGCTTTGCCTGCGCGCCCGCGTTTTGGGCGCTTTGATTTCGTGCGCCTGATTGCTCGTAGCTAAAAACCGCCTCATACTGCGCGCCAAAGTCAAAAACCTCGCGCGAAAAAACCGCAAACTGCTTGGACGAAAATTTGGAGTTTATGTCGTTGGCGCTCGTGATGACGTGCAGATTTTGGATCTTTCGCCCGTCTTTAAATATCTCGAAATCTTTAAATTTAACCTCGCCCGCGTTTGCGTTAAACTCGATACTAACGGGATTTGCCGTGATCTTGCACTCGGGGAAGGGATCCGGGATCTCGCCACTAAAATAAGGCGTCACCGCGGTAGCGTCCGGGAATTTGACGTAGGGCTTCATCGCGCCCGTGAAATTATCAAATTTGGCGTCTTTGATTTTTAGATTTTTATCGGCGCAGACGTTGGTATAAAACCGCCCCGCGCCCGTATCGCTCGCACCTCTAGCACAAAAGGCGTTAAGGCGCGAGTTGCCCATCTCAAAGACGAAGGCGTTAAATTTGTCTTTGGACGCGAGCGCGTAGCCGACCTCATTGACGCTCAAATTTAAAAACGCAAATCGGTGATAGATCGCCGAAAACAGCCCGTCCACCGCCTCTTTAAAGTCGCTTTTATAGGCGATATTTTCAAGCACTAGAGTTGATTTGTAGCCTACGGCCAGAGCTCTGTCAGCCGGAGTCGCGCCGCTAAATTTCACCCGTCCCGCCGTCTCGTCGTGTCCCATGTATTCGTTTTGGGCGCTATAGTCGGCGTGATTTTTGGCGGCTTGGCTTAAAATTTGATTTTGTCTTAGGCTGGAGAGTCCCGAGCCTCGGCGGTACTCGTTTAGATACGCGACCGCGTCTGAATCGGGAACGAAAGAAAACTCAGGCTGCTTGGCGGACTTTAGCGCGGAGCTTTGACTCTGCCCGCCAAAGATATCACAGCCAGATAAAAAGAAGGCGCAGGCTAAAAGGCTAAATTTAAGCCCGCGTTTTACATAGTAAAATTTCAATCCTGCGCCCTTTAAATTTAAGCCCTAGGGCCGGCTTTTGCGTATTCCACGCCCTCTTTTACGTCCTCGTAGCGCTTGAAGTTTGCCTCAAACATACCCGCTAGTTTATCGCGAGTCGCGACGTATTCGCTCTTGTTTTCCCATGTGTTGATCGGATTTAGCAGCTTCGTTTCGACGCCTGCTAGCTCTTTTGGGATCGCTAGGTTAAATTTTTCAAAATTTTCAAATTCGCACTTTTTGATGCTACCGTCAAGGATCGCGTTTATGCACGCGCGCGTAGCCTTGATGCTCATTCGCTTGCCCACGCCGTACGCGCCGCCGCTCCAGCCCGTGTTTACGAGATAGACGCTGACATTATGCTTATCGATCTTTTCGCCTAGCAGCTTAGCGTAAACGGTTGGGTGTAGCGGCATAAACGGCTCGCCAAAGCACGCGCTAAAGGTCGCTACAGGCTCTGTGATACCGCGCTCGGTGCCCGCGACTTTCGCCGTGTAGCCGCTTAGGAAATAATACATCGCCTGCTCTTTGGTTAGTTTTGCGACCGGAGGCAAAACGCCGAACGCGTCGGCGGTTAGGAATATGATGTTTTTCGGATGGCCGCCAGCAGAGCTTGGCTCGTAGTTGTCGATATGATAGATCGGGTAGCTAACGCGGGTGTTTTCGGTCTTGCTGCCGTCTTTGTAGTCCACGACGCCAGCCTCGTTGGCGACCACGTTTTCAAGTAGCGCGTCGCGTTTGATCGCGGCGTAAATTTCAGGCTCGCTGCTCGGGTCTAAATTTATGCACTTCGCGTAGCAGCCGCCTTCGAAGTTAAATATCCCCTCATCGTCCCAGCCATGCTCATCATCTCCGATCAGCTTGCGGTTTGGATCGGTCGAGAGCGTGGTTTTACCCGTGCCGCTTAGGCCGAAAAATAGCGCCGTGTCGCCATCCTTACCCACGTTTGCCGAGCAGTGCATACTTAGCTTGCCCTCAAGCGGCAGCCAGTAGTTCATCATCGAGAAAATGCCCTTTTTCATCTCGCCGCCGTACCACGTGCCGCCGATAACCGCGACGTTTTCCTCGACGTTAAAGATAACGAAAACGTCAGAGTTTAGCCCCTGCTCTTTGCACTCTTCGTTTTTGCATTTGCACGCGTTGTAAACGACGAAATCAGGGCTAAATTTAGCAAGCTCGGCCTCGCTTGGGCGGATGAACATATTTTTTACGAAATGCGCCTGCCACGCGACTTCGGTTACGAAGCGGACCGATTTTTTACTCTTTTCGCTAGCGCCGCAAAATGCGTCTTGGATAAAGATTTCCTTGCCGCTTAATTGGGCTTTGGCTTTGGCTAAAAGCTTATCGAAAAGCTCTTTTGAGATAGGCTGATTTACCTTACCCCAAGCGATGTATTTTTGGCTCGGGTCTTGTTTTACGAAGTACTTATCCTTTGGGCTGCGACCCGTAAAGATGCCGGTATCGACCATAAAAGTGCCGTTGCTGCTGACGCGTCCCTCGCCCATAGCCTTTTCAAGCTCAAAAAGCTCGTCGTAGCTTAGGTTGTGGTTGATTTTTTTGATATCCTTAAGACCTAGTTTTTCTATTTCGTTTACCATTTTTCTTCCTTTTTTGGATTAAATTTTCGCTAAAATTTGACCGTTTGCCACGGTTTGTCCTTGCTGTACCTCGATAGACGTTACCAGCCCGTCTTTTGGGGCGTTTACGTCTATTTCCATCTTCATGGCCTCCAGCACGAACATCCTTTGTCCCTTTTTCACGCTATCGCCCACTGCGACTAGGATTTTAAACACGTTTCCAGGAAGCGTGCTTTTCACCGGCTCGCCGCTACCGCCGGTCGTTTTGGCCGGAGAGAGCTCCGGAGGCGGCATGTGCGCTACGCTTGCCGGTTTTACGCTTTTTATCTCGGCTTTGCCGTCAGCGTCGGCGACCTCGACGTCAAATTTCTTGCCGTTTACGGTGACGCTGTATTTTTCGTTTATCGGAGTTTTCGCGCGAGGGGTCGGCGCGCTCGTTTCGGCCTCATTTGAGGATTTTTTTCGGATATTTACTTTGCCTTCGCCTTTTAAAAACGCGATGCCTTTTTCTTTGCACGCCGCAGCGATAAAGACATTTTCCTCGCTAGGCTCGATACCCTCTTTTTTAAGCAGTTCGCGAGTAAATTTAAGCGACTTGCTCTCGTCTTTGTCGGCGATATCCATGGCGTGCTCTTTGGTCGGTTTTAAATTTAACTGCTCGCTAGCTAGTTTAACAACGCTCTTGTCAGGCTCCACAGGCGTCTTGCCAAAGTACCCTAGTACCATTTTGCCGTAGCCCTCTGCGATCTTTTTCCACGGGCCAAACATCACGTTGTTAAACGCCTGCTGGAAATAAAACTGACTCACCGGCGTCACGCTCGTGCCGTAGCCGCCCTTTTGTACGACTTCGCGCATAGCAAGGATGACTTCTGGAAATTTATCCAGGATATTATTATCGCGCATCATTTGGGTGTTTGCCGTTAGCGCGCCGCCTGGCATCGGGCTAAACGGGATGAGCGGGCTAACCTGCACGGCTTCGGGCGGCAGGAAATAATCTTTCAAGCACTCATTTAGCACGCTTTCGTATTTTAGAATTTTCTCCACGTCAAGCCCGCCCAGATCGTAGTTTTTACCCTTAACGGCATGCAGCATCGTTAGGATATCAGGCTGGCTGGTGCCGCCGCTAACAGGGCTTGCGGCTAGATCTATGCCGTCTGCGCCAGCCTCTAGAGCGGCCATATAGCAAGCGACGCTAACGCCTGCGGTTTCGTGAGTGTGGAGTCTGATGTGGGTATTTTGAGGGAGGAGTTTGCGAGCCATTTTGATGGTCTCATATACTTTTTGCGGACTAGAGGTGCCGCTGGCGTCCTTGAAACAAACGCTGTGATACGGTATACCCGCGTCTAAAATTTCGCGCAAAATCCGCTCGTAAAACGCCACGTCGTGCGCGCCCGAACAGCCCGCAGGCAGATCCATCATCGTGACGACCACTTCGTGCTTTAGTCCGTGGTGAGCGATGCGTTCGCCCGAATATTTTAAATTTTCCACGTCGTTTAGCGCATCAAAGTTTCGTATCGTGGTCGTGCCGTGCTTTTTAAAAAGCTTCGCGTGTAGATCAACCAGCTCGCGGCTGCCCGTATCTAGCGTCACGGTATTTACGCCGCGGCTTAGAGTTTGCAAGTTTGCCTCGGGCCCGACCGTTTCGCGTAATTTATCCATCATCGCAAATGCGTCTTCGTTCAAATAAAAATAAAGGCTCTGAAACCGCGCCCCGCCGCCAAACTCAAAGTGCGTTATACCAGCCTCTTTAGCCGCGCTAACCGCGGGCAAAAAATCAGCCATCGCCACGCGCGCGCCGAAAACCGACTGAAAGCCGTCTCTAAAGGTAGTGTCCATAACGTCTATAAATTTTTTCGCCATTTTGCCGCCTTGTCAAATTTCAAAATCGTGCTAATTTTACCTAGTTTTAGATTAAGTGGATATAATAAAATCAAAGCATTATCACAAAAATGTTTAACGAGGGGAACAAATGCAAGAGCGCACGCTAGAAGAGCTTTATAAAAAGCTAAAAGAATTTGATAGGCTGATGGATAAAGAGGAGTATCTACTTGACGAGATAAGAGACGCCGTAGAGGCGCAGGATTTGGCGTTTGCCGCGCAAATTTGCGACTTTGTGCTAAACGAGGAATTTGAAAAATTCGGCGCATTTTTAAGAACCAGAGCGCTAATGTGGCTCACGGGCTACATCGCGCAAAATTTAAAAGAAAGCGAATACCCGAATTTTAACGACTTTACGGACTGCCTGTGGAAATTTAAATGGATCGTCTCGGGCGTCGCCAAAAGCTCCATGATAGAAAAAGAGCTCATAGACAAGGTAAACGAAGCGATGCTGTTTTACTACGAGCGCTTGGAGCTCTCGCTGGCAGCCTACTACAAGGCCTTGATGAATCAAAACATCGATATGGGCGACGCTAGGGAGGCGAAGGCAAACTATGAGCTGTGGAAAAAGCTCGCCAAGGACGATATGGGTGATTGCGAGGCGTGCGAAGCAAGCGATGAGATCGCGTATTTAAATTTTGCAGGCGAGCACGAAGCGGCGCTGGAGCTTGCCGCGCCGATACTCTCAGGCGAGCTAACCTGTGCCGAAGTACCTCACGCGACCTACGCGCCGATACTTTTTAGCATGATTAAAACAGGCAAGATAGAAGAGGCAAAAGCCCTTTTACCAAAGGCTGCAGCGACGATCGAGTCAAATCCTCGCGTCATAAACGAGATCGCCCCGCTCATTGAGATCGCCGTTAGGCTAGACGAGCGCGAGACGGCTCTAAATTTGGCGCGCAAGCACTCCGCGGCGATCCTTGAGGGCAACGACGATCTAAACGACCTGCGATTTTTCATCGCAGTTAGCGCGTTTGGCGACGAGAACGACTACAAGATAGCCGTGGAGATAGCGGGCAAATTTGACGCTAGAAACGGCAACACATACTACTCGGACTACCTGAACGAATTTTACGCGGAGTTTGGTTTTTAACTTTTGCGGGTTAAATTTGGCGGGTAAATTTGGAGTTAAATTTATAAAATTTGACGCGCTGAGACTTGTACCTTAAAGCGTCAAATCAGGCCCCGCGACGCTTTGCTCACAAAGCAAAGCAGTGTCGCCACCGTAAAAAGCGTCGTAGGGGTTGGGGGATTGTTAAGGGGGAAGGGAGCGACTTCGCAATTTAAGCCCCTTCCCCATTAACGCAAAAGATTAATGCACACAAGAACCCTAAATTTGACCAAATAAATTTTAGCATTTTCAGGGTGCGGGTCTCGGCGGCTCAAATTTACAAATTTGACTTCAAATTTGAGTGTAAAACGATAAGGCGAAGTATTTTGAGATGGATTTGAATGTTGCAAAGAAATTTTCGACCGAAGATAGAACATATAGTTCATCGAGGGAGAAAATTTCTAGCTCATTCAAAGGCGCGCAAGAAACGAGCCGCGACAAGAAATTTACAATCTTATTCGCTCGGCTTGGTTAGCTCATAGGAAAAATTTATCTCCTTGCTCTCATTTGGTTTGAGCGCAAATTTCCACGTCACCTTGCCGTCTTTGCCGATTTCGTTTTCTTTCGGGTCGTTTTTCACGCTCACGCTTACGCTCTCATGCGTGCTAACCGGCGCTTGCTCCTCCAAAACTACGTCCCATGCGAGTTTCGAGCTGTTTTTGACGCTGTATTTATATCCGCGCGAGATCTTGTTTTTTGAGCCGAAAAACGACTCTTTCGTATATTCGCCGTTAGCTTCTTTTTTCACGCTAACAAGCTCGTTTTTGCCGAAAAACTCCTTCGCCTCCTCGCCGGCGGCGTAGCCTACGTACCTTTTGCCGATATTTATGCCGTCAATCTTAAACTCGCTTTGCGCGCTCTCGATACTACGCTCCGGCTTAAACGCGGCTCTAACAAACGCGCCCGCACTGCCGTAGCCGTCGATCACGAGGTCAAATTGAGCTTCTAGGCTCTGCTTGTCGTAGGCAAAATCAGCCGTTTCGTCCGCTTTTAGACTCACGCCCTCGATTCGCCACGCGTTTGCAAGCGCGTTTTGCTCGTTGATTGACTGCATGTCTTTGACGCTACTTTTCTTTGCGGGCGCCCTAGCCACCGCCATATCTGCACTCGCCTCCATCATCGGCGCGGCTGCTAGCGGCATCATATTTCTCGGCGCCGGTTTGCCTTCGTAGCGCGGATAAAACGGCGCGGGCGTCAAATTTGACGAGTAGTAAAACGGATAAAGCGCAATGGTTAGGGAGTTTAGATCAATGCCTAGAGGATTTGTCACGGTTAAATTTTGCGAGATTTCGACCTTGCCTTTTGCGACGTCGGCCTGGATTTTGTTTTTCAAATTTACGCTAACGCCCACGGGATAGGAGATTTTGACCTGTTTTGGGTCGCATTCGAATTTCAAATCAAGCTTTTGAAAATTTTTAACCTCGGTCGCGCCCATTTTCTTTTTCAGCTCGTCTATTTGCTTTTTGGTTTGCGAAATTTGGGCTAGATTTTTTAGCACGGCTTCGTAAAATTTATCGCCGTCGGCGTCCAAATTTGCGACGCTTTGCTCTTTAAAAGCGGGAAAATTATTTAAAAAAGCGTTTTTGGAGTTTAGCGCGTTTAGTTTATCGTTTAGTTCCCCGAGCTCTTTTTCGTTTTGCTTAAATTTAGCGTAGGTCTCGTTTTCTGCAGGCTTTGCTTCGTTTAAATTTAGACTCACGAGCTCGCACGACGCGGCCACGTCGATATCCTCAAGCTCGACGAAATCGGGCAAATTTAGGCTAAATTCGCTTTTTTGGTTAGTGAAGTTTTGATGGATAAATGAGGCGTTTTTGTAGATTTCTATCAGGTTGCTTTCGGCGCTCGCGATCAGCGCAAACGCCGAAACTAAGGCTATCTCTCTCATTTTCTCTCCTTTGGGTAAATTTAAGAGATTATAGCCTTACAAAGATAAATTTTAGCCTAGCAAGATGATCGTAAAGATGATCAGAACTAAAATTTGTATCGCGATAAAAGGCACCACGCCGCGGTAGATGTCAGAGGTTTTGACCTCTGCCGGCGCTACGCCTTTTAGATAAAAGAGGCTAAAGCCAAACGGCGGCGTGAGGAACGAAGTCTGTAAATTCATCGCGATAACGATAGCGAAATATAGCGGATTTATGCCTAAATTTACGGCAATCGGCGCTAAGATCGGTAGCACGATGTAAGAAATCTCAACGAAATCTATAAAAAATCCGAGTGCAAAAATCGTAATCATCGCTAAGATAATAAAGCCCCATTTTTCGCCCGGCAAACTAGACATCACTTCCTCAACGATCTCGTCGCCGCCGGTGTAGCTAAACACCATAGAAAACGCCGTCGCTCCGATAAGGATAGTAAAGACGACGGCCGTGGTTTTGACACTCTCTTCGAGCGCTTCTTTTAGCATTTTAAACGAAAAAGTCCTGTAAAAAACGGAAAGCAAGATCGCGCCCACGCAGCCAAACGCCGAACTCTCGGTAGGCGTAGCGATGCCTTCAAATATCGAACCAAGCACCAGCACGACGAGCACCAACGGCGGCAAAATCGCAAGGATAGCGTTTAAAATTTGCTTTGATTTAGGCACGTCGCTCTCTACGACGACCGGCGGCGCGTAGTCCTTTTTGACGTAAGAGACGATGAGGATATAGGCTATATAAGCGCCCACGAGCGCAAGACCCGGATATATCGCCTCGCGGAAAAGATCGCCGACTGGCACCGTAAAGACGTCGCCTAGGATAATCAAAACGATCGAAGGCGGGATGATCTGCCCAAGCGTACCGGAAGCGCAGATGGTACCGCAGCCTAGAGCTTTGTTGTAGTTGTACTTTAACATAACAGGTAGGCTCATAACGCCCATAGCTACGACGCTGGCTCCGACAACGCCCGTAGACGCGGCAAGCAGCGCGCCCACCAAAACGGTACTAATCGCCACCCCGCCGCGAATCTCGCCAAATAAAAATGCCATAGACTCGAGCAATTTCTCGGCCAGCTTGGTCTTTTGTAAAATAATACCCATAAAAACGAAAAGCGGCACGGCGATGAGGATTTTATTTTCCATTATCGAGTAGATGCGGTAAGGCATAAAGTTAAACGTCTCTTTAAATATCTCAAGCCCGCCTATAAAGCCGTTACCGTCGCCAAAGCTCTCGACCATACCGCCGATGAGTCCGAAAATAACGGCTATCGCGCCAAAGGTAAATGCGACGCTAAAGCCGATAGCAAGCATAAAAAGCGCGGCTAAAAACATTACTATGCCGGTCATTTTCCCTCTCCTTGTTGCGCGGTTTGGTTTAAATTTGCGTCAAATTTGCCTGCCTCGCTTAAATTTGACCTGGCGTCCATATAGACGTTTAGCCACTTTATAAAGTATCCGACGCTAAAAAATATAAGCAGCCAAAAGCTAAACGGTATAAAAGCCTTGATAATCCAGCGATACGGCAAACCGCCAGGATCCGCGCTACCCTCGCCGCTCTCGTACGCCTCTATGACATAGTCCCAGCTCAGCCACGCGACTAAAAGCGCAAGCGGCAGGATAAAAAGGATGACGCCTGCCATATTTATGAGCGCCCTTTTCTTTACGCTCATCTTTTCGTAAAATATATCCACGCGCACGTGCGTATCGTCTTTTAGCGCGTAGCTCATGCCAAGCAGGATGATGACGCTAAAAAAGTGCCACTCAAGCTCTTGGAGGCCTACGTTGCCGTATTTGAAAAAATATCTCGCCGTGACGTTAAAAAAAACGTCCGCGATCATCAAAAACATCACGAATATACAGACGTAGCCCACGACGTTACCGAATTTATCGAAAAACCTCTCTACTTTTTTTAAATTTCGTTCCATTTAACCCCCCAAAATTTGTCTTATCATTATCGCCAAAATGCAAATCGGTGCAACGAATCGCAGTAAAAAATACCAAATTTCAAAAACCGCCCTACCCATATACGGTAAAAATAGCTCCTCTAGGCTGCCTCTTTTCATCGCGTAGCCGACAAATACCGCAATCACGATACCGCCTAGCGGCAGCATGATATTTGAGCTAAGATAGTCTAAAACGTCGAAAAATCCCTTGCCGAAAAAGGTGAGCGCGTCTTTAAATTCGCTAATATTTGAAAGCGCGCAAAGCGTGCCCAGGCAATAAACGCAAACGCCCACGATCGCGATCGCGCCTAGGCGAGGGATCTTAAACTCGTTGATGAGATAAAAAACGAGCGGCTCGACCATCGAGATAGCCGACGTAAGCCCCGCAAAAATAAGCGCGGTAAAAAACGTAAAACTTAAGACGTTTCCCATCGCTCCTAGCTTAGCAAACAGCGTCGGTAGCGATATAAACGCAAGTCCCACGCCCTGGCTAGGCTGCTCGCCGTACTCAAAAACGAATGTAAAAACAATAAGCCCAATGACGACGCTAACTATGATATTTAGCGCCACGACGTAGAGCGAAGAGGTGAAAAGATTGGTCTTGTCATCTAGACTTACCGAATACGTCGCGATCGCTCCGATACCGACGCACATCGTAAAAAACGCTAGCCCCAGAGCGACAAACACCGCCTCGCTCGTGATTTTAGAAAAATCAGGCACTAGCAAAAACTCCGCCGCCTGCGAAAATCCGCCCATCTGCATCGAGTAAATCAGCATAAAAATAAGTAGCAAGAAAAGCGTCGGCAAAAGCCATAAATTTATACGTTCGATGCCGCCTTTTATGCCCTTTGAGATGATGAAAAAATAGGCCGCGAACGCGATGCTAAAGTATAAAATTTGACCCGAGATGTCAGAGCTTATAAATTTGCCGAAATTTTCGCCCGAAACCGCGATACTTTGTGGAAGCTCGCCAAGAGATAAGACCGAGTACCTAATAACCCAGCCGATGATGACCGTATAAAACGACGCAACCAAAACGCCAGTTATCATTATGACGCCGGCGTAGCCCCAAAATTTGCCGTTTTTAGGAGCGAGCGAGCGAAAGGCGTTAACGGGATCGGCGTTTGAAATTTTACCCATCGCCATCTCGGCAAAAAATATGCTAAGCCCGACCGCAACGGCAAAAACAAGATACAAAAGCACGAAAGCCGAGCCGCCGTTTGCTCCGACCATGTATGGAAATTTCCACGCATTGCCAAGCCCGATCGCGGCACCCACGATGGATAATATAAATCCGATTTTAGAAAATTTATCGCTTGACACGGTTAGCCTCTTAGCGCATTTATGGTGATAATGACGATGCTGATAGGAGCTACGAACCTAATCATAAAATACCAAATTTCAAAAACGGCCCTGCTCATATACGGCCCAAAAAGTATGTAAAGCGCGTCTTTTTTGATCACAAAGCCGACAAAAATCGACACCGTAATGCCGCCAATTGGCATGATGATGTTTGAGCTGAGAAAATCAAGGCAGTCAAAAAAGCTCTTGCCAAAAAATACCAAATTTTCTTTAACGCCTTCGATGCTTGAAAGTATGCACAAAATGCCCATGCAGTAGATGAAAGCGCCGATTAGCGCGAGGGCTTTTTTACGAGAAAAGCCAAACTCACGGATGAGATAGTGCGTAAACGGCTCTAGCATCGAGATGGCCGAGGTAATGCCCGCAAAAAGCAGTGCCGAGAAAAACGCGAACGCAAGCACGTGCCCGAGCGTGCCCAGCTTCGCAAACAGCGTAGGCAGCGAGATAAACACAAGTCCCACGCCCTGACTAGGCGTCGCACCGAACTCAAACACGAAGGTAAAGATAACAAGCCCCATCAAAATGCCCATCATGACGTTTATCACGACGATGATGATCGAGGAGCTAACTAGATTCGTATTATCAGGCAATGACGCAGAGTAGACGATGATGACGCCAACGCCCAGAGATAACGTAAAAAACGCAAGTCCAAGCGCGGTGAGAATGCTACTCACGCCTAGTTTTGAAAAATCGGGAACCAGCAAAAATTTAGCCGACTGCACGAAGCCATCCATCGTAAACGAGTAGCCAAGCATGATGATAAGTAAAATAAGAAGCGAAGGCATCATCCAGACGTTAACGCGCTCGATGCCGCTTTTTATGCCCTTTGAAACGATAAAAATACAGAGAAAAAATACGATCGTGAAATAAAAAATTTGAGACGCGGCGTCGTTGGCGTAGAAATTACCGAAAATTTTCTCCGAAGCCTCGACGTCTTTTGGCAGCTCGGTTATTACCATCACTGCGTATTTTAGTATCCATCCGATGATGACCGTGTAAAAAGAGGCGATGATGATCGCGCCTATCATCGTAAAACCCGCAAATTTCCACGCTTCTTTGCGCTTTGGTGCAAGTTTTTTAAAGGCATTTACTGGGTCTGATTCAGAAAGCTTACCGATAGCTATCTCGCCGAAAAATATCGCAAGTCCGATAAAAAACGTCATAAAAAGATACAAAAGCACAAAGGCCGAACCGCCGTTTTGACCGACTAGATACGGGAATTTCCACGCATTTCCAAGACCCACCGCAGAGCCCGCGACGGCTAAGATAAAGCCGATTTTAGAAAATTTATCCTGCGCCAAATTTAACCTTAGTATTTAAAATTTCAGAAGCGAGGCTAGCATAAAAAAGCTTTTAAAATTCTAATTTTTAAATAAATTCGTGGAAAAACGAAACATCGCTGAAATTTTTTGTAAATTTGTAGCACTGAGCGTGGGTAAATTTGACGAACGGAAAATTTATGAAAATTTTTCTCGGTTTTAAGTAACTCAAAGCTAAATTTTTATAAAATGCGCTCTCAAAGCTTCAAAGTAGGGGTCTGATCCGAAATGGCTTAAATTTACAAGGAGACTTTATGAAAAAAGTTGTTTTCTTAATGATGGCTTTTGCTAGTTTCGCGTTTGCGGACGGTGGCGAAATGCTAAAATCTTACTCTGTTCTTGCAGCAGCAGTTGGTCTAGGCCTAGCGGCTCTTGGCGGCGCTATCGGTATGGGAAATACTGCATCTGCGACAATCTCAGGCACAGCTAGAAATCCAGGCGTAGGCAGCAAGCTAACTACGACAATGTTCGTTGCTCTTGCGATGATCGAAGCGCAAGTTATCTACGCGCTAGTTATCGCATTAATCGTTCTTTACGCAAACCCAATGTTATAATCTCGGGCGGGTTCGTCCCGCTCTTTGCTTCTTTTTAATCTACGTGCGACCTTGGTGGAACGGTAGACACGCTACTTTGAGGTGGTAGTGCCGAAGGGTGTGCGAGTTCAAATCTCGCAGGTCGCACCATAACTCTTATTAATTCCAACAAAAATCTTCCAAGCCATCAATGATTTGCCAACCTCAAAAACACTGATCACATCAAAACAAGTCGATATTATTCGCTACAACCATGTTCTTGCGCTAGTGTCCCCATTACCCTAAAGAGTCAAATTTGCTGTGTATACTCAAAATACTTGAGATTGCTTTAATACTGCATTTCTCATAAGAAGCAAATCGCATCTTTACATGGCCGACCGGCATAACCAAATTTAAAAAGAAGTTTACAAATTTAAAATAGTTTTTACTAAGTTTTACCGCACATAAGCTTCTCGAATAACCACAAAAGTAAATTTAGGTTTTAAAATCGATAAAAAAGTAGTCGTCTAGCAAGATAAATTTAATCATCTATTGTTAGTATCTAAATTTAAAAATAAGTGCAAAACGATAAGGAAGGAAATAAAAATCTCAAATTTAATCAGCAAGCGCCCGAAGTAAGTCACAAAATTAAAAAAACAACCGACCTCTTATAAAAGGCCAGTCGCTTAAATTTACCTCGGAGCCAAACGTCAAATTTGAAAATTCGGCTCCGAATTTTGTCTTACATAAATACCGGTATCGTCGTATTTTTAAGGAAATATCTCGAGGTACCGCTCAAAAATATCTCCAAAAAGCCGTTTTCACCGTATCTACCCGCCACGATAAGGTCAAATCCGCCCTCTTTAGCGCTACGCAGCAACGCCTCGCCCGGCACCGAAGTCGTACTCACGACCTCGTAAGTCGCCTGTATGTCGTGCAGTTTTAGGTACTCTTCTAGTTTTTTTAGATTTTCCTCTGCGCTACCGTCACCAGAGTGCGGCATGCAAGTGATACAATGCACTTTTTTAGCTTTTTTTAGCAGTTCGATCGAGCTACTTACGGCGCGCGAGTTTTGCGTCGAGCCGTTCCAGCTAACTAGGATATTGTCGGCCTTAAAGCTCGTTATGCGCCTTGGTATCGTGATAGCCGTTTTGCCGCTTTTTAGCACCGCTGCTTCAAAAGTACCGGTGATCTTACCGTCAAGCGGTACTGCGGCAACTACCATATCGCAAAATTTAGACTCCTGCTCGACCACCACGCTTCGCTTGCCGCTTTTTGTGGTAAATTTAGCCGTCGTCTTGCCCTCGATCGGCTCGTCGCTAATCTGAACGTCTAGCTCTTCGCAAAGTTTATGAAAAATAGTCTCGTTGCGCTCGTGCTCGACGCCAAGTTCAGCCTTCGCAGCCTTTAAAAACTCATCGTAAAGCACGCCGCCTCGAAGCGTCATTTTCATATTATAAACGACGCCTGGATCTAGCTGGCAAGCCAAAATCTCGATGTGGCTGTTGAAATGCTTAGCGACCAGCAAAGCCCCTCTGATACGCTCTTTTACGTCGTCGCCCGCGCCGATTGGGAAAAATATTTTTTTATACTGCATCGGTTCTCCTTTAAATTTATTGCGCTAGAGAAAGGGAAATTTTGTGCCCTTTTTGCTCGCTGATTTTTACTTTGACCTTATCGCCGGCTTTTAGAGGCGTTTTGATCTTTGAGATATGCAAAAGTCCGTCCACGCCGCCAGGAAGCCCGATAAAGGCGCCAAATTCTACCACGCTTTTTACCTCGCCCTCAAATTCGTCTCCGATATTAAACTCAGGCGCCTTGTGAGGCTTGCCGTCTTTGCCGCCCCTTCTACCGCCAAAGCCCTTGCCGTTATCTTTTGAGACGATTTGGATGATGTAGTCTTTAGCTGCATCTACGCTTGATTTTTGCGCGCCGGCGATCTTTACCTCGCCTTTTTCGCGATCTAGATCGATAGCGACGTCAAATTTCTCTATGATCTCTTTTATCGTTTTACCGGCTTGCCCGATGATATCTACGATCTTGCCGGGATCAACACTAAAGAGCTCTAGTTTAGGGAGTATATCTTCGTTTACGGAGATATTTTCATTTGCTTTTTCCATCAAATTTAGTATATGAAGCCTACCCTCGCGCGCCTGCAAAAGAGCTTCTTTAAGCACGTCAAGGCTGATGCCGCCCAGTTTTATATCCATCTGGAGCGCTGTTATGCCGTCTTTACTGCCCGCGACCTTAAAGTCCATGTCGCCGTCGTGATCCTCTAGCCCCATTATATCGGTTAGCACGGCGTGTTTTTCGCCCTCGAAGATTAACCCCATCGCAACGCCCGCGACTAGTTTTGGCGTATCGACGCCCGCAGCCCTCAGTGCCAAAGAACCGCCGCAAACGCTAGCCATCGAGCTTGATCCGTTACTTTCTAAAATTTCGGACACGAGTCTGATCGTATAAGGCGAATTTGCGTCGATGCTAGGCGCAAGCGCGCGTTTAGCGAGATTGCCGTGACCCAGCTCGCGTCTACCCGGAGCCTTTAGCGGGCTAGCCTCGCCGACGCTAAAGCCCGGAAAGTTGTAGTTAAACATAAATTTATCCGTCACGGCGCCTTTTTCCGTTAGCATATCATACATCTGCGCGTCGCCGTCGGTGCCTAAAGTCGCCACCACGAGAGCTTGCGTCTGACCGCGGGTAAAGAGGCAGCTGCCGTGAGCGTTTGGCAAGATATTTGTCTCGATGCTGATTGGGCGGACTTCTTTAAGTCCCCTACCGTCAGCGCGCACGCCCTCGTTTATGATCTGCTCGCGGACGATTTTTTTCTTAAATTTAGCTAGGACGTTAGAGACAACCTCCTCCTCCCAGCCCTCTTTTTGCGCTACTTCGTCGGTCAAGATTTGCTTTGCGATCTTGGTTAGCTCGCTGGCGCGCTCGCTTTTAGCCATCTGATTTATCGCAGCCTTGACGTCGTTTTTATAAAATTCGTTTAGATAAACCGCGACACTCTCGTTTTCGATCTCCGGTTTTAGCTCTAGTTGCGCGTCTTCTTTTTTATGCTGACTAAATGCCTCCTCGTAAGCATTTGAGGCGCGAAGTATAGCCTTGCCCGCCTCCGCGATCGCCTCCACGATGAGATCTTCGCTAAATTCATTCATATCCTGCATCGCTATCACGCCGCCGCCTAAATTTGGATCCATCATAGGATCTAGTGCGATAGGCATTATATCGTCTTTTTCGGTAGCGATACTTCTCATCTCGATCATCAAAAGTTCGTCTTTAACGCCCGCAACATAGAGATCAAGTGCAGAGGTTTTTAGCTCGGAGTTACTAGGATTGATTACGAATTTATTATCAATATATCCCACGCGCACGCCGCAAACAGGCGCATTTACCGGGATGTCGCTAAGATAAAGCGCGACCGAAGCAGCATTTAGGCCAACGACCTGCAAATCAACCTCCGGATCGCAAGATAGCACCATAACGACGATTTGCGTCGGGTATGCGTAACCCTTTGGAAATAGAGGACGTAACGAACGGTCGATGATACGCGAAGTTAGCGTCTCAAAATCCCCAGGCTTAGTCTCTCTTTTTACATAGCCGCCGGGAATCCTACCCGCTGCGTACGTTTTTTCGATGTATTGCACCGTTAGCGGCAGGAAATCCTCGCTAACTTGCGTGTCCTCGCGAGCGACGGTAGCTAAAACGACGGTATTTTTTACGCGCAAAAGCACCGCACCGCTAGCTTGCTTGGCGACCTTGTTTATATCGTAAATTTCAACTTGATTATTGACTTCTATTGAATACTGCATGCCCTAATATCTCCTTGTTTTTGTAATGGTATATAAAACGGACTCTCCTCTAATATGGAAAGCACGGTTTCCGGTTTTGGTTCGATTTTATTTTCGTAGTAAAAATCCACTTCGATAAAATTTGCGATCTTGTGCACGGAGTAAATTTCATCCACTAGCGGCGCGATAGCTGCGGCGACATCGGTAGCGATGAGCGGCGTGGCGTAGGTGACTGATTTTACTCGCTCGCGCATGAGCGTTTTTAGGCAGGTTAGCGCTGTAAGACCCGTCTCGCAGCCCTCATCGACGAGCAGGATATTTCTATCCTTTAGATCGCCGATTAAATTTCCTTTTCTAAATTTATATACGTTTTTTAGGATTTTTTCGTCGTATTTGCGATCCGCCTCGCCATAAACGAAATCGTAACTAATGCCAAAGCTCTTAATCAGCTCATCGTTTAGCACCACGTCATCCTTTTCGCTAACCATCGCGATCTCACACTCCGGGTTATTCGGCGCAAGAATACGTTCGCAAAACAACATCTCATAGCTCAAATTTAGCCCGCGAGCCACGCTATCGACCATGATAACAGAGTCTATAGAGCTACATATTATCAGATATTCGCCTGCAACCAGTTCTTTTTTGGGCAAAATTTCGAGCAACTTTTCGGCTGCTTCGAGCTGGTTTTCAAACATAAGATCCCGGTAATCGCTCATCAGCTACCTTGCGTCGTCTGTCCTACCGAAAAATCGTAATGCACACCGCCCATCGGATAGAAATTTATAAAGAAGTAAACACCTCTTGATTTTTTGGCGGCCGTTCCGCTGGTAGTCGTAGTCGGTTCAAGCTCCTCTTCGTAGACAAACGTGTAGTTCCAGCACTTTCTGCGGTGAGAGACGCCTAGCTGCCACTGCTTGTTATAGTCGCGCTCAAGGTCATACTGAGTACCGCTAAATAGCCTATAGTTATGCGGAAGCTCTACGTAACCGTTTAGGTGCAAGTAGTTTTGTTTTTCCTGCGCATTTTTTCTTTGCATCGTGTGCCAGAGGCTAGCGCCGAATTTATCGTGCGTATAGCTCGCACCGCTTTGAACTTTTTCAAAGTATTTATTGTCATAAGAGTACTCAAGCCTGTTGTAAAAAGACAAATTCGGTAGCGGATACCAGCCGATGATGTTTTTCAAATTTGAGCGCTTGTTCTCTTTGGTGTAATAACCCTGCGAAATCGTATGGCGCAAAAATTTTCTTCCGTCTTCGTTAAAGAAATACTGCGTCGCTCTGGCCGAAACCTCGTCTCTAGTGTGCTGAGGATTGATAAAGCTCTGATATTTTCGTCCAAGCATGTCGTAGACGTATACGTTGCCATCGTCTTCGGCTGTCTCATATCTATCTGGCAGGTCACCTTCATTATAAGCTTTAACTACGTAATCCACGCCCAAATTTAAACTATGATAGAAGCTCTCGTAAGCCTTAGCTAAGTCGGTCTGGAGCGAAAATTTATGATAATTTTCTATGTAGTTTGCGCTCTTGTCCTCGTCTCCGGTCGGACGGTACATTTTCTTTGCATAGTCCACGTGGGTAGCGTATAAATAGTGATAATACGAGAATTTCAGATAGTCGTCCGCTAAAGGTAGATGAAATGAAACCGGTAGGTTAAATTCGTACTGCGTCGCCTTTACGCCGATTTTTCTCGTGTAGTTGTGCGAGTGGAGATCGACAGAGTAAAGCACATTCGGCAAGATAAAGCTATCGGTAAATTTATGATATTGAAAGCTCGGATACTCTTGAAGCGTGTCTTTATTTTCGTTCGAACTACCGATTTTTGACGTATCCGTGTAATACCTAGCATATGCGCCGAAGTAATGCTTGTCGCTACTTAGAAAATAGTTTAGTTTTGAGGTTACGAGAGGGTTGTCGTCGCTACCCGAGCCTCGTTTTTTCAAATTTATATAGTCGATATCGTTTAGCGTCGTCGCATCGAGCCACAAGCCCTCTTGCAAATCTTCGTTTATCAGATGTTTAACGAGTCTATCGCGCTCATATTTTACGTCAGCACCCTTGTGTGTTTTATTTTTTAACGGGAGTCTTAGCGAGTTTTTCTCGATTTGTCTTTGTCGGTAGCCCTCGGTATCTCTAAATGCGCCGAGCGTCACCGAGCCCTTAGAATAAGGCGAATCGGCAAATCTAAACGTACCGTATATGCCTGTACCGCGTCTAGTGCGAATTTGCGGGTCAAACTGTAAGTCCCAGCTGTCGTATTCGGCGATATAGATCGGTTGTTTGTAGTAAAATCCGTCGTTTTTGCCGTAACCAAACTCAGGCGGTAAAAGGCCTGTGCGTCTGCGAGTATCTGTAGAAAAGCCAAAATACGGCAGATAAAACACAGGGACGTTTCCTACGTAAAATACGGGATTAAAAAGGTGTAAAAATTTACTCTCTCGGTTTAATTTACCGCTGCTAAATTTAATCTTCCAGTCTGGGTCTTGGACGTTACAGCTCGATACGAC
>CAUQHH010000013.1:0-20799 GCA_963517705.1 uncultured Campylobacter sp.
GCTGATTTTTTTGAGATTTGTAAATGGAAAAATTTACCAAAATCGGGCTATTTTCCACCAAAATTTGCACGATCGCTCCAAGCGGAAAGCTAACGACGCTGGCGAAATTTTCCTTGCCGAAGCCGGCCTCGAAGCTTAACTCGTCCGGAGTTAGTTTGGCGCTGCTAAAAGTATAGCCCGCGAGCGTAAAGACGATAACGGGCGCCGTAAAAGTGCTCTTAATATACTCCGGCAGATCGGGGTTAAATTTAACCAGATCAAGGTTAGCCATCGCCGAAAAGGAGCGGTCGTTTTTTAGCAGATACTCCACGCACTCAAAAACGTGCTCCTTCATCATCGCCGCAAATCTATCGTCGTCTAAAATTTCATCAAGCATTTTGCCTCCTTTTGTACCTTTTCTCAAATTTACCGCCCATCGCCGCGCCGAATTTGGCTTCAAATAAACGCAAAATTTAGCGTCAAATTTGTTGCCTTATACTCGGTTCGGCTCGTCAAATTTAGCCGCGCTTTTAAATTTACTCCCAAAAGCGCGTCAAATTTGCGCCTGCTACGCTTCTTTGCAAAACTCCTCGACTAGTTTTCTAACCTCGTTTATGCCGATTTGCCAAAACGCAGCGTCCTCTATATCAAAGCCAAACATCCCGACCAGCTCTTTTGGCGAACGCGAGCCGCCCGCGCTTAAAAACTCGGTGTAAATTTGCACGAAATTTCCGCATTTGCCGCTTTTGTAAAGCCCGAAAATCGCCAGCACCAAAAGCTGCGCGTACGAGTAGGCGTAGCAATAAAACGGCGTGTGGATAAAGTGCGGGATATAGCTCCACCAAATTTTGTAGTAGTCGTTTAGCGCGACGCTTCGCCCGAACATTTTGGCACTTTCTTCGAGCCAAATTTTATTTAGCTCCTCGGCGCTGATCTCGCCATCATGCGCGTGAACTCGGCGCTCAAAGGTCGTGAAGTTTATCTGGCGATAAAGCGTGGCGAAGATATCCTCGATCTTTCCTGCGAGTAGGGCGGTTTTTTCTCTGCTTTTTAGTGTGTTTTTGACGTGATCGAAAACCAGCATCTCGCAAAACACCGACGCCGTCTCCGCCGTAGTTAGCGGCGTGTCGGCGTTTAGAAATCCGACGCTTTCATAGGCTAGATTTTGATGCGCGGCGTGACCTAGCTCGTGCGCTAGCGTGAAAAGATCCCGCCTCTCGTCGGTGTGGTTTAAAAGCACGTATGGATGGGCTTTTGCGACGCCTGATTGCGAAAAGGCGCCGCCTCGTTTATTTTCGGTCGGATATACGTCGATCCAGCCCTCTTTAAACGCGCGAGCGGCTATCTCGCCGAATTTTGGGCTAAATTTAGAAAAAGTTTCAAGCACGATTTTTTTACATTCGTCAAATTTATAAACGCTCTTATTTTCACCCAGCGGCGCGTATCTATCGTAGTCGTAGAGCTTTTTAAAGCCTAAAATTTTGCGCTTTTTTTCGTAAAATTTAATCGGCAGGTCAAAGCTCGTCTCAGCAGCCTTTATCAGCGCGTCCACGCTGGCTTTGGTTGTTTGATTTGAAAAATGTCGCGGACTTTCGGGTAGGTCGAATTTTCGCAACTCGCAGCTGGTTTTTAGGCTGGTTTTTATCATATTATAGATGTAGCTAAGCAGGTGCTGCTGCGGCGCTAGGCCGCTAGAGAGGCTCTTTGCGGCCGCTTTTCGCTCGGCTCGGTCTGGGCTGTGAAGCTTAGATAGGATCTCCTCTTCGCCCAGCATTTTGCCTTTAAATTTAAACTTAAGCGCGCTTAGGGTCTCGTCAAAAAGCCGTGAAAAACCTTCCGTGCCGGTGTTTGCCGTACGCAGTAAAATTTGCTCCTCTTTTAGGCTTAGCTGGTGGGCTTTTTCTTTTGCGATATTGGCTAGATAGTAGCCAAGTCTTTGGCTTTTGGCGATGATTTTGTTTTGTCTGGCTTCGTCAAATTCGTTAAATTTAAGCTCGAAAAAGAGCAGATGATTTTGCGCCTTTGAGCTTAGCTCGTCAAATTTGGCGTAAAACGCGCCCTTTGAGGTGTCTTTTGAAAAGACCAGGCTCACATAAATTTGCACGCGAGCGATGTTTTCTAGTAAATTTTCGTATTCGTTAAGCGCGGCAAAAAACTCCTCGTCGCTTAAATTTAAAAATTTATCCGAGTATTTTGCTTCAAATTTTTCGCACTCGCCTTGTAGCGAAAGAGCTGATTTTTCAAGCTCTTTTTCGTTTTTAAAAAGCGGGGTCAAGTCCCAAACGTTCATTTTTCAGCCTTAAATTTACTCTATGGTCTCTGAGGCTACGGCGGTAAAAAGCACGTCTGAGGCGCTATTTACGGCTGTTTCTACCGAGTCTTGGATCACGCCGATGATAAATCCTACGCCGACAACCTGCATCGCGATGTCGTTACCGATACCAAATAGCGCGCAAGCAAGCGGCACGAGTAGCAGCGAACCGCCAGCGACGCCAGAAGCTCCACAAGCGCCAAGAGCCGAGATAAAGCAAAGCAGTAACGCGTCGCCAAAATCAACCGTGATAGACGGGATCGAGTTTACCGCCGCAAGTGCCAAGATACCGATAGTTACGGCTGCGCCGCCCATGTTTATAGTGGCTCCTAGCGGGATAGAGATCGAGTAAAGCTCCTCTTTTAGTCCTAGCTTTTTACAAAGCGCCATATTTACCGGGATATTTGCCGCGGACGAGCGAGTGAAAAACGCCGTAACCGCGCTCTCTCTCACGCAAGTCATCACGAGCGGATAAGGATTTTTCTTGGTTAAGACAAACACTATCGCAGGATAAACGACGAAGGAAACGAAAGCCATCGCGCCTACTAGAACGAGGATCAGTTTTAGGTAGCCCGCAAGCGCTTCAAAGCCCGTCTCGTGGATACTGATAGTAACTAGACCAAAGATACCAAATGGCGCCAAGCGGATGATAAATCTAACGATTTTAGTCACGCCGTCGCTGACGTCTTGAAATACTTTTTTGGTTTCTTGCGTGCAAAATCTCATCGCGATACCGCCGCCCACGGCCCAAGTTATGATGCCTATGTAGTTGCCGCCAGAAAGCGCGCTGATAGGGTTTTGAACCATCTTAAAGATGAGGTCTTTTAAGACGTCTACGATGCCTTGCGGAGCGCTCATATTTGCGCTCTCGACGCCTTTTAGCACGAGCTCCATCGGGAAAAGAAAGCTAGCGACAACCGCAACTACGGCAGCTAGAAAAGTGCCGACTAGGTAAAGCGTAACTACCTTTTGCATGCCTTTTGCATGGCCGAATTCTTTTACGATGATAGATGTCGCAACTAGTACGAAAACTAGGATAGGCGCGATAGCTTTAAGCGCGCCGACAAAGAGGTTGCCCAAAACGGCGATAGAGTTTGCGACGGAATTTGCCACGTCGGTTAGGTCTTTTTTCGCTGCGGCTAGCTGCGCTGCGTCGCTCACGCCTTTTGCGATTAGCTCGTTATAAGGAGCTGCCTGATAGTGCGTCCAAAAGCCGATAACGGCGCCTAGAGCTATGCCGATTAAAATTTGAACGATCAAATTTCCGTCGGCGAACCTTTTTGCTAGTTTGCTAAACATTCTAGTGTCCTTGCCTTAAAATTTAATTTTAGTTTAGGATTATAGCCGAATTTACGCGGAATTTACAAGCTTTGAGCGAGATTAATTTGAATTTTATTATGAAATGTTACAATTGCGAGATTAATTTTCATAAAGGAAAAGCATGTATTTATTTACTTCTGAGGTTGTGAGCCCGGGTCACCCGGATAAATGCGCCGACATCATCGCAGATAGCATCGTCGATACGATCTTGATGCAAGACCCAAACGGCCGCGTCGCTAGCGAAGTTTTCGTTGCGGGTAAAAACATTATAATAGGCGGAGAGATAAACTCTAAGGTCAAGTTAAGCTTCAAAGACTATGAGGCGATCGTTAAAAACGCATTAGCAAAAATCGGCTACGACGGCAAGTCTAAATTTACTAAAGAGCAGTGCCTGCACCCAGACGACATCGAGATAAAAGTCTGCGTAAATCAGCAAAGTGCCGATATAAATCAAGGCGTCGATCAAGAAGGTGGCGAGATAGGCGCAGGCGATCAGGGCATAATGTTTGGCTTTGCTAGCTGCGAAGCAAACGAATATATGCCAGCAGCCATAACCTACGCCAGAATGCTTTGCGACAAGGTTTATAAATTTGCCAAAGCCAACCCCGATAAACTCGGCGTCGATATCAAAACCCAGGTCACCGTAGACTACGGCACGAAGGATAACTTTGAAAACTGCAAACCTCAAAGCATCCATACTATCGTAGTTTCGGCTCCTTGCGTCGAGACGATGAAGATAGAAGAGCTACGCGCTCTAGTGCAAACTCTCATCGATGACGCGGGCTTACCAAAAGACCTATATGATAAGAGCAAAACGCTAATCTATATCAACCCGACCGGCCGCTACGTCAATCACAGCTCGCTTCACGACAGCGGGCTAACGGGTCGCAAGCTCATCGTGGATAGCTTTGGCGGATATAGCCCGATAGGCGGCGGCGCGCAAAGCAGCAAAGACTACACGAAGGTCGATCGCAGCGGCCTTTATGCGGCGCGCTGGATAGCTAAAAACATCGTCGCGGCCGGCCTTGCTAAAAAGTGCATCGTCCAGCTAAGCTACGCTATCGGTATGGCAAAGCCTACATCCGTCAGCGTAGATACGATGGGTACGCAGATAGCGGGCGTAAACGACGATATGCTGTCAAATTTCGTTAGCGAAAACTTCGCCCTCACTCCGCGCTGGATCACGAATAAATTCGGCCTGGATAAACCCGGCAAGGATACGTTTTTATACGCTAAAGTAGCAGCCAAAGGTCAAGTCGGAAACGCCAAATATCCGTGGGAAAAGCTTGACGCGGTTGATACCTTCAAGGCCTTGATTAAATAAATCCTCAAGCCCGCTAAATTTAACGCGGGCTTAAATTTACCCTTAAATTTAAGGCTTCGTATGAAATTTCGCCCCGCTTTACGTCTTAAATTTGCTTCAAAAACGCGCGACAAAATTTAAAGAGAATTAAAATGCAAACGGCAATAAACCAAAACGGCAAAAACAAGACGCTCGGACTCGTTTTACCCGGGCTTTGCGCTTTTTATTTTATTTGCGCGCTAGGCATTTTTGTATTGCCTTTTGACGTGCTAGCTCGCTCGTCTTTGGCTATGGATTTCGTGGAAGCTATGCTTAAAATTTACCCGGCCGTTGAGAGAGCCTTTACTCATACAGATTTTACGCAAAAGGCCGCGTTTTATATCGCTTATATGGGGATTATCAAGCTCGTCACGCTTGTCGGTTTCGTCGCGGCTTGCTTACTGTGCGGCAGTAAAGAAAATAAAGCTTACACCTTAAAGAGGATAATAAAAGAAAATCCTGTAAAAAGATTTTTGCTTTCTATTTTTTTCATTTTTGTGAGTAGCTTTTTTGTGTATTGGGATTTTAGCGGTTACCACATCGGCTATCGTCATCCAAGATACTCGCCTGAATACGAATGGGTATTGAGGTTTCCCGGCGAGCTGTTTTGGCAGATGTGTATTGATTTTATGTTTGTAGTTTTTGTTACAGCTTGTATATTTTACGCGGTATTGCAAATTTGGTTGCTATTTCGCAAGCGTAAAAATGCCTAAATTTAGCAAATTTATCTAAAAAATTTATCGAGCAAGCCTTGCTTTGGCGTGATTATCTCAGACGGCGAACCATTTACGCTATGATAGATTGCTTTGCCGTATTTTGTCGCGTAGTATCTGAGTAAAATGCGCTGTAAATTTGGCTCGGTGCTAGGCACGAACCAGCCGTTATTAGTAACCGCGATCATTACGTCAAATTCACCCTCAAATAGCTCGTCCCTCGTCGCTTCGTAACAGATCGCGTTTCTGATTTTTACGCCCTCTATCTCGTAGTCGCTAGGAGCGCTTGCGGTCTCAAAATCCTTCGCGCCGCCAAAAAATATTTTATTTATCAAATCTCTCGCAAACGCCGGTAGCGGGATCTCCTCGCCAAAAGGCACGAGGATAAATTTATCCAGCCGCCGCACCTTACCGCGGTCAAAGAAAAATGCCGAGTTGTAGTTGGCGCCGTTTTCGCGAGCTAGCGCGCCTGCGACGATAGCGATCTTTTGCGATTTTTCCAGTAGTTCGGAGATTAGATTTCGCTCGTGCGTCATATAAACGGGAAAGGCGCTTTCGGGCAAAATAACCGCCCTAAATCCCGCACTTATCGCCTCGTCTATGATGGCTAAATTTTGATTTATGAACTCGTTTTTTAGCTGCTTGACCCACTTTAGCTCTTGCTCGACTTCGGTGTTTGCTAGCTTTGCTTCAAAAGGCAGAGTTTTAAAATTTGGCGTATCATACTGCACCGTGCAGGCTAAAAGCGCGGAAAAAGCGATAAATTTGAGGCGGTTTTTGACGTAAAATAGGCACAAAAGCGCGGCAAAAATAAACGCAAGCGCGAGCAAATTTGGCGCAAAAATTCCTGGCACGAAAACGGCCTCTAAATTTAGCCAATTAAAGCCGAAAGGATGGATATTTGAAACCAAGATAAGCAGCAAAGCCTTTAGCCAAATTTGAGCCGGGATACCCGCTATCAAAAAAAGCGCGCCGTAAATCATCCCGATAGCTAAAATTTCAAGCGGGATGAGGTAGCTAAGCTCGTAATAAACGAGGCTAAAGCCAATCCAGTAAAACCAAATAATCCCGATAAAAAATCCAGTCCAAAAAAAGCCGCGGCGGTCAAATTTGAGCAGCAAATAAAAGCCCGCGATCGCAAAAAACGGCGAGATAAAATTTAAAATTTCGCCGCCTAAAACATCGGCTAGTATAAAATTTGAGATTAAAATCGCGCCGACAAAGGCTTTTATTATAATTTTAGTGCTAAAATAAGGGCTTAAAATTTTTTTTATTAAGGAACCCCATGCAAGAAGGAAATTTCGTAGCTTCATTACTGCCTCTAGTCGTGCTTTTCGCGATATTTTATTTTTTGGTTATCAGACCGCAGCAAAAACAGCAAAAAGCTCATGCCGCGATGCTAGCCGCACTCGAAAAGGGCGACAAGATCATAACTAGCGGCGGACTAATCTGCGAGGTGATAAAACCGGAAGAGGATTTTATCAGAGTTAAGCTTAACGACGACGTAATCGTGCGCGTTTCACGCGAATTCGTCGCGAGAAAAATAGAAAAAACAGAGACGAAAGCAAATGCGTAACGGCAAAATAACGTATAGGCTGATCATCTTTGCTTTGGCTTTGATTTTCGGCATTATCTTTTCCGCGCCGTCGTTTACGGACAAGCTAGGTGGCTCTAAAATCAGTCTAGGACTTGATCTGCAGGGCGGACTTCATATGCTTCTTGGCGTCGAGACCGAGGAGGCCGTGCACTCAAAGATCAAGTCGATAGCCGCTAGCGTGAACTATTTTGCGAAAAAAGAGGACGTTTTGATCGATAGCTTTAAGATCCGCGAGGATAAGGTGGACTTTGAGCTACTAGACGCAGACGAAGCTGCTAAAATCGACGGTATGCTAAAAGACATCAAGGGTCTTAACGTACAAAAAGAGGGCCTAAAATACTCCGTCGGTCTAACCGACGCCGAGAAGGTCGAAACTATCGAATATGCGATAAACCAAGCGGTCGAAACGATCAGAAACCGTCTTGATCAGTTCGGTCTAGCCGAGCCGACGGTAGCAAGGCAGGGCAAGGATAATATCCTAGTCGAACTTCCTGGCATCAAAACGGCGGCTGATGAGCAGCGCGCTCGCGATCTCATCGCAAAAGCCGCGCACCTCCAGCTGATGGCCGTCGATGAAAAGCGCCAGTCGCAGGCAAACTCTATGAGCGAGGCCGAGGCTGAGAGCTACGGCGACATCATCTATCCGGACGTCAAAAATGCTCAGATAAAATACGTCGTAAAAAACATCCCCGTCCTCGACGGAGCGATGCTAACGGACGCCAGAGTGGCATTTGATCAGCGCACGAACGCGCCTATCATCAGCTTTACTTTAAACGCCGAGGGAGCTAGAATTTTTGGCGATTTTACCGGTGCAAACGTAGGCAAGCGACTAGCTATCGTGCTTGACGGCAAGGTTTATTCGGCTCCTTCGATAAACGAGAGAATCGGCGGCGGAAGCGGTCAGATAAGCGGCGGATTTAGCGTAGAGGAGGCTCACGACGTAGCTATCGCTCTTAGAAGCGGCGCTCTTTTGGCTCCCGTAAAAATGCTAGAAAAGCGAAGCGTAGGACCAAGCCTTGGTGCTGATAGTATAAGACAATCTATGATCGCGCTAGCGTCGGCTTCGGTTTTGGTTGTGCTGTTTATGATAGCTTATTACGGATTTAGCGGTATTTTGGCAAATATCGCGCTTGTCGCAAATATCTTAATATTAGTCGCCGTTATGGCGATGTTCGGCGCTGCTCTAACGTTACCGGGAATGGCCGGTATAGTGCTAACTATCGGTATGGCGGTCGATGCCAACGTCATCATAAACGAGCGTATCAGAGAGCTGCTGCGCGATGGAGCTAGTATCGCAACGAGCGTGAAGAAAGGTTATGAGAACGCGATGAGCGCTATCATAGACTCAAATTTGACTACGCTTATCACCTCGGTCGTGCTTTACGCCTACGGTACTGGACCTGTCAAGGGCTTTGCCGTAACTATGGGCATAGGTATCATCGCTTCGATGATAACGGCGATCTTGGGTACTCACGGTATGTTTGATACGATTATAAATAAAATAGAAAAAAGCGGTAACACGCGGTTTTGGTTCGGTTATAAAAGGGTATAAATGCAATTTTTCTCAAAGGCACATGTTTATGATTTTATGAGCAAGCGCTACATCGCGCTCGGCGTATCTGCTGTACTATTTTTCGGTTCGCTTTTTTTGATGGCGACGAAGGGCTTTAACTACGGCATCGACTTTTCCGGCGGTACGCTCATCCAGGTGAAATACGATAGCGCGGTCTCGCTGGATAAAATTCGCGCGGCTTTGGCAAAAGATGAAGCGTATAAAAACGCGAGCGTTACGGAGTTTGGTTCGGCTGAAGAAGTTACGATTAGATTTTCGGGAGCAAGCTCAAATTTAGGTAGCGACGTCGGAGCTAGCGTAGCTGAGCTTTTAAAAGATACGGGCAAATTTGAGATCCGCCGTACGGACGTGGTTGGACCTAAAGTCGGCGACGAACTACGCGAAAAGGGCGTGATGGCGCTTGCGATCTCGCTCGTTGGTATTTTGATCTACATCGCGTTTAGATTCGAGTGGAGATTTGCGATGGCGGCGGTAGCTTCGGAGATTCACGACGTCGTGATCACGATGGGCGCGATCAGCTTTTTTGCTATCGACGTAAATTTGGACACTCTTGCAGCGATCCTTACGGTCGTAGGCTACTCGCTAAACGATACGATTATCGTTTTTGACCGTATCAGAGAAAATATTAAAAGCAGCAAGAGTACGCATCATGATACGATAATAAACGAATCAGTCTCTGCGACGCTAACTAGAACGATACTCACATCGGGCACCACGCTCATCACGGTAGTCGTGCTATTTTTGTTCGGCGGAGATATGATACACGGATTTTCTTTGGCGCTGATAGTGGGCATAGTCATCGGTACGCTTAGCTCGATATTCGTCGCTGCGCCTATGCTTTTGTGGTTTAAATTTAGCGTGGAGAAATACCGCGCTATGGAAGCGGAAAAGGCGCGCGTACAAAGAGAGAAAGACAAGCAACGCGCGATGTTTGAAAAAGGCACTATATAAGGAGAAGCGATGAACTGGGGCAAGGTTGTTTATATATTTTTCGCGCTTATGAGCCTGACGACGACGGCTGGGTTTTTATACGATAAAAACGAGATTGCTCTATTTGTGGCGGCGAGCGTAAACGTGATCTCGACGCTGCTAAAAATCGGCGTCAAAAACGTCTTTGCCGCAGAGCTTTTTGCTAGCTCGCTAGTGGCTGATTTGCATCTTATTCCGGCTTTTGTGCTGCTTCAGGTAAACGGCAACGCGCACATGGCGTATTCGCTAGCGATCGGCGCCGCGATAGCAAACGTCTTTTCTTTGGCGCTTGTTTTGGTTGAGTCCGGCAAGACGCAAGAAGAATTTTAGGAGTAAAAATGAGTGAAATTTTAAAATACGAGCCGGCGAAAATAGAGAAAAAATGGCAAGAAATTTGGAGCAAAAACGGCGAATTTGAGCCCAAAGACGACTATAGCCTGCCTAAAAAATATATCTTAAGCATGTTTCCATATCCTAGCGGACGCATCCATATGGGACACGTGAGAAACTACACCATCGGCGATGCGCTAGCTCGCTATTACCGCAAGCGCGGCTACAACGTCCTTCACCCGATCGGCTTTGATAGCTTTGGTATGCCTGCGGAAAATGCGGCGATAAAGCACAAAATCCATCCTAAAATTTGGACTTACGAAAATATAGACTATATGCGCGGCGAGCTTGAGACGCTAGGACTTAGCTTTTCTAAAAAGCGCGAGTTTGCGACTTCTGATCCGCTTTATACTAAATTTGAGCAAGAATTTTTCATCAAAATGTACGAAAAAGGGCTGGTCTACCGCAAAAGCGCGGTCGTGAACTGGTGCGAATACGACCAGACCGTGCTTGCTAACGAGCAGGTTGAGGACGGATGCTGCTGGAGATGCGGAAACGCCGTAATCCAGCGCGAGCTGCCGGGCTACTACCTAAAGATCACCGACTACGCGCAGGAGCTACTGGACGATCTAAAGCGCCTTGAGGGTAAATGGCCGTCTCAAGTGCTCACGATGCAGGAAAACTGGATCGGCAAGAGCTTTGGCTTGGAGTTTAAATTTGAGCTTGACGAGGAGTCGAAGCAGATTTTAGAAGGCGGCGAGCAGATAGAAGGCTTTGAGGTATTTACTACGCGCCCGGATACGATTTACGGCGTTAGCTACGCTGCCTTGGCGCCTGAGCATAAGATCGTAAAAAGACTACTTGACGGCGGTAAACTAGAGGCGGATAAAGCTGATAGAATCAGGAAAATTTTAAACCAAAGCCCGCGCGAACGCCAAGCTAGCGAAAAAGACGGCCTGTTTTTAGGCATCAACGTCTTACACCCGCTAACCGGAGAAAAAGTGCCTGTTTGGGTAGCAAATTTCGTTTTAGCGGACTACGGTAGCGGTGCAGTTATGGCGGTGCCGGCTCACGATGAGAGAGACTACGAGTTTGCGAGCAAATTTGACCTACCGATAAAGTGGGTGGTTAAACCTGCGCAGGGCGAATTTGAGGGCAGCAAGGCGCTAACAGAATACGGAATATCTGTAAATTAGCCGCTAATAAACGGACTTGGCAGCGAAGAGGCAAAACTAAAAATAATAGAAAAATTTGAAGCAGATAAGATCGGCAAACGGGTCGTAAATTTTAAAATCCGCGACTGGGGTATCTCTAGGCAGCGCTATTGGGGCGCGCCGATACCGATGGTGCACTGCAAGTGTTGCGGCGTCGTGCCTGAAAAGATCGAAAATCTGCCTGTGACGCTACCTGATGATGTGCAGATAACAGGCGAGGGAAATCCGCTCGATAAACACGAGAGCTGGAAGCACATAAAGTGCCCAAAATGCGGCGGCGAGGCCGTTCGCGAGACCGATACGATGGATACGTTTTTTGAGAGTAGCTGGTATTTCGCCAGATACGCGAGCGACGAAAAAACGTGGCAAGAGCGCGCGTTTGACGAAAAAAGCGTGAATTATTGGATGAACGTGGATCAGTACATCGGCGGCATCGAGCATGCGATCTTGCACCTACTTTACGCGAGATTTTTCCAAAAGGCCTTGCGAGACCTGGGTTACTTAAGAGACGACGAGCCGTTTGAGCGACTGCTCACTCAGGGTATGGTGCTAAAAGACGGCAAAAAAATGAGCAAAAGCAAGGGTAACGTGGTTGACCCCGACGATATTATACATAAATACGGCGCCGATACGGCGAGGCTTTTTATCCTATTTGCCGCGCCTCCGCAAAAAGAGCTTGAATGGAACGACAGCGCGGTCGAGGGCGCGTTTAGATTTATAAACCGCTTGTACGAACGAAGCTTGAGCGTAAAAAGATGCATGCAAATCCCGCAGATAACGCACGCAAATTTGAGCAAAGAAGAAAAATACGCACGCATGAAGGTTTATGAAGCGCTTAAAAAATCAAACGACGTTTACGAGGAAAATTTTACGTTTAACACCCTAATCGCCGCCTGCATGGAAGCTCTAAACGCCGTAAATGCGCAGGATAATCAGGACGTAACGACGGAAGCGTTTTTTATCATCTTAAATTTGCTCGAGCCTATAGTGCCGCACGTCGCAAATGAGCTTAGCGAGCAGTTATTTGGCAGGGCGAATTTTACGAAAATAGAAATTTTAGACGAGGTTTTCGAAAAAGATAGCTTAAATTTGGCTATCACAGTTAACGGCAAGAGACGCGGCGAATTTGAAGCGCCAAGTAGCGCGAGCGATGACGAGGTTTTAGCTCTAGCTAGACAAAGCGCTGCTAAATGGCTAGAAGGAAAAGAAATAATTAAACAAATTTACGTGAACGGCAAACTCGTAAATTTCGTAATAAAAGGCTAAATCGTGAAGATAAAAATTTTACTACTTTTGGCGACTTTCATCTTGGTTGGATGCGGCTATAAGCCCGTCTCAAAGATCACGAACGACATAATGGGCGACCGTGTATACGTAAATGTGCTAATAAGCAAAGAAGAGCCTAAAAACAGCGTTTGGATCAAAGATAGTGTACTAGAGGGTATCGTAACAAGGCTAGGTAAACGTATAAGCTACGATAAAAACGAGCCTACGGCGATAACCGTCTCGATCAAATCGCTTAACTACCAAGCGCTATTATATGACGAAAACGGCTATGTGACGTCGTATAAAGCGATACTAACGCTAAATTTCGACACTAAGTTAAAAGGTGGCAAAACGCTATCGGTGACTACTTCTGGCGAGCACGACTTTACCGTTTCGCAAAAGGTAAGGGATACTAGATTTGCAGACGGCGTTATCAGCGAGAGCGAAAAGTATAACGCTATAAAAGAGGCTTCGCAGGAGGCTTTTGACGAATATATCGCCGTGCTTGCGGTAAAAGGGCTAAAAAATGGCGACTAGCGTCAGCCAAGTCATAAAAGAATCAATCCAGACCATGAAAGAGCGCGGGCTCATGCTAACTCCGGATAACTACGCCGAGGTTTTTTGCGAGATAGCGAAAAAAAACGGCGTAATAGTGCCTGATTGCCAGAAGCTTGAAAAATACTCGGCTCGCCTAAACGACGAGCTTAAGGCGCAACTAAAACAAAAAAACGTAAGAAACTTGGACGAGCTTTTTGCTTTTATGGCGGCTAGGCTAAATTCGCCCGGCCTAGCCGAATATCCAAAGTTAATAAATGCTCTTGTAGCTATGAACAAAAAGGTTTTTCAGGCCGTAGCTTCGTTGCACAATAAAAATGCTAAAAATTTAGCCGAAGCAAGCTCGGAAGCCCTAAATAGAAGACTAGATGCGCAAGCCATAGATAGAATAAAAGACAAATGGTTCGATTTTTTAACCGATTACGACGATAGTTTTTTGAAAAGATTGGGCGTTTACGGTGTTAAAAATTTTAGCGACTTAAAAGATATCGTTGCTGAGCTTGAGGATGTTTTGACGAAAGAGCAGGCTTGCGAAAAACTAGTTCCGCTCGTATCGGATATGCTAAGGCCTTCTATTACCGATAAAATCGACGGCGAGATAGAAAAAGTAAATAAAATTTTAAAAAGCGATCCAAAGCTTTTAGAAGAGTTCTCGGTTAGAAAAAATATAGAAAATTTGACCAAAAAGCGTATCGAGCTTGATAGGGCCGAGGTTTCGACGAAAGTTGGAGCGCTAGATAAGGTTTTGGACGGTATAAACGATCAAATAGCAAGCCTGATCAGCAGTTCTTCTAAAAGTTCAAGCCAGATGCAGTTTATCAAAAACGATCTAAATTCGATAAATTTAAACGAAGATAGCTTTGAGGGGATCAGGGATAAGTTAAAAAATATCGCCGATACCTTGGACGTCGAGGTTAAACAATTGGGCGAGCAGATGCTAAGCGATCAGCAAACTATACAAGAACTACAAGCTAAAGTTAGCAGGCTAGAAGTAGAGTTAGAAAGCGCGAAAGCCGAGAGTAAAGAGGATTTTTTAACTAAAACAGCGACTAAAAAAGCGTTAATGGAAGAGCTTGGGCGTTTAGAGATTGATTTTTTACAACAAAATGCCGACTATGCCGTGTGTTTTTTTGACATAGATCATTTTAAAAATATAAACGATATATACGGGCACGACGCCGGCGACGTAATAATAGCAAGCGTAGGAAAAACTCTTAGGGGTAACTCTAGGGAAGTCGATTTCGTAGCTAGATACGGCGGCGAGGAGTTTGTGGTTTTGTTGCCGGGGTTTGATATAGCACAGAGTATAGAGTTTGCGGACAAGGTGCGCGATGCGCTAAAAAACTCCAAATTTTTATACAAAGACGAGCGCATTAGCGTTACGGTGAGTTGCGGCGTTGCGATACGCAGCCAAAATCAAAGTCAAGCGGCCGTATTAGAAGCTTCGGATAAAATGCTATACCAGGCTAAGCAAAACGGCAGAGATCAGGTAATGCCTAAAATTTAATGAAACTCGAATATTTTTTAAAAAACAAACCCCTTTTTTATAAGGAAATCAACCGCGCGCGTATGCCAAATGCCTTTAAATTCGTGCAAGACGCATTTAAAATACCAAAAATCATCCATCTAATCGGCACGAACGGCAAGGGTAGCACGGGGCGATTTTTAGCGCAGATGCTCGCTCGTGGCCATAGCGTCGGACACTATACGAGCCCTCATATTTTCGAGTTTCGCGAGAGATTTTGGATGAACGGCGCCGTAGCTAGCGCGGATGCGCTCGAGACGGCTCACGAAAGGCTGATTAAAATTTTACCTCCCGAGGTCGCGCGCTCGCTTTCGTATTTCGAGTACGCGACGTTGCTTTGCGCTCCGCTTTTTGAGGGGTGCGACTTTTTCGTCTGCGAGGCTGGCGTTGGGGGGGAATTTGACGCTACGAACGTATTTGACAAGCGCCTTAGCCTCTTTACTCCGATCGGTTTTGACCACACGGCGCTGCTCGGCGACACGCTAGAGCAGATCGCGACGACCAAATTTAACGCGATGGCGGACGCTGCTTTGATGAACGACGAGATGAGTGAGCTTTGCGTCGGTATCGCGCGAAAAATCGCCGCTAAAAAGGGCTCGACGCTCAAATTCGCTTCCCAAAATTTGACCAACGAGGATAAAAACGAGATCAAAATTTATGCGGAAAAATTCGGCTTGCCCGAGTTTTTGCGCTCAAATTTGACGCTTAGCTCTTCGGCGTTTAAGGAGCTTGGATTTAGCTTAAATTTATCAAATTTGGGCGCGCTAGATCTAAACGGACGCTGTGAAAAGATCTCGCAAAACGTCACGATAGACGTCGGGCACAACGAGATGGCGGCGCAAGCCCTAGTGAAAATATTTGCGGGCAAAAAGCTAAATTTGATCTTCAACGCCTTTGCCGATAAGGACATAAAAGCCGTCCTAAAGGCGATCAAGCCGATCGTCAAAAAGACCTACATCATCGAGTACGAGGCGCCCGGCCGCGAGCTAGCTACGGCACAGGTGAAAGAGGCTTTGCGCCAGCTCGGTATGGAGTTTGCCGACTTTACGGACGTGCGCGCGGACGAGGAGTATCTGGCGTTCGGGTCGTTTTACCTCGTGGAAGCCTTCCTAAAAAGGTACCGCGGTGCAAAGTGAGGTTTTTGAGTATTTTTTAAACGGAGGCGATGCGCAGCTACTCGTCTGCGAGGATGACAAGGAGGCCATCGCGGCTCTTAGCGCGGCGGAATTTGCCGGGCTTAAGGTATTTAGATTGCCCGATTTTAGGGCGCGCGAGGGCGATGATCTGCGTAGCTTTAGCGCCGAACTTTTCGAGTTATCGTCTGAGCTAGCTAAATTTTACGAATTTGAGGGCAAAAAGGTACTCATCAGCCCCGTTTGCACCGTCCTAAACAAACTTCCGGGCAAAAAACATCTACAAAAGCTAACGCTAAATTTCGGCGATAAAATCGATCCCAAAGAGCTAGCCGAAAAACTACTGCGCTTTGGCTACGAAGCGGTCGATATCGTAGAGAGTGAGGGCGAGTTTTGCGTGCGCGGCGAGATTATCGATATTTTTTGCGTCGGCGCGCAGGAGCCAAACCGTATTTTGCTCTTTGACGACGAGATAGAGAGCATCAGGCGCTACAGCACGCAGACGCAAATTTCAAACAAAACTGAGCTAAAAAGCGTTGAAATTTCGCCTTTTATCGCGGCTCTGGGCGAGGCTGAGTTTGAAAAAACGTCAGAAAAAATAAAAGATATGCAAACGGACGCGCTAATCAGCGACCTAAAGACGCTCGGATTTTGGGCGATAGACGGTTTTATCGACTATACGCGCGAATTTAAAACGATTTTAACGAAAAAATTTGACGGCTTTGAGCGCGATCTGGGCGAGGTGGCAAATTTGCCCGTATTGCCTGCGGCTAAAGTTTATAAAGACTTAAGCGTAACACCAAACGCCGATTTTTTTGAGCTAAATAAAAATAAAAAAATCAAAGTCTTAGCGCGTAACGAGGGGCTTTTTAACGCATTAAATTTGAGCGAATACAAAAACGTAGAGTTTGTGCAAACCGAAGCAGCGTTAAATTTGGTTTCACCGAGCGAGATCATCGTCTCGCTAAATAAATTTGAAAAGAAAAAGCGCGCCAAAAAACCGAGTCTAGTCATCGACGAGCTAAAGGCGGGCGACTACGTCGTGCATGAGGAGTACGGCATCGGCAAATTTACGGGGCTTGAAAAGCTAACCGTGCTCGGCAGGACACGCGAGTTTGTCGTGATCGTTTATCAAAACGAGGACAAGTTGCTTTTGCCAGTCGAGCACTTAAATTTGATCGACAGATACGTCGCGGGTAGCGGCAGTATCGCGGTTTTAGACCGCCTGGGCAAGGCAAATTTCGCCAAGATAAAAGAAAAAGTTAGAGCCAAGCTTTTTGTAATCGCGTCAAAGATTATTTCACTAGCCGCCCAGCGCGAACTAATCCGCGGCGAAATCATCGAAAAGGACGATGCGGAGTATCTAAATTTCTTGCAAAACGCGGGCTTTGCCTACACGAGAGATCAGGAGCGCGCCTCAAGCGACATAGCAAACGACCTAAAAAGCGGCAAGGTGATGGATAGGTTGCTTAGCGGCGACGTGGGATTTGGTAAAACGGAAGTTGCTATGAATGCGATATTTAAGTGCGTAAAATCGGGCTTTCAGGCGCTATTTTTTGTACCGACGACGCTTCTTAGCTCGCAACATTTTAAAAGCCTAAAAGAGCGGCTGGGTAAATTCGACGTTAGCGTCTTTAAACTCGATCGCTTCACAAGCGCTAAGGAAAAAGCGGCCGCGGTTAAGGCGCTGGAGGCAGGGCAGCCTTGCGTTTGTGTGGGTACGCACTCGCTTTTGTCGGTTAAACCGTCAAATTTAGGCCTCATCATCATCGATGAAGAGCATAAATTCGGCGTCAAACAAAAAGAAAAACTAAAAGAGATATCAAGCGCCTCGCACGTGCTATCTATGAGCGCGACCCCGATACCGCGCAGCCTAAATATGGCGCTTTCAAGCGTCAAGGGCTACTCCGTATTGCAAACTCCGCCAAGCTCGCGCCTAGACGTGCGAACCAGCGTGCGCGAGTGGGACGAAAAGGCGGTAAAAGAGGCCATCATGCGCGAACTGCGCCGCGGCGGGCAAATTTTTTATATCCACAACCACATCGCCACGATGCTTCAGGCAAAAAAGCAAATTTTAGACATCATGCCAAATTTACGCATCCTCATGCTACACTCCAAGATTGACGCCAAGACGACCGAAGAGGAGATGATGAAGTTTGAAAACGGCGAATACGACGTACTACTAAGCACCAGCATCGTAGAAAGCGGTATCCATCTGCCAAACGTAAACACCATCATCATCGAGGGCGCGAATAAATTCGGTATCGCAGACCTGCATCAGCTACGCGGACGCGTCGGCAGGAGCGATAAGCAGGCGTATTGCTATTTCCTGGTCGAAGACAAAAACGCCCTAAGCGCAGACGCTCTAAAACGCCTGGTCGCGCTTGAGAGCAACTCGTTTTTGGGCTCGGGCAGCGTGCTAGCCTATCACGATCTAGAAATCAGAGGCGGCGGTAACCTAGTGGGCGAAGCCCAAAGCGGCCATATCGAGGCGATCGGCTACTCGCTCTACATCAAGATGCTTGAAGAAGAGATAAATAAACTACTAAATAAAGAGAGCTTTGAGAGTGCGAAAATCGACCTAAAGCTTAGCATAAACGCGTTTTTAAACTCGGAGTTTATCGGCGAGGATAGGCTGCGCTTGGAGCTATATAGACGGCTTAGCAAGTGCAAAGAGGTGGCCGAGGTTTATGAGATAGAGGGCGAGATCGAGGATAGATTCGGCAAACCGGATATCTACACCAAGCAGTTTTTAAGCCTCATTATAATTAAAATTTTAGCGATAAAAGCTGGCTTTAAAGCCATCTCAAATGCCGAGCAAAATATCGTACTAACCGCGCAAAACGGCGAGCAAACCAGGCTAAGATCAAAGAGCAAAGACGATGATGACGTGATAGAGGAGATCTTGATCTATCTTAGAAAACTAAACAAAGGACGGGCGGAAAAATGATAGACTGGAACACGACTGCCGCAGCGATTTATAGGCGTAAATTCGGCGCATTAAAAGGCGTGATAGACGTTGATTTTACGCAGCTTGACGGGCTTATCGGGATTGAAAAGCAAAAAGAAGAGCTCGTAGAAAATACGCGAAATTTTTTAGAAGGCAAGGGCGCAAATCACGCGATACTGTGGGGTGCGCGAGGATGTGGTAAAAGCAGCCTGGTTAAAGCCGTTTTTACTAAATTTTACCCCGAGGGCTTGCGGCTAATCGAGCTAAAAAACGACGAGCTAGAGATGATACCCGAGATCATTTACGAGATCAGGGATAGCAGCTTTAAATTTATCATTTTTTGCGACGACCTTAGCTTTGAGGCGGGGGACAGGAGCTATAAATTTTTAAAACCCGTGCTTGAAGGCTCGATCGAAAAAGCGCCTAAAAACGTGCTAGTCTACGCTACCTCAAACCGCCGCCACCTGATCAGCGAGCTAAAAAGCGACAACGAGGGCGCAAGGGTCGGCGAGACGGAGCTGCACTATAGCGACGCGGTCGAGGAAAAGATCGCGCTTAGCGATAGATTCGGGCTTTGGCTCAGCTTTTATCAGGGCAGTTTTGCGGACTATCTAAAGATAGTGGATTTTTATTTTAAAGATTTCGTAGGCGATAGAGCGATGCTTCACGAGCTAGCAAAGCAATACGCGCAGCTTCGCGCGAGCCGCTCCGGACGCACTGCAAGGCAGTTTTATCTAAGCTATAAAGATAAAATTTGATGGCAAATTTGACTAGAGTGGGCTTTGTCGGCGATATCGTCGGACGCGCAGGACGAAGCGCTGTTATACAAAATTTGCCAAAATTTAAGCGCGAGTTTGAGCTTGACTTTATCGTCGCAAACGCCGAAAACGCAAGCGGAGGCTTTGGTCTAACCGCCACAAACGCGCACGAGCTGCTGGGCTGCGGTATTGACGCGATCACGGGCGGCAACCATAGTTTTGATAAAAAAGACGTAGTCGCGCTGATGGACGCTCTGCCTATCATCCGCCCGTATAATCACTTCGCGGGAACTGCGGGGCGCGGCGCGATAAATTTGAGTAAAGAGGGCAAGAGCCTAAGCGTGGTAAATTTGATGGGGCACTACGGCTTGCCGCATACGAACAACGCCTTTTTGGAGGCCGAGCGCGCGCTAAAGGAGTGCGAGAGCGAAAATGTCCTCATAGATTTTCACGCCGAGGCCACGAGCGAGAAAAACGCCTTTTTTAGGCTATTTTGCGGGCGAGCCGGAGCGATAGCGGGCACTCACACGCACGTGGGCACCGATGATCTTCAAATTTTAAACGGCACCGCCTACGTGAGCGACGTCGGGCTTAGCGGGGCGTTTGACGGCATCATCGGCATGGACGCGGAAGCGCCCGTGAAGAGCTTTTTAACGGGGCTTAAGCACTCGTTTAAGGTAAATGAAAAATGCAGGCGAATCTTTCAAATGGTCGTGTTTGAATTTGACGGCGGGCGCTGCACGGACGCCTTTAAGGTCCGCGTTATAGACGGCGTTAACGAGCCTTTGGTGCAGCGCGCGGTTAAATTTGCATAAGCGAGCGCAAATTTGAGCCGTGCAAGGCTAGCGACGGCTTTTACTCAAATTTAAGCGCGGCGGCGTTTTGGAGGTAAATTTGAGCAATAGTCTGGCGTAAAATTTGCTAAAAACAAAGAAAAAAGGAAAAACTATGGATAGCACGCAGCTTTTTTTAGCGCTAAAAAACGCGGGCGTAAAGGCTGACGCGGACGGCCCTCTTTGGTGGCCAAATGCGGGCACCTTCGAGGTCGTTGTGGGTGCCGTTTTGATACAAAATACCAACTGGAAAAATGCGGACAAGGCGCTAAATAATCTAAAAAACGCAAATTTGATGAGCGTTGAGGGCATCGTAAAAACTCCCGCGGCCGAGCTAGCCTTGCTCATAAAACCAAGCGGCTTTTACAACACAAAGGCAAAACGCCTAAAAACGCTTTGTGACGCGATTTTTAAAAAATTCGGCGATTTTG
>CAUQHH010000014.1:0-20775 GCA_963517705.1 uncultured Campylobacter sp.
CTGATGCTAGCGTAAAGATAGGGACGGAGGATAACACCTATAAATTCGGTATAGGCAGTCTTTTACCTAGCTCCCCTACAGACCATATCGAGGTTAAAAACGTAAATTTTAAAGCATATGGACAAAAAACATTAGACGTAAAAGGTATATGGGCGGAAGGCGACGTCAATATAGACGTCAAGGGTAACGGTATTGAGTCTACGGCTACGTTTAAAGCCCATATAAGCGGAAATAATGTTACGATTAATGCAAATAATCTAAGAGAACTAAATTTGCCAGTTATCCACGGAAAGGATGTCTTCATAAATACAGGAACAAACAATTATTTGCAAAATGTAACGCTACACAGCATCGGCGGCGATTATGTTACCTTGGATGCATCAAATATGTCTTCTCCGATAACGCCTGCAAGCGGTCCATCTGTTAACATAGGCGCACGTAAAGGAGTTACTATTAAGGCGCATGCCGGTAATGCCGTTAGCTCATTTGTTATTGATGCGGTTGCTCCGGAGATAAAGGAGTATATAATAGATATAATAAACGTAAAGGGAGCTATATATTCTTATGCCGGCGGAGATATGGAAGTCTTAAAAATAAAAGGCGGTATAACGAATCCCGACAGCCTCATAGCAGCAGGAGAAAATTCCGATCTTGAAATAATATGGCTAAGAGGCTTTGATTTAAAAACAATAGATTTAAGCGAATATGAAAACAAAAGCGGAAAAACAAAAATCGAAACCGATAATGCGGCCTATAATGAAAAAGTAGCTACTATCCTAGGTTCAAAAACCAAAGACGAACTCAACATCAGCTCCGTAAATCTAAAATTTATAGATACCGGCGCGGGCGACGATAAGGTTAGTTTCCTGACGCAGCAAAACAAAGACGTAGTCGTAAATTTGGGAGTCGGAGACGATACTATCGTAACAACTACTTTGTCAGCTAATAAAAAATTCCAAATCAGCGGCGGAGCGGGTAACGATACGTTTAACCTAGGAGCTTCTACTACCGATGCTAACGCTAGCAAATACATAACGATAACCGATGCAAACAGAGGCGATAAGATAAGCTTAGGTAGCGCAGGTGCGGCTACGTTACAAAAAATAGCTCTAAACGTAGACGGCAGAGCCGATCTAAAAACGGCTATAAACGATGCGTTAGGTAGTCTAAGCTCTACAGCGGCAAATACTATCTATGCGGTATACTACGGTAACGATACGTATCTAGTAAGAGACGCTAACGGCGATAAGACCTTAGACGCTAACGATAACTTAGTTAAACTAGCAGGTATCTCAAATTTTGACTTGTTAAACGCTAACTCGGTAACCGAGGGAGGAATAAACTATATCCAGATAGCTAACGCGTAATCTTAAGTGGAGCGGAGTTTTTCCGCTCCAAAATAATTGCCGTTTTTGGATCAAATTTTACATAAACGCAACAAGCTTCGACATGTAAAAGCCAAATAGGCCACAGCGGTAAAAAACCGACTGCATATTTCAGCGTGTCGGCGAAATTTACGCACTAATGATTTTCACTCAAAAAATCCCTTTTTCACGAGCTTGCTCTCTTTCACGCAAAACTCCCCTTTTGCGATCACGCTATCTAGGTTTAGAGCTTCGTCAAATACCGCAAAATCGGCGTCAAAGCCTACTTTTATCTCGCCTTTACCGCTTAAATTTAGATATTTCGCGACGTTTTTACCCATCATGCTTAACGCTTGCGGGATAGTTAGGATTTTATTTTTCACGCAGGCTTGGATGACCTCTAAATTCGTCTCGCACGAAGCGCAGCCGTAGCCGACCAATGCGCCGTTTTCGTCAAATCTAGGTACGCTGCCGTTGCCGTCCGAGCTCATCGTTAGGCGCTCTAAATTTAGCCCGTTAGCAAGCCCATACGCGATAGCTTCGTGAAGCGGCATAAACTGGCTTCCGCCGCTCGTGATGTCGATATAGCCGCCCATTTTTTGAAATTTGATCGCCTCGCCAAAAAGCTCCTTCGTCCGCGCGCAGTGCGTCGGCGAGAAGTAATTAACAGGGAACGAATAATCCTTGATCACGCTAAAAATGAGGTCGAATTTATCCGCAAGCCCGCCCATATGCATATGCAGCACGCCGCCCTTTTTCGAGATCATGCCGCCGATGCGGATCTGCGTCAGGGTCTTGATGAGCTCCTGAGAGGTCGGGTAGCTGCCGCGGTTGTCGCTCATCGCAATCTTACAGCCGATAACCTTGTCGATGAGTACCAGATCGCGCTTGACGCTGCCCGTAAATGTAACGCTAGGCAGCGCGTAAGAACCCGTGTGGATGAAGGTCGAGATGCCCTCGTACTCGAGCGCTTTGGCTTTTGAGTAGAGGTTTTCCAGGCTCCTCGTGCACCCGTCGGTACCGAGCGTACCCACGACCGTCGTCGTGCCGTAGCGGATGATCCCAGATAGCGTTATTTCGGGCGTGCGCGAATGATAACCCGCCTCGCCGCCGCCGCCCGTGATGTGCACGTGCTGATCGATGAGTCCCGGCGCTAAAATTTTGCCATCCAGATCGTAAATTTCAAGCCCCTCAACTCGAAAATCAAGCCCCTTAGAAACGGCTAAAATTTTACCTCCGCCGAGCAAAACGTCGCTCCTGCCGATGTGCCCTGGCGCGTATAGATCGGCATTTTTAAGTAACAGCATATCTTCTCCTTTGCTTTGGGTTTTTGATTGTAAATTTACGTTTTTTGGCTTTCTTGACTGCGATGCCATGCCATCATTTTACATCAAATTTGATAAAAAGCAGATATTTTGGCTTTGGTTGGAAAGGCGGTCGTTTAAACGATACTTGAGTTTGATTTTCGTAGATTTAGTTGGAGGTCAAATTTGGCCGACTATCCGCTTAGTTGCACGCTTTCTTCTATGTTCATTAGCCCCGTAAATACGCGCTCTACGGCCTCTTTTTGCTCGCTAGAGATTTCGATCTTTTTCTCGTTTAAAAGCAAATTTACGAGATCTTCGTTTTGCAGCGTCTGGACGTCAAATTTTCTCGCATTTGCGGCGATTTTGGCCGCGAGAGGATTTTTTGATTTAAAATTTTCGTATGGCATTTTTCTCGATTTTTAGTGAAATTTTGGCTCAAATTTAAACTCGGCGCACACCCCGCAAAACAAGAACGCGCAACCGAGTTAAATTTTAGCCGCCGGCCGAGTCTAACGCTTTAAAATTTTAGCGTTTTCGCAGCCGACCTCTAGCCCCATCTTGCACGCTTTTTCGTAAAATTTAATAGCGGCTTTGACGTCCGCGTTTACGCCCATGCCGCGCTCGCTCATAAAACCCGCCTCGTTGCAGCCTTTAGCTAGCCCAAGCTCGCATGAGTTTTTATAGAGCTCGTATGCCCGAGCTTCGTCTTTTGCTATGCCAGCACCCGTCTGGCACGCGTACGCTAGCGCGTAGCAGCCCAGCTTATCGCCCATTTTGCACGCTCGCTCGTAAAATTTAGCCGCCGTCCCAGGTTGCTTTGCCGCGACTTTGCCGCTAGCGATCATAGCGCCGATATCGTAGCAAGCACGCGCGTGACCGCCCTCGCACGCTAGATTAAAGAGTCTCGCCGCCTCGCTAAAATCCGAGACTCGGTACATCGCTAGCGCGTCTTCAAACTGCTTGTTCGCCAAATTTGCAGGCGCGCTCGCAGGGGCGGTTGCCATCTCGTTTGAGGATCTTGTTTGCGCCGCAAAAAGCGCGCTCGCCGCAAAAATCAAACAAAGTAAAATTTTTCTCATACTGACTCCTTTTTATGAGGTTTCGATTTAAATTTTAGCCCTTTTTAATAAACATAAATGAAATTTTAACTAAACTCGTCTGGCTGCGTGCTCGTCTGCGCCCAATTTAGGCCATATGCGGCTATTTTGGCAAGATTTTATTCATCGCAAAGCCGCAAAATCGCCCTGTAACCCCATCCCTGCGGTAGGAAAACAACTCCCCCGTCTCGAACGTGCAGCGCGGATCAAACTCCACTCGCTTTACGCCAAGCGCGACAAATTCGTCCCGCAAGGCTGCTTCCATATCAAATTTACCCTCTTTTTTGTAGCGGTTAAACTCGGCCAAATCAAGCTCGCCCACCTCGTAGTTTCGCGCTTTGATATTTGCGCCGACAAACACGCGCAGATCGCCCGCCTCGCAGCCAAACTCGCTCGCCATCAAATTTACCGCATTCGTGCAAATTTTACCCGTTACGCCCGCTCTGCCTGCATGCACGGCGGCAACCACGCCCCGCCTCTCGTCCGCGATCAAAACGGGCGAGCAATCTGCAACCAAAACGCAAAGCGCAATGCCTCTAAGCGCCGTTATCACGCCGTCGCAGGGCGGTAGCTCATCGTTAAAATTTCGCAAAATTTCCACGCGGTTTGAGTGAATTTGGTTCATAAATTTTAGATTGTCGGGCGCGGCGCCGATTTGCTCGGCTAGGATTTCGCGATTTTTAGCGACGTTTGCGGGCAGGTCGCCGACGTGATCCGCTAAATTTAACCCCTCATGCGCGCCATCGCTTACTCCGCCAAAACGCGTCGTAAAACCCGCAATAACGCGCTCGCTCTCAAAAACTATGTCTAAAATTTCCCGCTTCATTTTCGTCAAATTTAACCCGCCAAACCTAATAAAGACTCGCGATATGCTGCGACTCGTCCCAGCTGATCTCGCTTTTGCCGCCGTTTTGGACGCTGCGGCTAAACTCTAGCTGCCTAGCCACGTAGCGCGCGAGCAGATCGCTCTCCACGTTTACGCGGCGTCCCGGCTCAAATTCGCCGAATAAGCTCTCGCGAAAGGTTATCGGGATGATCGTTAGTCGCACGCCGGTCGGCAAAACTTCGTTGATCGTGAGACTCACGCCCTCGACCGCGATGCTGCCCTTGTTCGCCATCAGCGGCATGACGCTAGAGGGCAAATTTATATAAAAATCAACCCCGTTTTCGCGCCGCTCTATGCGCGCTACCTCGCCGATAGCATCGACGTGGCCTTGAAGCAAATGCCCGTCCACGCGGTCTGCTAGCCGCATCGCAGGCTCTATGTGCACGCGTCCGCGCAAGTTTTCCGTCACGATGTGCGCCCTGGTCTCGGCGCTAAGCTCCACGCTAAAGCCGTCTGCGTGCAGCTGCGTCACGCTAAGACAAGCGCCGTTTACCGCGACGCTATCGCCTAAATTTGGGCGGTATGCGGCTTTTAGTCGCAGGGTATTTTGCGAATAGCTCGCAACCTGCGCGATCTCTCTAATCAGTCCGTTAAACATTTTTCGTCCTTAAATTTTAAGCTATTTTATAAAATTTAGCCTCAGAGCGGGCTAAATTTACCGCCTAAATTTTTGCCGCCCGATTTTTGCCGCGGCGTAAATATGAAAAACTAGCATGATGATAGCGCCCAGTCTCGGTAAATTTAATACACTTTAAAAATATTTAAGATAAAATAATCGTCAAATAATAATCATAAGAAACGATAAACTTGAAAAAATCACGACTAGGCCTGCTTGAGACCGATATTTTAGATGTTTTGAATCAAAACGAACTCGCCAAATTTAACCGCGAGTTTCTGGCCAAAGGCGCTACGATCTACGCCGAATCCATCAAAGTCGTGATACTTAAAAGCGGCTCGGGCAAGCTCTCGTTTTTCGAGGACGGCGAGGAATTTATCGTCTATCATCTGCAAAAAGACAACATCTCGATCGTGGACGACGTGTGCGTGCTGGAGGTCCTAGAGGACAGCGAGATCTACTCGATCGACGCGGGCGATATGGGCGAGCTGCTAAAAAACGAGCGATTTGCCAAAGCATACGCCGACACGCTCGTAAATATCTCCTTGCTGCAGCGCCAGATCATAAAATCGATACTTTTTGAAAGCGCAAAGGGGCGCATAGCAAACTTCCTCGTCGAGCTCGCCGCCGAGCAAAATTTGACGCAAAACGGCTATCACTACGTCTTTTTACCCTTTTCGCTAAAGGTACTTTCAAGCTTCGTCGGACTCAAGCGCCAAAGCGCAAGCACCGCGTTTAACGAACTAATCAAAGACGATATCATCAGGCGCATAACCCCGCATGAAATTTTGATAGTGGATTACGAAAAGCTACAAAGCTATACAAACTAAATTTAAAATTTACGCGCCGAGACTCACACCGCGAAAACATAAATTCGGTTTTTAAATTTGATGTAGTTAAATTTGTAAATTTAGTAAGCTATGTGATAAATATTCAAGACGGGTTGTGTGTAGTTTAAATAGTTTTTGGTGGATACGACGGGAGCGGACCGGTCGTCCGTGACCCGAGTATCCTAGCCGAAAATTATTTGAAATCCAGCCGAGCCGGGGAATTAAAATTATTTCTTTTTCATGTCAAATTTATTCGCCATAAATCCAACTAGTCCCACAAAGAAAAGTCCGCCGCAGATATTGCCTAGCGTAACGGGAACTAGGTTTTTACCGATGAAATTTCCCCAGTTTAGCATTTCTAGTTTTTCAGCCGTGATGCCGTGCCCTAGAGCCGTAGCCGCAGCTGTAATATCTCCGCCGTTTGCCGCGATGTAGTGAGCTTTAGCGATGATGGCTTCTGTTATGATAAACATATTTGCCACGCAGTGCTCCATCGAGCATGCGACGAACGCGCCGATCATCCACATAATGGCAAAAAATTTGCCCGCTAAGTTGCTCTCACTAGTCGCAGTCCAGATAGACATGCAAACAAACACGTTACAAAAGATACCGCGGATAAATAGCTCGTGAAACGGCGCCGTGATCTTGCCGATACCGGCCGGTACGAAGTGTTGCAAGATGTAGCCGTCGTATTTTAGCGGTAAGCCCGAGTAGTAGTACATATAGGCAATTAGCGCGCCGCCGACGAAGTTAAAAAACCAAACGATCGCCCAGTAGCTAAAGGTTTTGCCTAAATTTAGCTTGCCTTCATACGCGCTAACGCCGCTTAAAACCGAGCTAGTAAATAGATGCCCGCCGTAGAAAACGACCATCATAAGTCCGCAGCTAAATGTGATGCCGCCGATAAAATTTGCAAGACCGATAGACTGTTTTTCAGCCATGCCCACGGTCGAGTGCGCCCAGAAAATATCGCCCATCGCGATCGCCGCACCAGCCATGATAGCTAGAAAAATAATGCTTACTAACGGAGTATGCGCCTTGTGCTCCATCGAATTTGACACCGCTTGCGCGGTTTCTGCAGGATTTAACATCTTCTCCTCCTAATTTAAATTTTTATCTATCTCCAAGATACGTTCAAAGGCTTTTTGCGCGCTTTTTTTCGCGTTTTCGCTTAAGCCCTCTTTAAAATCAAGCACGTTTTCAAGCAAAACGCTAATGCCTAAAAACAGCGTCTTGGGACAAATTTTACGCAGGTAGCTTAAAAGTACGGGCGTGGGCAAGTTGTGCGTCGAGTAGATATAGTCGCGCTCGTTGCTAAGATCGAAAAACTCGATCGCGCCGTCTTTAAACCCGCTCATAGCATCTACCACGACGATGATATCAGGCGCAAATTCGCGAAGCGCGCCAAACTCGTTTTCAGGCACGTCCTGTCCGTAAAATACCCGCCAATCTTTCAAATTTGCCTCGACGATTCTCCCGGTTTCGTTGCCTACGTCGTCGTCTCCGCGCATGGGATTGCCGATGCAAAGCAAAGCCTTTTTCATCCCAAAAGCCCTCCGCGCGCTAAATTTAACCCATAAGCCTTTGTCCGATTTGAGCTAAATTTCATCAAAAATCCTTCCTAAGCACCAGATATCCCTCGCGTAAATTTTTAAGCTCGGTCTTTAGCTCGCATTCGCAAAGCTCTGGGATGAGCCTAACCGCATGCTCTCTAAATATCTCCACCTCGAAATACTTACTCAAATTTCCCAGCTTAAATTTGACGTATTCGCCGCCGTTTGCGACGATACGCTCATACTCCTCGTCTGCGATATCGAGCAGCTTTTGGCTAAAATCAATCGTACCCACGCCGTGACCGACGCAGGTAGAAAAGAGCTTGATATCCTTTAGCTCTTTGGGCATTTTTTCATTTTCGTCCATGTGGCGACGAGTGAGCTTATAGACTCTTATCATCTTTTATCCCAGATTTCTTTTTTGACGTCAATCGCATTTTCGCCCTGTTTTGCTTTTGCGTATTTTAGATAGACGTCGTTATATAAAAGCCCCATGCACTCGGCATATCTAGGATCTTCTTCTTTATACATGGCTTCTAGTATCGCTTTTTTAGTCGCTGCTACGTCATGGATATCTGGCGATGTTTTGGCTGCGTCCATATACTTAGTAAACAGCGTTCTGCCGAATATATAGCTCATCAGCCTCTTTGACTCAGCTTCTAAATCTCGCTCAAAAAGTATGTCGCCCATGATAGACTCTTTAACGGCCGGAACTTTACAGTCGTCCTGTTCGAAGCTTCTTTTTTGCAGCTTTTGATCTATGATACCAAGAGCCATGCCAAGGCCGTAGATGACGCTAGCCGGATGCGGAGGACAGCCTGGGATATAGACGTCTACAGGGATGATCTTATCTATACCGCCCCAAACGCTATAAGCATCGTAAAATATACCGCCCGTACTTCCGCATGCACCAAATGCAACCACGATCTTTGGATCTGGAGCCGCTTCGTAAGCGCGAAGTAGCGGATAGTACATCTGGCGCGTAACCGGGCCGCTGCAGACTAGGATGTCTGCGTGGCGAGGGTTGGCTACTAGCTTAAAGCCGAAGCGCTCAGGGTCCCACATCGGCGTGATAGCGGCGAAGATCTCGATCTCGCAGCCGTTACAGCTACCGCAGTCGATGCGGTAAACGCTAAAGCTTCGTTTGATATTTTTTAGATGCTCTAGCTTTGCGGTTAGGTCGTTTGCCGTTTTTATATTTTCGGGAACTTGATAAAGGCTCATTTTATCCCCTCCTCTACGTCTTTAGTTAAGCGCTCGACAGATTGCGCTTTTTTGCACTCTGGGCAGATGTAGAGGTAGTTCTTAGCTTCCTCTAGCCTACCCGGGAGTAAATTTGCCGTACTAAGCTTTGAAAAAGTATAGTTGATGAGGCGAACCGGCGTATACGGTTTACCGCAGCATTTGCACTTTTGCATCTCTAGCTCGCCGCGTTGGATCAGCGCGCTCTTGTCAAATTTAACCGCAAGCTCAAAACCCTGGCTTAAGCGCACGCCGCCGGTCGGACAAACCTCATCGCAGCGTCCGCAAAATATGCAGCGTCCGCAATCAAACTGCCACACGAGCTTATCTTGCTTTTCGTTCATTTTTAGCTCTATGGCATTGCTAGGGCACGCTACGCCGCATGCCGCGCAACCCACGCAAAGCTCGTAGGTATAAAACGGCTGCCCGCGGAAATTGTCGGGCACTTTGTAGGGCTCAAACGGATAGGCGTAGGTCGCCTTTCCGTATTTTTCGGTTATGTCAAATAACTTCATCATCTTAAATCCTTTTTGCTAATCTTGCCGGTTTGGCAAAATCTCTTAAGGTCTTTTTCGGTTAAAATTTTACTCTTTTTAGTATTTACGTCCACAATCGTAACGCGCTCTGTGCATGAATAGCACGGGTCAAGCGAACAAACGATCAATGCGGCGTCCGAGATATTATTTCCGCGGAACTGATAGCGGAGGCTCGGCCAGTTGTTATACGTAGCCGCGCGGCATCTCCAGCGGAAAACCTTTTGCGCGCTGCCTTGCATAATCCAGTGGACGTTTTCTCCGCGAGGAGCTTCGTCGTATCCGAGCGCGAAATTTTCAGGCTTGATCATAGTCACGGGATCTATCATGATCGGCGTTTGAGGCATTAGCTCAAAGCACTGTCTGATGATATGAATAGACTGTTTTAGCTCCTTATATCTCACGACTTCGCGACTAAATACGTCTCCGCCGTGCTCAACCGCGACTTCAAATTCAATGTGTTTAAAGAAGTCGTAAGGGTGGTCGTAGCGGTTATCGCGTTTAAATCCCGAACCTCTCATATTTGGACCGACCGGACTAAAGTCGCGAGCGACTTGCTTATCAAGCACGCCTACGCCCTTCCAGCGTCCTAGTTGGCGTTTATCCTCCATTACGGCGTCCCAAATTTCCGTAATTTGAACGTCGAGTTTGTTTATGATCGCAAGGCCTTGCCTGATTTCGTTGTCGGTCATATCGCGGCGAAGTCCGCCCATTATGACGTTACCGTAGGTTTTGCGGCCGCCAGTTACTAGCTGAGCTAGCTCCATAGAGTACTCGCGCACCCTAAAGATATGCATAAAGGCGTTATAGTTACCCGTTACCTCGCAGGCTAGACCGATATTTAAAAGGTGGCTGTGAAGGCGCTCGATCTCAAGGCAAATCACGCGGATAGCTTGCGCTCTTAGCGGAATTTCTAGCTTTATAGCCCTTTCCGCCGCTTCTATACACGCAATCGCATGAGCGTAACCGCAAATTCCACAGACGCGCTCTGCAAGGTAACCCATCTGATCGTAGTTCATACGGTTTTCGGCTAGCTTTTCCATACCGCGGTGCTGATAAAACAGGCGGTAGTCCGCATCTATGATCTCGTCGCCGTCGCAAAATAGCCTGAAGTGTCCCGGCTCGTCGCTCGTTACGTGTAAAGGTCCGAGCGGTACGTCCACTACGCTATCGCCGCTAGGAAATAAAAACTCGGCGTCAGGCTCATCTTGATGAGCGACGGGATCGGGTCTATAGCGGTAGTCCATCGCGTCTTTTCTAAGCGGATGAAGGCCGTCTGGCCAATCGTCGGCTAAAACTAGGCGGCGCTTATCTGGTAACCCCTCGGCAACTAGGCCGAACATATCAAAAGCCTCCCTCTCATACCACACGCAAGCAGGCACTAGCGGCGTAACGGACGGAAACGTCGGATCGACGCCTGGGATTAGCGTTTTAACGGTGATAAAGCACTTATCCTCAGCGGCAAAATCATCCGCCTCCGTCATCTTGCTGCCTTCCATGGATATCGCGTAGTAAAGCGCGAAACAGCCGTTTATCGCCCTCTCGTCGTTTGGTATCATCGTGCTTAAAAAGCCGCCGATATCGTAGTAAAGGGTCTTAACCGCAAGCGGAAGGTCGTTTCTATCGACTAAAACCGTGATTTGGTCGTCGGCTTGGCGTGTTACTTCTAAAACCTTTACCTTCGTTTTTAAAATTTCTACAAATTTATCGCCTCTCATCTTCAAACTCCCATCATTATTTTGACGCCCTCATTGACTAGAGCGTAAAAGTTTTCTACGTGCCAAACGCCAAATATTATGATTAGCGCGCAAAGCAGGATAAGCGGTAAATTTTCTACTATGCTCATCTCTTTATTGTGAACGACCGCAGCTTTAGGCTCGCCGAAACTCGCCATGTTAAAGTGCGAGAAGTCCGCGATAAAGATGATCGCAAGAGCTATCGCAAATAGCGCGGTGCTAAAATATTGACCGCTGTTTATAGCGCCGACGAATACGTTATATTCGCTGACGAATATCGCAAACGCAGGGACGCCTACTAGCGAACAAACCGCAGCGCCGAACATTATCGTAGTTATCGGTGCAATCTTTACCATACCGCCCATTTTAGTCATATCTTTGTGACCGTAAATTCTAGCGATGTTGCCCGTTGAGCAAAACGCAAGAGCTTTTGTAAAGCTGTGAGCTAGGCAGTGGAAAATCGCCGCAAATAGCCCGAAAGGTCCGCCAACACCCAATGCAAAGGCGATAACGCCCATATGCACGATAGAGTGGTAGGCAAACATTCTCTTTACGTCGTGTTGTCTAATCAGGAATATACCGCCGACGAATAACGTAATAAGGCCTGAGATCACCATCACGCTTTGAACGAACTCCATCCCTGTAGCTTGAGCCGCGATAGCGTAATATCTAAATAAAGCTAGCATCGCGCACTTTAGCAAAACGCCTGAAAGTAGAGCCGAAATCGGCGCCGGGCCTTGGGCGTGAACGTCGGGAAGCCAGGTGTGCGTAGGAGCAAGACCGGCTTTGGTGCCAAATCCGATAAGCGCAAAGACGAAGATTAGCTTAGCGACGTCGGGGCTTAAATTTTTAGCGTTTGCCATTATGCCCGTCCATAGCATCGCAGCCTCGCCGTCTTTTATCTCTGCAAAAGTCGCAGAGTAAAGAAGCACGGTCGCATAAAGCGCGAACGCTAGGCCGATAGAGCAAAGGACTATGTATTTATAGCCGCTCTCGGTTGATTTTTGGTCTTTTAGGATCGCGACTAGGAACACCGATGAAAGCGTAGTAGCCTCGATCGCAGCCCACATAAACGCGACGTTGTTACAGATGACGCTTAGAGTCATCGTAAATATAAACACGTGGCTAAGCGCGTAGTATTTTCTAAGAGAGTCTAAATTTACATGGCCCTCTTCGAGCTCCCATTTCATATAGTGAGTCGCGTACAAATTTACCAAAAAGCCCGTAACCGCGATAAGCACCAAAAACACGCAGCCAAGGCTATCTAGGAACAAAAATTTATCGTGCGCGTAAAAAGTACCGCTCGATAAAACCTTGCTTACGTTAAATAGCAACGCCAAAGACGTAACCGCGCTAACCGCAACGTGAAGCAAACTCAAAGTCGCGTAATTTTTCGGAGAGAAAAATAGCAATATCGCTCCAAGAAGCGGTAAAATTAATATCAAAGTTAAACTATCCATCTCTATCCCCTTAAATTCGTAGCCTTAGACGTGTCAAGGCTGCCGTATGCTTTATAAAATCTGATAGCTAGAACGCTCATGATGATAACGGCAAAAATCGCGTCCGTTAAGATACCAAGCTCTACAAGCTCGTTTGAGTTGTAAGCCATGAGCGCTAGGCTTAGATGTATGCCGTTTTCAAAAAGGCAGTAGGCTAAAATTTGCTTGATAAAAGAGTTTCTAAGCATAAAGCCAAAAACTCCCATCATAAACACGCAAACCGCCGCTAGTAGCATTATTTTCTCTTGGATTAGCGAAAATTGAAGGAATATCGGGTTGATACTCATCGCTAAAGCTAGAGAAAATCCCATCGCTATAACCGGACTCACGAAAAAGCCGCCCACCGGCTCATCCTCGCTAACGACGTTAAGCTTTTTAATCAACCAAAGCAGGATCGCCGGTACGAATAAAACCTTTGTAAAAAACGCCACAACCGCCCACATGGATAGCTGATGCGCGTTAAATTTAGACGCCAACATAGCAAATATACCGACTAAAAGTAATGTCTCGATAGCGTAAACGATTACGGATAGCTTTAGGTTACGTAGCCCAAATACCGCCAAAGACGTTACTATCATGCCGATAGCTAATGCGTCTAACATAGTCATATCTGCATTCATCTCACACCCCCACGACGTAAAGCGTCAAAGCCACGAAAGATATAGCTAGAGCGGCTACCGCGTTTTTACGCAAGGACGAAGTCATCCTAAATCTTGGTCCAAAGTTGTCTATAAACACGGCCGCTACATAAAACACTCCCGCCTTTAAAACGAAAATTATAACGGCTAGGAAAGGATTGCTAAAATTCCACGGCTCAAAAATTGCGAGGAAAAGTCCTATCATCGCAAATTGTTTTAAGATAAGCGCCGCTTGAACTAGGCCTAGATCAGAACCCGCGTATTCGCCTAGCAAGCCTTCTTGTAACTCTTGCTCGGCTTCTGCTAGGTCAAAAGGCTTTCTGCCCGTCTCAACGTATATGCACCATAAAAACGCGATCGAAGCAACAGCAAAGCTTGGGATCTGATATCCGATCTGGCCGCTTTTTACCATTGATTGTATCTCGACCAAATTTGACGTTCCGGCCGCTAGCATAACGACGATTAGGCACATTATCATAACAGGCTCGACATAAACGGCTAGCATTTGTTCGCGTCCGCCGCCGGTAGCCGCAAACGGGTTACCGCTATCTAAAGATGCGGCGCCAAAAACAAATCTCAAAAGCGCGCCGAGGTAAAGAATCACGAAAATATCGGAGTAAGCTCCAAAAATCGTGCTCTTGCTATAAGTAATAGGAATCGCCGCCGAAGTGGCAAATAGAAAAAACGGCGCCCATCTAAATACCCAGTGAGAGCACTCAGGCACGGTTCTGCCGCGTCTAAATAGCTTTATGATGTCGCGATACGTCTGGAAGAAATCGCTGCCTTGTTTTGATTGCAGTTTGGCTCTTAGCTTTCTGGCCATACCGTCAAATAGCGGCGCGACTAAGACGATGACGACGACTTGAAATATCATTAAAAATATAGTCTGTAAAATTTCCATCTCACGCCCCCTATATCAAAAAGTAGCTAACCGCTAGTATCGCGCAAAGATATACAAGGATATATAGCGCGTAAACGTTAGTGTAGCCGCTTTGCATTATGCCTATTTTGTCGGCTATTTTCTTGCTCCACTCGATCACGGGCTCGTAAAATAGCCCCCACCAGATATCTTTTGGATGGTTGTGATACTCGACCGGGTTAAAATAGCCCTTGGTTACGACTTTTCTCTCGCCTTTAAACAGCCAGTTCATGATGCGTCTTAGATCGCCGGTGAAAGGACCGCCCGTCATTTGCATGCGAGAGCTGTATTTAAATCCGCAAGCCCAAGGATCGGTCTCGCGAGGTTTCTCGCGGTTTGCTTTCATAAATGCTAAAATCGCAAAAGGCAAAACCATAGTAGAACATAAGATGATAGCGATTAACGGAGTAGAGACGATACTGCCTAAATTTGATGTCAAATTTATACCGTGGCTAGCTACGTAACCGCCTGCGCCGCCTATCGAATTTACAGCCGTCATTATATAGCCGACGACAACGTTAGCTCCGATGCCAAAGCCTATACAGCCGATCATTAGCACGATCATGCCAAGCACCATAAATATCGGGCTTTCTTTCGCGTTTTCCCAAATTTTCTTATCTCTTGGAGTTCCCGCAAAGATTACTGCATAAAGCTTAAGGTGCATGCCGACTAGTACGCCAGTAAGAGCTAGCGCAACGACTGAAAGAGTAAAGGCGTATCTAGTGAAAATGCCCTGCTCTAGCGCGCCTTGAAGCATACCTTGGTATGTAAACCACTCTGATACGAAGCCGTTAACCGGAGGAAGCGCTGCGATACCCATGATACCGATAAACATACCAACAGACGTCCAAGGCATCTTTTTAGCTAGGCCGCCTAGTACGTCCATATCGCGGGTGTGCGTAGCATGCAGAACCGAACCCGCGCAAAGGAACAATAGACCTTTAAATATCGCGTGGTTAACAACGTGGTAGCATCCGGCTAAAAATCCGATCGCGGCAAGAGTGTTATTTCCCGCAGCTAGACCGTATAGACCGGTACCAAGACCAAGCAAGATGATGCCGATATTTTCAACTGAGTGATAGGCAAGAAGCGCTTTGTAGTCGTGCTGACAAAGAGCGTAAAGAACGCCAAACAGTGAGCTAGCCGCACCCAGAATCAAAACCGCTAGACCGAAATATATGCTTAGCGGTAAGAAAAGCGTAAATTTGACTAGAGTAAATAGCGCAACCTTTATCATAACGCCGCTCATTAGAGCAGAGACGTTTGAAGGAGCCGCAGGGTGAGCCATCGGTAGCCATACGTGGAAAGGCCACATACCCGCTTTACTACCAAATCCTACTAAGAATAATATAAACACCACGACGCTAACCGCAGCAGGCATATTTAGGCGAGCAAAGTCGCTAAACTCCATGCTGCCCGCATAGTGAGCCATGACTAGCAGTCCGCACGTGATGCAAAACGCACCGACCTGAGCGATACCTAGATATACCATCACCGCTTTTAGCGTACCTTTGCCGTCGTTTACGAGGATGAGGAAAGACGAAATAAGTGTCATAAGCTCCCACAAAACGACGAAGCAAAATACGTTATTTGCGCTGATGACTAGAAGCATCGAAAGGATGAAAAGGTTAAACAAACAGGCGAAAACGCCGACGTTTGCTTTTTTGATGTATTCCTCCGCGTAGCTCATGCCGTAGACGCTGCTGGCAAAGCCGATAAAGACGACTACGAAGCTAAAGAAATTTCCAAGCGGAGTTAGCTCAAATTTAGGCGCGTATAAAAAATCTCCGCCTAGAGCGAAGCCCTGCGTAACGCCCATGTTGGCCACGAAGTAGCAAAGTGCGTAAAAACAGCTGATCGCGCTTAATCCAAAGCCGATTTTGACGGCTGATTTTTGCGTGCCGTAGAGCAGGATGCTAACGGCGGCGCTAACTAAGAAAAGTAGATAAACGCCTACCATCTCGCACCCCCTTGTGCGCCGCTATTTTCGTCGTTCATAGCGCGCGAATTTGACGCCGCTTGCTCTCTTGCTTGCTCGCTAGGAGTTTTGTCAAGCTCCTTGATAACGATAACGTCAGCCTCGCCGTCCACGTCCTGAGCGCCGATATCGGCTAAAACGTGAGGCTCTTTTAAATTTCCGCTTCCGCGTAAAATTTTATTTACGAAATCCTGCGCAGCCTCCTGCTCGATCCTGTTGCCAAGCTTGTGCTGGCTGCGTAGCGGATCGACCATGATTATCGCGCTGGTCGGACAAACCTCAACGCATGCAGGGCCGTTTTCGCGACCGAAACACATATCGCATTTGATAGCGGTATTTTTCGCGCCCGCCTGGCTCTCGATCTCGAGGTAGTACTTAGGCTCTACCGCGTAGTTAACGGACGGCATGAGCTCCGCGCTCGAGCTTATCGCGCCGTAAGGGCAAGCGATCGTGCAGAGTTTGCAGCCTATACAAATCTCCTCATGCAGCTCGATGCAGTTATCGTCAAACCTGAGTGCCCCTGTAGGACATACGTTCGCGCAAGGACCGTCATCGCACTGGCGACACTGCGTCGGCATGACGCCCTTTGCTTGACGGAGCACTGTTAGTCTAGCTTTTGAAAGCTTGCCGCGCTCGTAAGCGCTACGAAAACAGGCCGCCATGCAAGTAGCGCAACCGATACAACGTTTGTAATCGGCGATCACAAATTTATGTTGTTTCATAAATTCTCCTTTCTACTTGTTTTACGATTCTTGATTTCTCTTAAATCTTGAGCTAATTGTATTACTTTTAGAAATTTATTTCCGTCATTTGCCTGACGAATTTTGTATTTTTTAGATTAATTTTTATGAATTATTTATTTTTAAGCTTATCTTTAAATTTGCGGTAAAATAGGCACCATTTTAAACTTATACGAATATAAAAATATTACGCATAGACTATCTAATGCACTAAAAAGAGTGTTTTAGTCCTATAATGCCTCAGAAAGCTTAAGGTAAAATTTAATCGCAGCCTTTAAAATTTGACGGAATACTTTTTGCTAGGACTAGCCGTTAGTAATATAAAAAGGATAAAAATGCAGATCAAAAACGGCACTTCAAACGAGATTTTAAAGACCTTAGCAAACCGAGTCGCCCAAGGTCAAAAGGGCGATAAATTTTTAGCCGGCTCCACGCTTGCGGCGGCAAATTTGACGGATTTTGCCCAGATGCTGGATAAATTTAACGAAAAAGCAAGTTCAAGCAGTGCGGCGGGTAAATTTGACGCGGATAAATTTCACGGCGGCGAGGCGGGCTCGTTTTTACGAAATTTAGCCCGCGACGAAAACGAAGCGCAAATCTACGCCAAACTAGAACGCGAAGCCAAAGAAGCCGCAAAAATGTTTAAGAAATTCGATTTTATGCAGATGATGACGAAGCTAGAGATGGGCAACCTAAAAGACGGCGAACGAGCGGAAATCTTTGCCAAGATGAACAAAATCGCAAAGGAAATTTGACTTTAATGCGGGGCAAATTTGCCCCCACTCTTTCAAAAAATGTTCTACAAAGATTGCTACAAATAAATTTAAGATAAATCGACAAACTACGCACACCGGCTCAAGAGAGTCAAATTTAAGGTAAATTTCTCAGCCGTCTTTCCTTAAATTTTTGTATATTTTATCTGTTTTTTGATAAAATCGCGAATTTTAAGGATAAGGAAAATTTGAATATGAACTATGATATTATCGTCATCGGAGGCGGTCACGCGGGCATCGAAGCCAGCCTCGCCGCCGCAAGAATGGGCAAAAAAACGCTACTAATCACCATCCTAGCCGAGCAAATCGGCGCGGCCAGCTGCAACCCCGCTATCGGCGGTCTAGCAAAAGGCCACCTCGTAAAAGAGATCGACGCTCTAGGCGGGCAGATGGGGCTAACGACCGATGCCGTGGGCATACAATTTCGCGTGCTAAACGAGAGCAAGGGCCCGGCCGTGCGAGGTAGCCGCGCTCAGATCGACATGGATAGATACCGCGTCTATATGCGAAATTTACTGCTAAATACGCCAAATCTCGAAATCAGCCAAGAGATCGCGACGCAAATTTTAAGCAAAAACGGCGAAATCACGGGCGTAAAAACCCACCTAGGCAACGAGTATAAAACAAGCAAGCTCATCATCACGACGGGCACGTTTTTAAACGGGCTAATTCACGTCGGATTTAACAAACTGGAAGCCGGCCGCGTGGGCGAGCTAAGCGCTAAAAATCTAAGCGATAGCCTGCGCGAACTAGGCCTAGAAGTCGGCCGGCTAAAGACCGGCACCTGCCCGCGAGTGGATGCTAAAAGCATCGACTTTAGCGTGCTTGAGATCCAAGGCGGCGACGAGGATCCAAGCCCCTTTAGCTTCCGCACGCGAGACTTTGCGCCTACGCAGCTGCCCTGCTACATCGCCTACACGAATGTTACCACGCACGACATTATCCGCTCAAATTTCGACAAAGCGCCGCTATTTACGGGCCAGATAGAGGGTGTGGGTCCGCGCTACTGCCCGAGTATCGAGGATAAGATAAATAGATTCGGCGACCGCGACAGGCATCATCTTTTCGTCGAGCCGCAGACGTTAGAAGCCACGGAGTACTACATCAACGGCTTTTCTACGAGCTTGCCGTATGAAGTGCAGGTCGCGATGCTGCGCTCGGTCAAGGGCTTTGAAAACGCTCGCATCGTGCGCCACGGCTACGCGATCGAGTACGACTACGTCCAGCCTACCGAGCTAAAGCACACGCTAGAGACCAAAAAGGCGCGCGGACTCTATCTCGCGGGCCAGATCAACGGCACCACGGGCTACGAGGAAGCGGGCGCGCAGGGGCTGATGGCGGGCATAAACGCAGCGCTTGCGCTTGAGGGCAAAGAGCCGTTCGTCCTGCGCCGAGACGAGGCCTACATCGGCGTTCTCATCGACGATCTAGTGACTAAAGGCACCAAGGAGCCCTACCGTATGTTTACATCCCGCGCCGAGTATAGGCTGCTACTGCGCGAGGATAATGCCGTGCTGCGCCTAGGCGGGTACGGCCGCGAGCTTGGCTTGCTAGACGAAGCGACGTTTGAGAAAATCGAAGCCATAAGGTCAAATTTGACTCGCGGACTAGAGCTGCTAAACGGCACCGAGATCACGCCGACGAAGCGAAATTTAGAACTTTTAGCTAGCCTTGACGAGGAGATAATCAGCCAAAATTCGACCCTGCAAAAAATCGTCGCCAGAAAGAGCTTCACGGGCGAAAAACTGCGCAAGCTGGATCCCTTTTTCGAGGCGCTCGACGAGGCGAGCTTGGAGCAAATTTTAACCGAGGCCAAATACCAACACTACATCGCCGAGCAAAAAAAGCAGATCGACCGCATGAAAGATATGATGAGCGTGAAAATCCCCGAGGGCTTTAGCTTCCGCGGTATCAGCGGGCTTAGCAACGAGGTGGTCGAAAAGCTGGAGAGATTTGCCCCGCCGACGCTCTTTGCGGCTAGCGAGATCAGCGGCGTAACGCCTGCTGCGATAGATATCTTGCACATCTATATAAAGATGAACGCGAGGGAGTCGCAGTAAGTGGCGATAAAACGCTATTTAGTAAGGGCGAAGCGTTAAATTTGAGGTTAAATTTAACGCTTCGCCTTTTTATAAACCCGTCAAATTTAAACGTATCTACTAATCTCTATCAAATTTCCGTCCGGGTCGCGCACGTAGATTGAGCTTATCGCTCCAAGCGCTCCGGTTCGCGGCACGATGCCCTGCTCTACGGCGATACCCGCAACCTCTAGCTCCTCTAAAACTAGCTCAAGCGGCGTATCCGTAAGCAAGCAAATATCGGCCGTTCCGACGTTTGCATTTAGAGCGTTTGGCAAAATCTCCTCGCCTTTTACGTGCAAATTTATCTTTTGCAAGCCAAAGGCCAGAGCTTTGCGTCCGTTTGCAAAATCAACCTCGCGCATACCCAACACGCGCACGTAAAAATCAAGCGTCCGTTGTAAATCGGCGACGGTTAAAACGATATGATCGATCGAAGCGATATGCATAAATTCTCCTTTTAAACCAAATTTTACCAAGCATTGCTCGCCAAAAACGTCAAATTTGACGGCGTAAATTTAAAGCCGCCCGGCGTCAAATTTTACGGTGCGGACAAATCAAAACCGAATTTAAATTTAGCCGACTTACAAACCATTAAATTTAATCACCCAAGCCAAATTTGCAATAAAATTTTACCTCCGAAAGCCTTAAAAATACGAGATAGTAAATGATTATTTAAAAATAATTTAAATATTTATACTATTTACAGGAAAAATAAAAGTTTAATTTTCATAAGAGTATAATCTCGATTATTCTTCAAAAACCGTTGAAAGGAAAGTAATGTCCGTAAAACAAGAAAGACGAGATTTTATCGGTCTAGCGTTTGGCGCAGTAGCCGCAGTCGGCGGCGCAGCGACTCTCGTAGCCGTTAAAAAGACCTGGGACCCGCTTCCTAGCGTAAAGGCGGCCGGATTTACGACTGTAGATCTTAGCCCGATGAAAGACGGCGAGATGCGCCAAATCGAGTGGCGTAAAAAGCCGATATT
>CAUQHH010000015.1:0-20569 GCA_963517705.1 uncultured Campylobacter sp.
TTTACGTAGCGTTATTTAATCGTGCCCCTGAAGGCGCGGGCTTTAACGCATGGGTGGCGGCGGGAGCCAATAAAACCCAAGCTCAGCTAGCCCAGCTAATGCTAGAGTCCCCTGCGGCTTTGGCATACTATGGAAATACGATAGATAGCGATAGAGGCTACATCGAAACAATATATAAAAACATCCTGGGCAAAGACTATACTCAAGATCCAAACGGTATCGATTCGTGGGTCTTGCACCTTCAGCTAGGTCACAGTAGAGGTGAAACTCTAGTTAAATTATTTGAAGTTGCAACTTCCGACATTGCAAAAGCGGCAGATCCTGTGGCGGCTAAGATTTTTGAAAACAAGACTGCTATATCTGCTTACATGGCTGAAAAAATACCAAACATTCAAACCGATAGTTCAGGCAACTATGATTATGGAATATTCCAAGAAATTATTAGAACGACCACGGCTACAAATTTGGATGAACAGAAGGCTAAAATCGATGCCTTGGCAAATGCTACCATGCATACGCTAAACAACACGGCTGAAACACTAACCGGAAGTGCAGGCGTGGATATATATAGCGCGGTCGTTAGCTCATTTGCTGATAAAAATACCCTTGGCGTTGAAGATAAGATAGACGGCGGGGCCGGCAATGATATGTTGAATGTTAAAATCGACGATAGTTTTACTGGCTTTACAACCGGATACGCTAAAAATATTGAGGGACTAAATTTAGTCAATACTTCAAATAGCCAAAGAGTATTTAACGCAGATAAGGTAGAGGGCTTGCAGTCCGTGTCTACTCATGGTGCAAACGGCGTTAGAGTAACAAATCTATCTAATATAGTCGATCTAACGGTAATAGATCAAAAAGATTCAACCGAAGTTGGTATTGCCTATAACACTGATCTAGTAAAAGGCAATAATGACGCGCAAAATTTAATCCTAAACAATGTGGGCAGGGTTACTCCGGATACGGAAGCCGACAGCCACAAAAACTCTCTTAAGGTCAAATTTAACGGTATCGAGACTTTAAATATTACGACTAGAGAAAACGCTAGTTATATAAAAGAGGTGGAAAATAAGTTTATCACGGTAAAAGGCGAGGCGGATTTAACTATATCCACCAAAGATAAAAACCCAGATGCTCCATTTAAAGACTTTGTCAATAGCCTTGATGCATTGGCGCTTATTGGAAATTTGACGGCTGATTTAACCGAGTCTGCTTACTACACTAGCATCAAAAGCGGTAACGGCAATGATACGATAAAAGTAGGAAAACTTAAGTCCAACTCTGTTTCTATAGACATGGGTGCCGGCAATGATACTCTTCAGATAGAAAAAGTGGACGCATTAAAGCAAATTAAATTAAAAGGCGTTGATAATATCGAAATCTTTGACAAAAATAATAACGTGAGCGCTCTAGACTTGACTGGACAAACTGATGTTAAGAGCCTAAAAGTGGGACAGCTTGATCAAACGTTAGTTGTTACAAGTTCTAGTATAACGACTGTAAATTTAACAGACAAAGTGGATGCAAAAGCGGCCAGTGCGGGAAACGGCCACGGTATACTGCATATAAACGACAAATTTGTTAACACTATAAATTATGCGATAGATAACGTGACTACGCCTCAAGATTTAATCGGTAAAGTAAGGGTTTCTGAGTCCAAAAATCTTACTGTAAATTTAGATAAATCGGTTAAAACTGTAAATGGCGAACTTACTGACAATGCAGCTAGCGTTATCGAGGCGCCAAAGGCTACTACAATCAATGTGAATGTAAATATGGTTGAAAATTCGGGCCTTGCACTAAGAAATATTCATGAGCTTAAGACTATAAATCTAACCAACAATAATCCTAAGAAATTTACTTTTGATATCCATGAAGACGCAAGAGTGAAAACTCTAAACATAGCTACATTGGGTGCTCTTGATGTTTTAAATAATGGCCTCAAATATATATCCGAGATCAACGTAAAAGGGCTAGCCAATATGCCTGTGGCAAGCCTAGTCGAGCTTCATGATCTTGGTTCGACAGATTCTGAAAATGGTGTAAAACTAAACGTAAATGATCTTGTTACCGTTTATCAAGGCTCAAGCCACGTAACGGCCTTAAAGGTAGGGAACGTAACTACGAAAAAGACAACAAATGCCGGTGCAAATTTCAACTTTAAAAATGTCACAAACGATATCGAAGTAAATAAATTTGACGTGGGCGGTGAGATAACTTTCGTGGCTAATAAAGTCGGTAACGTCAAAATAGCAGACGAAATCAAGTCTAAAAACAGCGGTGCAACATTTGATATTAGTGATGTTAGATTTAATGTAGAAATAATAGGCGGTAGCAACGGCATAGACGTTAAAAATGATATCAACTTTACAGCCAAAGACGTAACAGGCAAAGTATCTATCGCGAATATAAAAGCAGAGAACGTAAATATCAGCTTAACTAATATTAAGGGTCAAAATGAGACTAGCGCGGTCGGGATAGGAGATATAAACGGCAACTACGTCAAAAACGTAAATATTACGCTAAAAGACGTATTAAAAGACGTTAAAGTCGGTACTCTAGACCTAAAAAGTGCTGCCGTTATAGATGGCAAGATAAAAGTAAAAGACAGCACGAGTATAAACATCGACGCTGGAAACACAAAGGGTATCGTTGATCTTGACAATACAGGACCTGTAAGTGCTGATAGCGTAACGGTAGACCTAAGTAAAACTATAGGTGCAAATAAGTTTGCCAGTATCGTGGCAGATACTGTAGTCTATAAGGGCTCTACTCAAACTCCACTTTCAACAGATGTTAACATCACTATGAAGCAAGATATCAATTCAAAAGATTTCGTTGCAAATATTACTACGTCTGCTCAGGCTGATAAGTTGGTTGTAACTGCTGCTGCAAAATTCTCGCTTGTTAATGGTTCTGAAAGAGTTGACGGTAATGATCTAAAAACAGCTACTATCTCGGGCGATATGGGTACAGACGCTACCGACGAGTACACGTTTGACGATACCAATGCTGAAAAGCTAACAAAAATTGACTTTAGCGGCTTAAAAAATGTAGAGAAAGGTACTATAACAAATACTGCAAGTAAAGTTATAGAGGACATAAAAGCTACCGACGGAGACGATGCTATTACTCTAGCGGGCGATCAAAAAGCTGCAAAAATTTCAATCGATGCAGGCGAAGGCGAGAATACCATTAAGACAGGAACTTTCCTAACCCCAGGTCATGCCGACGCAGATCCAAAAGGTCAAAATATAACCATCAAAAGCGGTTCAGGCAACGATACATTCGATGTTAGTACTTCGGTGATAGGCGCAGGTTTTGATAGTGCCAACGAGTCTCATACTAGACTTGTAACCATAGATAAGATAAATGTAGGCGATAAGATCAAATTTGCCGGCGGTACCACTGCTATAGAAAAAGTAACTCTAAATGCCAACGGAAATGCGCAAGACAACTTTGCTCTTGCGGCTAAACTTGGCGGATTCTTTGATGGTCCTACTAACAACCAAGCCGGTAAGATATATGCTTATTCATATCTAAATGATACGTATTTGGTATACAACGCTGCTGCAGGTGATACTGACTTTGGCGCAGGCGACACTATCGTCAAACTATCGGGCGTAAATATTGCCAACCTTAACACAACAGTTAATGCTGGTGAAGTTACTATTAACGCATTCTGATTTCTCCTTCTTTTCGGCAGGTTTTTTACCTGCCGAACTCCTTTTTTCGTAAAATTATTTTATATAAAAATCATTTTTAGCGATATATAAAGTTTGCGATTTCGCATTTTTATATTTTGTACCAAGTTTATGACTTTAGTCTAGATCTCCAAGCTAAAACCGGCATAAAAAAGTAGTCAAAATGGGCAATTTTGGTCGTCTATGAGCCAATTTTGATATCTTAATGTCTAAAATCAAGTTGCTCAAGGTTTTTATATAAAGATAGATAGAATAATTGTAATGCCAGATTTTGGTAAATGGCACCAAAGTATATTAAGATCTAAAGCATAGAGCGGAGTAGCTTCTCGATCTTCGCGTTGCAAGGAGCTATGCCATAGTTTTGTAGTTTCGCCGTATCGCAGACGAGTAGGGCGGGATCGTTTGCTCTGATAAATCGGGGATCGCTTTGCACAGCTATATCGTGCCCGCTTAAGCGATGTAAAATTTGTAAAATTTGCTCAATACTATAAGCCTTACCAGAGCCAATGTTAAAAATTCCATCGTTAGCTTCGAGTTTTAGTAGTTGCTCGTATATTCTCACAACATTGTTTATGTCGTTATATTCGCGCTTTGGCGTCAAATTTCCGAGTTTTATTGTATGAGCTTTATCTTTAAAATGTCGCACTATTTTTGGTATGAGGAAATTTTCGCTTTGTCCAGCACCTGTGTAGTTAAATGGGCGTGCGATGATAAAAGGCAGTCCGCTTTTAGCTATCTGCTCCTCCATAAAAATTTTACTTTCGGCGTATATGCTTTGCGGATTTAGCGGAGAGTTTTCGCACATGGGCATATCTCCTCCGCCGTAGACGCTAGCCGAGCTTGCAAAGATCGCCTTTTCAAATTTAACGGAACCTAGAGCCTCTAGCAAATTTATGGTACCGATTTCGTTTGCATTTTTTATCTCGGCGGGATCGGCCATGGCAAAAGATACTGCTGCCAGGTGGATGATGTAGTCAAATTTTGCGCCAAAGGCAGCTTTTATGCTGTCTTTATCAAGTAGATCAAGGCGCGTATGATTAGGCGCGCTAGGGCTCAGGGCGCCGCCTGAGACCTCGTAGCCGAGCGCACAAAGGTATCGCTCCAGATAGCGACCCGTAAAGCCCTCAATCCCCGTGATAAAAACTCGCTTAGAACTCAAATCCCGCCTCGATGCGTCTTAGATCGGCTTTTATCATCATATCGCAAAGTCCCTTTAGATCAGTCTTTGCGCTCCAACCGAGCTTTTGCTTGGCTTTTGAGGCGTCGCCTATTAGTAGATCGACCTCCGCGGGTCTAAAAAATGCCGAATTTATCTTTACGATTACGTCGCCCTTATCGTTTAGCCCGACTTCGTTTATGCCTTCGCCCTCAAATTTTATCCCGATATCTAGCGCTTCAAAGCTAAGCTTCACAAAATCTCTAACAGTGGTCGTTACGCCGGTAGCGAGCACGAAGGTATCCGGAGTTGGCGCTTGTAGCATCGCGTGCATGCCTTCTACGTATTCTTTAGCGTAGCCCCAGTCACGCTTTGCATCTAGGTTGCCTAGTTCCAAAGTTTTAGCCTTTTTTAGGGCGATTTTTGCGGCCGTATTCGTGATTTTTCTCGTGACGAACTCAAGTCCTCTTAGCGGACTTTCGTGGTTAAATAAAATGCCGCTTGAGGCGAAAATATCGTAGCTTTCTTGATAGTTTACCGTGATAAAGTGCGCATAAAGCTTTGCCACTCCGTAAGGCGAACGCGGATAAAACGGCGTCGTTTCGCTTTGCGGGACGGCTTGGACTTTGCCGAACATCTCTGATGTGCTAGCTTGATAAAATTTGATACTTTTATCTACCGTTTTGATTGCTTCTAGTATATTTAGCGTGCCGATACCCGTAGCGTTTGCAGTGTGAAAAGGCTCTTTAAAACTAACGCCTACGAAGCTTTGGGCGGCTAGGTTGTAGATTTCCTCGGGTCTTATTTCATTGACGACGCTTAGGATATTAAACGGGTCGGTTAGCTCAAACTCGACTAGATGAAAATTTGGCTCGTTTAAAAGACCTAGCTCGTTTAATCTCCAAAAATTCGGGCTCACCGCTCGTCTGTAACCGCCGTAGATCTCATATCCCAGATCGATCAGATATCTAGCCAGATACGCGCCGTCTTGGCCTCCGACGCCCGTGATTATAGCTTTTTTCATTATTCTTCTCCGTTTTTTAAATGTCGCATAAAATTATGATCAGTATTTATGGCTTTAAAGATTCTTAAATAAAGACCGGCGATGTTTTGCCAGCTGTTTTCTTCTAGCCATTTTATGCGCTTATCATAAATTTTACCATCTATTTCATTATTTTTTACTTTTTCGAGTTGTTCTAGGATATCCTCGTCGCTAAAACCGTCCGCCGCTATCGTGATATTTTGCATCTCGCTAAAGATTCTTGACGGCGTAACTATAACGTTTTTACAAAGGCTTAGAGAGACTCTGGCTGCTGCGCTACTACCCTCGTCGGTCTGTCCGTACGGCAATACGATCGCATCGCAACAACTTAGTTTTTCGTTTACAGTTTCTATTGGTAAAAAGCTCGTATGCCACTCTATTTTTTCGCTCAAATTTAGCTTGTCGCAAATCTTGCGGCATCTTTGTAGCTCCGCCTCGCCGTCCGCGCTTGCGACCGGACTGATTATCACTAGTTTTGCGTCTATATTTTGACTGAATTTTGCAAAAGCTTCTAGTAGCACAGGTAGGTTTTTATGCGCGAATAGTAGTCCTAAAAATCCTACCCTAAATTTGCCGTCCGCCTCTTTGCGTTTGCTTTGTTCGTGCGCTAAATTTTGCGTTCCGTGCGGTACTAGCGCGACGTTATCGATAAGTCCAAGCAGTCTAAGCGTATTTAGATCGTCTATGCTATGGACGAATACGCGGTCAAATTCGTAAAGCGTATCATGCCAGTTTTGCTGAGTTTGGCGCGGGTAGTTTAGGATTTGCTTCGTGCTGTGAAGCGTGATAAAGCAAATTTTGCCCTGCGATTTTAGCGTGGCGACGTCTGATTTTAGCCTTTCGTCTATCTCGAAAAACGTAAAATGGTGTTGCAGCCAGATTATATTCGCATCCGTTTTAAGCTCGCTTAGTAGTTTTTCTCGCTCTATTTCATGGACTTTTATGCCGTTTTCTTGGGCTAAATTAGGCTCCTTGGCGCGCTTTTGCTCGCTCCAAGTGTAAATTTCTAAATTTGCGCCCGCCCGCGCAAGCTCGTCCGTTAGGTATTTTGAGTATTCGGCTATACCGCAAACGGCGTTATATGTCGAAAAGTAGGCGATTTTTAACTCACTTGGCTCATTTTTAAAGGATTTTAGATGCGAGATGCTCGAGATAAAATTTAGCGCATTTTTCTCGCCAAACATCATTTCATCGACCTTCTGTTTTAGTGATTCTATGTTTGGCGTGCGGTTTTGTAAAATTTGCTCGGCTACTTTGAGGATCTTTTCGCTTAGATCCTTTACGCTAGGCTCCGCCCAAAATGAATAATTTAGATTAAAATGCGTAACGGCCGGCGCAAATTTGTATCCGATAAACTCGCAGCTATCGTCCAGAAACTCGCACTGGCCGCTATAGTCGGTGGAGATAACCGGCTTTTTGTAGTGTACGCCTTCGATCGCGGGCATATTTAGTCCCTCGCCGCGCGTCGGTAGTACGACGATATCGCACTGCTCGTAGAGGTTCGCCACGTCAAGCGCGGTTAAATCTTCGTTTAGTATGACGCGGATTTTGCTTCTGTATTTTTTATCGACTAAAAGCTCGATTTGCTCGGTTACGCTGTTGTGCGGATTAGGGAAGCTTTTTATCGTTAGGCTTAGCTCAAATTTAGCTTTTTTGCAAGCTTCGTTAAAGGCTCGTAGTAGCACGTCGGCACCCTTTCTAGGTAGGCACGACGAGATGTGAAAGAGCTTTATCTCGCGCTTTTGTTCGCTATTTTCTTGCAAAACGCTTGGCTCGGGCGGCATTTTTAGCGGAATGTCGGCTACTTTTACGGGCGTATAGCAGCCGTTATCTATTAGGATTTTTTTGATAAAAAACGTCGAAACTAAAATGCCTCTATACTTGGCGTTTAAAATTTCGATCGTCCTAGGCGGGATACGCGACTCCTCCCAGAAAAATACCGCGATCTCAAAGCCGTATCCCTCGCGCACGTCTTCGATTAGCGGGTAGTGGTGGTAGATCGCGACCTTGTCGTCGGTTCTGATTGCGGGTGCGTTTTTATCCGGCACTATGCTTCTTAGCGTTTCGTACTCGTCTTTGGTTATCGCGATGTCTTCGATTTTATCGAAATAGTTTGCGTGATAGCAGATTACAAAGACGTTTTTTACCTTACCGAGCAGTCTAAATACGATGTTTCTGTTTATCGCGGCCAAACTATAGTGTCCGCTGATGTTGCCGATGACGGTTAGCTCGCTAAAGTTTTCTTTAAATTTGAGATTTTTCAGCTCCAAATTTCGCTCGTACTCTTTTGAGTGGGTTAGCTCAAATACGTTAGGCTCGAAAACTCCTTCTTGCGATACGTAGATATCGTCTCTTATTTGACCTTTGAGACTAAAAATTCTCGCCCTAAGCGCAGGAAATTTATTTAAAAATATCTTGAGGTTTTTCTTAAATTTCGGATTGTTATTTGCCGCCTTTTCCGTCAAATTTATGCCGAATTTGAGTACTTTTTTGAGATTTTCTTTAGCTAAATTTTTGCAAAATCTCAAAAATTTATAGACCCAAATAAGCGGCTTTGCGACCCTTTTAAATTTGGCGACGAAAATTTTAAGATGCTCGATATCGTTTTTGATAACGGGAGCTTCGTTTTCTAGGACGTAGACTTTGTGGTTTAGCGCGAGATATTTGCCGAGTAGATTTTCTAGATCTTCGTGTAGGCGCGCATTTTCGTTTTGCAAATTTGCGATTTGATTTTTGCTTTCCATCAGTTCAAGCGAGCTTTTCCACAGCGCTTCTTTCGTCTCCAAAAAGCCCTTCCAGACGTCGTTTTTTAGCTCGAGCATCTGAGTTTTATTTTCAAACGCCCCTACGTCGAACCTATCGGCTAGCTCTTCAAAGCTAAAGCCGCTTTTAGTCGCGTTTAAAAACGCTTCGCGCGTTTTCTCGTCGCCGTTTTTAAGCCCCAAAACCGCGTAATCAAGCCCAACGCTGCTTAAAACGTCTCTTAGCGTTACGTTTTGGTTTTCTAAATCCTCGCTAAAGCTCAAATTTGAGTTTAGCCTCATCATAAACGTATTATTAAAGCCCTCAAATTCGCACAGATACTCAAGCAGCATCGGCGGGATAGGCTTAACGTGCGTCACGTCGAGATAGAAATTTAGCGTGGCGACGCGTAAATTTTCCGGATTTGGCGTTTCAAGTATCAAGATGCCGCCGTCTTTGAGAACTCGGCGCACTTGCTTTATTAGCTCGCAAAGCTCGCTAAACTCCAAGTGCTCCACAAGCTGAAATGCGCTAACTAGCGCAAGGCTTGAGTCTTCTAGCTCGCTTAAAAACTCTATAGCGCCTTGATTTTTAGCCTCAAGCGCGTTTTTTTCGCACTCTTTTAGCATCTCCTCGCTCACGTCGCAGCCGCGCGCGGTAAAGCCGTTTTGTTTTAGAATTTCAAGCCACTCGCCTCTGCCGCAGCCCAGATCGACCGCCGCCGGCTTTTCGTCTTGTTGCTTTAAAATTTGCAAAAACGGCTCGTAAGCAAGCAAGCGTTTTTTGATCTCGCTCCTCTGGCCTCTAAATTTATCTTCGAAACTTTTATAAAATTTATCCATTTATTCTCTTTATTTCCAAACTCGGTTCAAGATACGCAAGACCGACGAAATCGGGCTTGCTAAAATTTACGACGTTAAAAATGATCGCGTTATCGCGCCATTCGTAGTTGTTTTGCAGATGGTTGTCGCTATCGTGCAGCGCTATCGTGACCGAAAACGACCCGACGCCCAAATTTGCGTCAAATTCAAAACTAAAGTCGTACTCTTCGCCTTTTTTTAGATTTTTTAAAGCTTGCTTTAGGTGGTAAGTGTTCGTGCCGTAGACGACCTGCGAGAAGCGATTTTTGATCTGATAGCCCAGTACCAGCGAGGGTAAATTTTCGTTTGCCAGTACTGTTACTTTTAGCTTAATTTTTTTGCCGACTTCTAAATTTTGTATCTTTTTGCCTGCGGCGTCTAAAATTTCAACGTTTTTTATGCAGGCTTTTTTGTTGCCGGATACGGTTGCGGTTTTGCCGTTTTCTAGGGCTACTTGCGAGATTTGTACGTCTTGTTTTTTTGAGATTAGGGCGTTGTAATAATCAAGTACGGCTTCAGGCTCGCCGTCTTTTAAAATTTGCCCTTTTTCTAGCAAGATTACTCGGTCGCAGATCGATTTTATCGCGCCGCTATCGTGCGAAACTATGATGAGCGTAGTGCCTAGGCTTTTAAATTCTTTTATCTTATCAAAGCTTTTATGCTGGAAATACACATCGCCTACCGATAGCGCTTCGTCGATGATGAGTATATCTGGGCGGTTTGCCGTGACGACCGAAAAAGCAAGGCGCATCTGCATGCCGCTGCTGTAAATTCGCACTGGATAATCAAAATACTCGCCTATCTCGGCAAAGTCTTCGATATAGGCTATTATTTCGTCGATTTGCTCTTTCGAGTATCCCATGAGAGAGCAGGACTGGTAGGCATTCTGCCTGCCGGTTAGATCGCCGTGAAAGCCCATGCCTAGCTCTAATATGGACGAAATTTTAGCCCCGCTCGTTACGCGGCCGCTTGAGGGCTTTAGCGTGTGCGATATGATTTTTAAAAGTGTGCTCTTGCCCGCTCCGTTTTGACCGATTAGCCCGACTACCTCGCCGGCTCCCACGTCAAAGCTTACGTCTTTTAGCACGGTTTTTACGTTTTTTTCTTCTTTATTTTTGCTAAACCACGAGGCAAATCGCTTAAAGTTGCTCTCGTAATCCAAGTAAGTTTTACAGATATTTTGAACCGATAAAATCATAAAACGTCCGCCATCTCTTCTTCGGCTCGTTTATAAACGAAAAACGCAGCTCCAAGGCTTGCCGCGCCGATAATAATCGGATAAATCAAAAGCGAAAAATCCGGCGTCTTATCGTAAATCAAAATATCGTGATAGCCGCTAACTACGCCAACAAGCGGATTTATGTAGATTAACTCTTGCAAATTTGACGGTAAAATGCTCGTCATATAAACGATGGGCGTTAGCCAAAATAGAAACTGCAAGACGATGGCGATGATCTGGCCTACATCGCGCATAAAGACGTTTATCACGCCGAAAAACAGCCCAAAACCTACGGCTAACATCATAGTAATGACGGACAAAATCGGCAAAAAGATCAAATTTGCGCCAGCAAAATGTCCCAAAAAGGCAAATACGACTGCTATTGCGGCGAATAAAATTAGATTGTTTATCACTGAGCTTAAAACTACGGTAGCAGGAAGTACGATTTTGGGAAAAGACATTTTTTTGATTATGTTGGCGTTATCGGTAAAAATGCCGATGCAGCGCGAAAAAATCTCGCTAAAAAGCATCCAGCAAAGCATTCCGCTCATTAGGTAGATCGCGTATGCGTATTTGCTATCGATGCCGGGCAGCTTGGCTGAGAGTACAGAGGAGAGTATGGTCGCGTAGATGAGCACCTGGGCTAGCGGATGCAGTATCGCCCACGCTACGCCCAGCTTGCTTTTTGCAAATTTTGTTATAAACTCGTTTTTGACCGAATTTACGATAAAAAACCTATACGTATAAATATTTGAAAACAATCTTTCGTCCGATTTAGCTAAATTTACGTGATTTTACCAAATAAAGGCTAAAAATAAAGAAAAATCGAAATTTAAATGCTTAGCCTAAATTCCTCTTTCACCTCTCCGATTTCGCTTGTTTCTATTAGTCCTCGCTTCTTTAGCTCTTTGACTAAATTTTCGGACGCTTTTTTGGTTACTTCCATATCTGCATTTATGCCGCCTGCAGCCGAAAACATCCAGTATTTGTGCATCTCGGCCCACTCGAGCAGCTTGTTTACTTTTTCCATTTTAGTATCGCTAGGCGCGACCGAAATTTTGGCTAGCTCTAGTTCTTGATGATATACGGCGATTTGCAAGACGTTTTCTATATATTTTTTTAGATTTTGTCCGCTAATGTAATTTTTTAACTTATCTATTTTGTCGATAATTTTTACTAGCGGATCAAATAGGCTTTCGTCTACTTTGCCTTCATCTTTGATCTTCATTATCTTATCGATCTTGGGAACTAGCTCTAGGAATGTTTTTTCTATTCTTTGTTTTACTTTATTTTGAGTTTGTACTTTTTTTACGATAAATTTGTAGGCTTTGAGCAAGTCTTTGTTTGCCGTTTTTTCGCCGGTTTTTTCTATGTGCGGTAGCTTTTTGATCTTTTTATCTTTGCTAAGCTCTTCTGCGGTTTCCAAAAACGGTCTTTCGGTGCTTCCTTGTATTCTGGCGCCGCCTTCCGTGCAGTTATATGTCGTGATTTGCTCGTTTTTAGCCTGCTCTATATCTTTTTCAAACTGATTTTTAAATTTGTCCCATATATAGGTCGTTCTTACTTCGCCTTCTCCGCCGTAAGCTTCTACGTATAGGTATTCATCAGCCTGAGCAAATGCATGCCCGCTGGCGTGAGATTTGCCGTCCGGAGCAAAGGCTAAATCTTGGCCTATTAAAATAATATTTTTATGCCCGAGAGCGTAAGCTAACTGATAAGCCTGGTTTGCCGTAGAGTGGCCGATGCCAAGATAGCCGTATTTTGGCATATTAAACGCCATTTCGCTTTGTTGCGGCCTCATCGTAAGAGTTAGGCGGCGCGGTAAAATATTATCTACCGTTTGTTTATGCGTTAGCGACGCTACTATAAAATAAATATCTTCGTCTATTTTTTTGTTTTTGTTTTTAAAAAAGCTGGACGTAGCCTCTACGCGCTCGATTGAGGTTACGTAGTCCGGCTTTATACCGTGCTTTAATAAAATAGGATACGACGCGTCAAGGCTGATAACGGTAAAATACGGCGCGAATTTTTTAAGAGTTTCTAGTTGTTTATCTAGGCTCGGTCCGGTAGATACGATGATGGCCGTATCCATGAGTCCGTATCTTTTTTTGATCAGATCCGTATAGCAATAGTTTGTAACCATCTCCGGAATATGCTCTATGTGGTGTTTTATGCCTATTAGAGTATCGTCTATGCTATTGCCGTGAGCTACAACTATTTGAGATACGGCCCTAGTGAAGTCTTTATTTATTCTCACTATATCTTCATGAAAAGTTTGATAAAATGGCGTATGGATATGTAGATTATAAGTTTTAGCGTAAGATGAAAAAATCTCTTTTGAGATTGTAAAATAAAACTGCGAGTATGTCGCAAATTCCGAGAAAAATAAAACTAGCCTTTTGCTAATCAGCTCCTCGGATAAGTCGATTAAATTTAACGCTATACAAATAATCTCTATCTCGGGCTCTACGACTATGACTTTTTGATGCGTTTCGTTTTTTAGCAAGGCTTTATAAAAAATACCGTTGCCAAGACCGTAAAAGTACATAATAGGATATCTTTTATACTCTTTTTCGGTCGACTCTAGGATGTGTAGAACATCTTTGACTGGACTTTCGTAGACGTATTTTAGGGTTTTATTGTCGATGATGTTTATATCTATCGGATCTTTTCCTATAAAAACATCGTATTTTTCGGTCTCTTTCATGCCCCAAAGGCGCGCGGCTAAAATTTCATCCTGTTGAAAAAGCGCTTGAAGATTTTTTTTGAAAATAGGATTTGCGATATTTGTGACGGTTTCATCGATATTTTTATCGCATTTGTCGCTTGTTTGATTTTCGCGAGCGCCTTTTTTTTGTAAGCTATTTAGTTTTAGGTACTCGTCCTCTTTTTTCTTAGCCATTATATATCCTCCTTTGTGATTCTTTCGCTAAATTTTATCTCTCTTTTTGCTTTTTTACCCAGTAGCTCCGGCAAAAATTTAGGGTGCAAGCCGTATCCCGGACGCACGCTTTTTATGTTTTTTTCGCTAAAGATTTCGCCCTCTTTGATATCCGCGCAGGCATAAAGCGAGCGGGAAAAGCGGCGATTTTGCACGGCTTTATCATCTAGCTCGTGGTTTACTTTGCCAAGTAGCGCTTCGGCGTCTCGCACGGCTTTTACCATCTCGCCAAACTCCCGCTCGTCCAAGCTAAAAGCTTCATCGACGCTGCGAACGCTTTTATCTAGGATAAAGTGCTTTTCTATGATGCGAGCGCCCAGGCTCACGGCGACCACTGGCGCTACGATACCTAGCGTATGGTCTGAAAAGCCGACCTCGACGCCAAATTTGCGCATCATATCGGCGATCGTGAGCAGATTCATCCCATCAAGCGGAGCAGGGTAGCTAGACGTGCATTTTAAAAGCGCGATCTGCTCGTTTCCCGCATCTTTGCAAATTTGCACGACGTCGGCGATTTCCTGCTCGGTTGCTATGCCCGTGGAGATTATGATCGGTTTGTCCTTGAGCGCGACGTATTTCACGAAATCATAGTCCGTGACCTCAAAGCTCGCTATCTTGTAAGCGGGCGGGTTAAACCGCTCTAAAAAATCGGCATCGTCGTTACAAAACGGGCTTGAAAAGCAGATGAGTCCCTCGTCCCGAGCTGCGGCAAAAAGCTGCTCGTGCCACTCTCGCGGCGTCAGAGCTTGCCGGTAGAGCTCGTATAAATTCGCTCCGTCCCACAGCCCGCCTTTTATCATGAAGTCCTCGCCGCGCGAATCTAGCGTGAGGCTATCAGGCGTGTATGTTTGCAGCTTTATGGCGTCCGCGCCCGCTCGCTTGGCGGCTTTTATCGTGTCAAGCGCCGTTTGCAGGCTGCCGGAGTGATTTGCCGAGAGTTCGGCGATGATAAAGACCTTTTCGTCCGTGTCGAAATTTGCTATTTTCATAAATTTTCCTAACTTTTAGCCATTATATCAAGTTTGCGTAAAGATAACGACATATAACTCATTTGCTCGTCGCGCCCGTAAATTTCAAAACCAAATTTGCGGTATAGCGCGATCGCTTTTTCGTTTTCGTTGTAGGCGCATGATTTTAGCTCGCCGACTTTAAGCGTTTTGGCGGCGTATTCTACGATGGTTTGCATTAGGATTTTGCCTTTGCCTTTTAGCCCTGGATTTGCGTAAATGCCAAATTCGCAAGAATTCGCCGCGATATCCACGAAATCGATCACGCCGATATAGTCGTTATCCTCTTTTACTAAAAAATACCTTTTCGTTTTGTCGTTTTTCAAATTTGCGATAAATTTTCTGTGCTCTTGCTCGCTCACGCTTTTGTTTTTCATGTATTTTGCGACTCGCTCGTCGTTTCGCCAACGCAAAATCATCAAAATTTGCTCGTCCGTTAGATCGGTGAAATTTATAAGCTCAAGCATATCTCGTCCGCCTCGTAGATCTCTCGCCCGTTTGCGGCTAGCCACTGCGCCATCTCGTTTTGATTGTCCGCTACGCGCACGGCTTTAAATTTAGCGCCCAAAACCAGCGCTTCGTTTACGAGCGAGCTAGCCGAAATCACCAAAATTTCGCTCTCGTTCATCAGTCGCGCGACCTCGTTTGAGTTTATAAATAGGCTAAAATTTGGCTCGCTATCCGCCAAATTTTGCAAATTTGCTAAATTTACGTTCGCGCTTGTAGTGAGGGCGGCTACTTTTTTGTTTTTAGCGAGCAAATTTGAGGCGATTTGAGCGGTCAAATTTAGCGCGTCCGTGCCTCCTAGCGCGATGAGGTAGTTAAATTTTTTCTCGCGTTTGATTTTTGATTCGCCATAAAACTCGCTCCTAACTAGCGGCGAAAGTATCAGCTCGCAGTTTGCGGGCGCTAGATTTGCGTATTTGCAGGCGTCGGCGTAGATATTTACGTTTAGCAAGTAGTCGCAAAAGTGCTCTTTGTAGTTGTCGTCAAAGCTTAAAATTTTGACGTTCGTTTGCTCTTTGATTAGCTTTTCGTCCGCCGCGCTAATGCCGTAATGATCGATCACTAAAAGCTCAAATTTACGCTCTTTTATCAAATTTACCAGCTCGCTTACGTCCGCGCTTTTTAGCGTAAAAACGGGGTAGGGTATCTCGCCTGCTAGGCTACCCGGCAGGTCGATACAAGCAAAGCTAACGTCTTTAAAATTTTGCGCCAAGATAAGGTCGCGTCTAACGTGTCCGTGCCCGATTTTTGAGCCGCTATCGGCACGGATGAGGGTTTTTAAGTTTGAGATTTTGTTAAAATTCATCGAGTTTTTCCGCCAAATTTAAAATCCTAAGCGTCAAACACACGGCGGCGATGAGGTAAACGGCGCCGGCAGAGGCGAAAAACAGGATCTGAACCTCGTTTAAGCCGCGGTAGCTAGCCGCCAGATAAAATATGTGCAAGATCCCCGCAACCGCAAAGATCTGCATGAGCGTTCTAGCTACCGATATTTTGGATTTTAGGTAATCTTTTTGCATTTTTCCTCAGCGGTAATTTATCTCGTAAAGCTTTTGCGCAAACTCAAAATCCTCAGGCGTGTCGATATCGCAGACTAAATTTCGCGGCAATAAAAACGCCCTTGAATGCGGCGCAAAGATCGGTTTTTTCTCCAGCCACGCCTCGCGCTTGCCGAAATAAAACGCGCCAGCGTCGTGATAGGCTCGCTCTAAATCCTGCGAGCGAGTTAGCGCAAACTGCGGGTAAAACATATCTACGGCGCCGTCCTTGCTAAGCCTGATCGCACGCTGGACCGGGAAGCTAAACTCGGTCGCGGAAAATAAAAACTCGCACCCGGCTTCCTCAAATTTGCCGTAAGACTCGCGTAAAATTTCGCCCGTGATGAGCGGTGCGGTCGCGTAAAGGCAGCAAACGTGAGCGTATCCGCCTAGCCTCGCCGCCGCGTCCGATACGGCGTCGCTGCTCGTGGCGTAGTCGTCGCTCAGCGCGGCGTCTCTTATAAACGGAACTTGAGCGCCAAATTTAACTGCGACGTCCGCTATATCGGCGTCGTCGGTGCTCACTATGACGCGCTCAAAAACGCCCGAATTTAGCGCCGCCTCGATGCTGTAAGCTATCAGCGGCTTGCCTAAAAAATCTTTAACGTTTTTGCGCGGTATGCGCTTGCTGCCGCCGCGAGCCGGGATGACGCAAAGGGCGCGGTTTTGGTTATCTCTCATCAAATTTACCGCCTAAACCCTGCAGCCTTGCGGCGTGTCAAAGCTCTTTAAAACCTCAAAAAGCGCGTCCGCGACGAAATTTGCGTCCTCTAGGCTCATGCACTGATGGCACGGGATACTAAGCTCGGCCGCGTAAAAATCCTCGGCGCTAGGAACCGAGATATTGCCGTAGCGCTCGCGGTAAAAGCTAAATTTATAAGTCGGCTTGTAGTGTACCTGCACGCCGATGCCGCGCGCGTGAAGGGCGGCAAATATGTCCTCTTTGGCGCACCAGAACTGGCGAAATAGCAAGATAGGGTATAGGTGGCGCGAGCTAACGACGTCGCCGGGTAACTTGATAGTACTAAAATACGGGTTTTTCTCAAATTTTTCGTCGTAAAATTTAGCGATTTTCTCGCGCGACGCGATAGTTTCATCTAGTCTTTTTAGCTGATTTAGCCCTAGCGCGCAGGCGACGTCAGGTAGGCGGTAGTTGTAGCCGAGCACGCTCTGGTCGCTATCCCAGAGGCGTTTTTTGGCTATGCCGTGCGAGCGGTAGAGGCGCGCTAGGCGAGCGATCTCGTCGTCGTTTGTCGCTAGCGCGCCGCCCTCAAAGGTCGTTAGCGGCTTAACGGGGTGAAAGCTAAAAATGCTAACGTCCGCTTTTACGCCGACTTTTACGCCGCCTTGCGAGCTACCCAGCGCGTGCGACGCGTCGTCAAGTACCTTTATGTCGCGCTCTTTGGCTAGTTTTAGGATGGTGTCTAAATTTACGGGATTGCCGCCGAAATCAACCGCCGTTATGACTTTGGTTTTGGGCGTGATTAGGCTTGCAAGCGCGTTTTCATCGATATTTCCGTCAAATTTAACGGGTGCAAATTTAACCTTTGCTCCAGCCATTAGCGCCGCGTTTGCCGTTGCAGCAAACGTGATGGGCGTAGTTACGACCTCGTCGCCCTCTCTCACACCTAGCGCTAGATATGCGACATGAAGTGCCGACGTCGCCGAGTTCATCGCTACGACGTGCTTTACGCCGACGTATTTTGCGATCGCTTGCTCAAATTCGCCGACTTTGTCGCCGCCCGTTAGGATGTCGTCTTTTAGGGCGCTCACGACGGCAGCGATGTCGGAGTCGGTGATTTGTTGTCTGCTATAAGGTATCATTTTTGTCCTTTTTTCGGCTTGTCTTTATTGAGGCTTGTCTTTTTCCGCTATACGTCGTTAAATTTAAAATTTTCTCGGTCACGTATTTTATATACGCTCCCTCGAAAATTTTCAATTTGCCTCGTCTAGCGAAAAAAATACTTCGCCTCGTTTTTATAAATTTTATACGCTTAACTCAAATTTCAGTCAAATTTATTTACTTGCCTCGATCATCTCCAAAAGCCCGTCTTTATCTAGCCAAATTTTATTTTTATCCGAGCTGTACTCGAAATTTTCCTCCACGAGATGCCCTTTTTCGCCTAGTGCGTTTATGCTAAAGTCGTCGTCCTTGCTCGTAAATTTGATCGACGGGCTGATCACGTAGTGGTCGTCAAACTCGTAGGTTAGGTGCGCGTCGTCCTTGCCGACCATGACCTCGTGCATCTTTTCGCCAGGGCGGATGCCGATTATTTTTACGCCAAGACGTGGCGCCATGGAGCGGGCTAGCTCGATCATCGTCATTGATGGGATTTTTGGGATGAAAATTTCGCCGCCTTTCATGCGCTCGAAGTTTTTAAGTACGAAATTTACGCCTTGTTCAAGCGTGATCCAAAACCGCGTCATATCCGCGTGCGTGATCGGTAGCTCCTTCACGCCTTCCGCTATTAGCTTCTTAAACAGCGGCACGACCGAGCCGCGCGAACCCACGACGTTGCCGTATCTAACGACGCTAAATCGCGTTTTTTTGCTACCCGCGATGTTGTTTGCCGCGACGAAAAGTTTATCGCTGGCAAGCTTGGTCGCGCCATATAAATTTACCGGGTTGCACGCCTTGTCTGTCGAGAGCGCGATAACCTTGCTCACGCCGCACTCAAGCGCCGCGTCGATGACGTTTTGCGCGCCGTTGATGTTGGTTTTGATGCACTCCATCGGGTTGTATTCTGCGATAGGCACGTGCTTCATGGCTGCTGCGTGGATGACGTAGTCGATGCCGTTCATCGCAGTCATGAGGCGCTTTTCGTCGCGTACGTCGCCGATGAAAAATCGCATCGCGGGGTCTTTAAAAACCTGCGCCATCTCGTACTGCTTGAGCTCGTCGCGAGAGTAGATGACCAGCCTTTTGGGTTTAAATTTGGAGAGTAAAATTTCGGTGTATTTTTTGCCGAATGACCCGGTGCCGCCGGTGATGAGAATGGATTTTCCGTTAAACATTTATTTTTGCCTTTCGCGGCTTGGTTTTCGCCGTACGTCGCAAATTTTAAATTTGTCTCATCTAGCTAAAATGGTTCGCCGCTTATTTAAATTTTATTCAGCCGGAGCAAAAACCGTGCCTTAAATTTGATTCAAAATTTAGCTCGTTAAATTTGTTTAGGTGCGGTATTTTTGCTTTTACTTCAAAATCCTAGGCAGAGTAATACCCTCCTGCGCCTGATATTTGCCCTTTTTGTCCGCATACGTCACTTCGCACGGCTCGTCGCCCTCGATAAATAGCACCTGCGCGATGCCTTCGTTCGCGTAAATTTTAGCCGGCAGCGGCGTCGTGTTTGAAATTTCTATCGTGATGTGCCCTTTAAATCCTGGCTCAAAAGGCGTGACGTTTACGATGATACCGCAACGAGCGTAGGTGCTTTTGCCCAGGCAGATGGCTAGCACGTTATCTGGCATGTTAAAATACTCGATTGTGCGCGCTAGAGCGAATGAATTTGGCGGGACGATGCACACGTCGCCTTTAAAATCTACCACGTTTTTCTCGTCGAAATTTTTTGGATCAACGACGGTGCCGCCGATATTCGTAAAGATTTTAAACTCGTCGCCCACGCGGATATCGTAGCCGTAGCTGGACACTCCGTAGCTAACCACGCCGCGTCCGACTTGCTCCTCGGCAAACGGCACTATCATCGCCTTTTCGTGCGACATTTTGCGTATCCAGGCGTCAGATTTTAGCCCCATTTTTTACCTTTATTTTAAATTTAAGCGATTATAACATAATTTAAATTTATGTAAAATTTGAGTGCCGTTTTACACCAAAATTTATCAAATTTGAATACGTTATCAGCAAATTTTCTTATTTTTTATAATTAATTTTTAAATTAAAGCAAAGTATAATAACATATTTTAAATTCTCTTCAACGAAAGGAAAATAATGCATTCAAACACGTCGCGTAAATTTGCAAATTTACGCAGTAACAAGGGCTCAAATTTGCCTCTTTCGGCGCTTACCTGCTTGCTGTTAGCCGCAAGCGGAGCTTATGCTTACACCGAAGCCGGCGTTTCCGGAAATACTTCTAGCTGGGAGAGCGCGGAGTATAAAAAAGACTGGGGACTAGTCTCTATGAACGCCTCTACGGCTTATGCGCTAGGCTTTAACGGTAGTGGAACGAAGATTGGCGTCATGGACTCGGGCGTACTTTTGAGCCACCCGGAGTTTCAAGACGGTAGGATTCATATCGTAAAAACTATCGGCAACTATGCTAAAAACGGCATGAGATATCCCGATGCCGCGCTAGGAAACGGCCCGATAGATAAAAATCAGCCAGTAAAAGACGGC
>CAUQHH010000016.1:0-20430 GCA_963517705.1 uncultured Campylobacter sp.
GCTTTACTCCTTGACCGTATTCGTATAAAAATCCTAACATACCACAACCCCCAGCATTTCCGCCATCACAAGCTTTTTGATAAAACTGAGCTGCTTTTTGATAATCTTGTCTTACTCCTTGGCCATTTTCATATAAAAAACCTAAGTTGTTGCAACCTTTAGTATATCCGCCATCACAAGCTTTTTGATACAGTTGTGCCGCTTTTTGGTAGTCCTGTCTTACTCCTCGACCATTTTCGTATAAAATTCCTAAACCATTGCAGCCCAAAGCCTCTCCCCCATCACAAGCTTTTTGATAAAGCTGGGCCGCTTTTTGGTAGTCACCCTGATTATAAGCTTCTGCTGCTAGCTTTGTAAGATCTTCGGAAAATCCAACGGAAAATAAAACGGCAAGTAAAACAAAAACTCTTTTCATCTCTACTCCTTTATATATAAAATATTTAAATTGTATTTTGTCTTTTTTGGGCTTAGATTGTTATTAATTATTTTGGCTCGAGATAAACTAAGCGGATTTTAGCCGCAACGGTATCATATCCAAATGCTACTTTGCTACGTTTTGCCTACAAGAACGTGGTTTCATCGCAACTTACCGGCGCTTATATCGGCATTAAATTTTGCCGAATAAATTTAAAAACCCTGTTTATTATTTTGTGCAGTTATAAATAATACCAAAATATTTTTCTTATACTTTAAATATGATTTATCTAAAAAATTTAATAAAAAATAAGCTTTACGGGGGTACAATTTCATTTAACAAAATACCTTCAAAAGGAGCAAAAATGAAAATCAAGTCTTTGGCGCTTATGCTTTTGGGCGTTAGCGCTTATGCGCATTTTGGTATGGTCGTGCCGTCAAATTCGACCGTGGACGACGAGAAAGAGGCAAATTTGCAGATTACTTACAAATTTACCCATCCTTTTGAGGGCGATATGATGAACCTAGCCCTTCCAAACGAGGCGGGCGTTTTCGTAAACGGCAAAAAAGAGGCGATCAAGGGCCTAAAAGAGCTAAAAGAGGATAAATTTAGCTACTTTACGGCTAGCTACGACGTAAAAGAGCCCGGCATTTATCAGTTTTATATGGATCCAAAGCCTTACTTCGAGCCTGCGGAGGATAAATTTATAAGGCATATAACAAAAACCGTCGTCGATGCCTACGGCTACGGCGATGGCTGGGATAAACCGGCCGGGTTAAAAGCCGAGATAGTGCCGCTAACGCGCCCATATGGACTTTATAAGGGAAATTTATTTTCAGGCGTGGTTTACTATAAAGGAAAACGCGCCAAAAACGTAACCGTCGAGGTAGAGTACTATAACGCTAAAGGGCTAAAAGCTCCGTCCGATGCGCACGTGACGCAGGTCGTAAACACTAACGAGCAGGGCGAATTTAGCTTTGCGATGCCGCTTGAGGGCTGGTGGGGATTTGCCGCGCTCATAGACGACGATCAAAAGATCAAACACGAGGGCAAAGAGTATCCAGTGGAGCTTGGAGCCGTCATCTGGGTGCAAACAAAAGAGTATAAATAATGCACATTAGCGAAGGCGTTTTAAAACCAGAGATCATCGTGCCTTGCTCGGCCCTTTGCGTTGTTTTGGTCTCAAGCTTGATTTACAAGCTAAAAACAAGCGAGATACCTAAAGTAGCGGCCGTCAGCGCGATGTTTTTTACTGCGTCTTTTATCCATATGCCTATCGGCGTTACGTCGATACATCTCGTGCTAAGCGGCCTTGCGGGGGCATTTTTGGGCGCAAACGCGGTTTTGGCTATTTTCATCGCGCTGTTTTTTCAGGCTTTGCTGTTTGGTTACGGCGGCCTGAGCGCGCTTGGCGTAAATTTGCTGATCATCGCCTCTCCCGCGCTTCTTAGCCCCTATCTTTTAAAGCTCTCTTTTAAGCGATACAGGTCGTTTTTCTGGTTTCTAGTCGGGTTTTTGCCTATACTTTGTTCCTCGGTTTTGCTATCCTTGACGCTCGTTTTAAACGGTAAAGAATTCGCCCCCGTAGCCGCGCTCGTTTTTACTTCAAATTTAGCCCTTATGGCGCTTGAGGGGATTATCTCGCTTTTTGCGCTTTCTTTTATTTATAGAGTTAAAAAGGATCTTTTGATTTGCTAAAAATACTTTTAATCATGCTTTTTGCAAGCATCCTAAACGCGCACTCCTTAAAAGGCTTTGCAAAGCAAGATGGTGAATTTATCGAGATAAAAAGCTACTTTTACGGAAATTCCCCTTGTAAAAACTGCCCCGTATCTTTTATAAAAGATGGTGCCCGGATAGGAGGCGCACAAACTGATGAAAACGGCTTTGCCAGAGCTAAAATCCCTGCTGATGAATTTGAAATCCTGATCGACGGCGGACTAGCGCACGAAAAAAGGATCAAATTTACCGCAAACAAAGACGAGCTAAAAAGCGCCGAAAGTAACGCATCAAGCGATGCCTCAAATGTTAAATTTGACGAAAGCGAGGAGGATTTTGGGGCTTACGCGCTCAAATTTATCCTTGCGTTTGCCGGAATCGGGCTGTTTTTTGGCGGAATTTATCTAGTAAAAAGAGGCAAATGAACCTATCCGTTTTGCTCGTTTGCTTTACTTTTTTTAGTTTCAAAGTCTCGCTTTCAAGCGGCACGGATGCTATTTTTATCGCGCCCGTGCTTTTTTTGGCGATTTTAAATTTTAAAAATCTTTTTGAAATTTTAAAATCCGTTTTAAAACTAAATATTTTTATAATCTTAGTCGTCTTAAGCCTCGTTCTTTACGGGGAGTACGCGCTTGCAAAGCTGATATTCGTAAGGTCGAATTTGATCATACTTTTTGGGCGGCTGGCCTTTTATAGGAGCGATTATTTCAGTATTGCGCTTGCGGTTTCGTCGCTAAATTTAGGCGATAAGCTAACGGCGATTTTTTATTTTAGCGCCAAATTTACGGCCGATCTTAAAACGATATTTATAAGGCTAAAAAAGACTCTAAAAGTTCGGGGATTTGAGCCTAAAGCCTCGCTTTTTACCTATAAAATTTACGCAAATTTGGTCGCTATGCTTTTTTTGGAGGCGTTTTATAAGGCGAGCGTTCTTGAAAAAACCTTTGTTTGCAGGGGATTTGACGGCAAACTTTACGGGGATAAAAGCCTCAAAATAGGCGCGAAAGACGCCGCTATAATCGCTTTAACGGCGTGTTGTTATATTTTTAGTTTAGGAGTCCTGATATGAGCTGCACGATAAGTCTAAAAAACGTCTGCGCAAAAATAGGCGAAAGAACGCTTTTTGAAAATCTAAATTTAAACGCGACGCACAAAGACAAAATCGCGCTCATAGGCCCAAACGGCTGCGGTAAAAGCACGTTGCTAGAGATAATGGCTGGGCTTAAAGCGCCCTCTTTGGGCTATATAGAGCTTTTTCATCATAAAATTTCAAATTTAGACGAGTACAAACCGTTTCGCCGCGACGTGGGCTATCTTTTTCAAGAAAGCAATGATTGTTTCATCTGTTCTAGCGTACTTGATGATGTGATGTTTTCGCTGCTTAGCCGCGGCGAGGACAAAGAGCCGGCCGGGGCAAAAGCCGAGAAAATTTTACGCGAGCTTGAAATTTGGCATCTAAAAGACGAGATCGTTTTTAACCTCTCCGGAGGCGAAAAAAAGCTCGTCGCACTAGCCGGGATACTGGTGGCCGAGCCTAAAATTTTGCTACTTGACGAGCCTACGACCGCGCTTGATGCGGATATGCAAAGAAGGATAGCCGCTATCCTAAAATCCCTCGACGTCACGCAGATAATCGTCTCTCACGACAAGGAATTTATAAGCGACGTAGCGAGCGTAATGTACCGCCTAACCAAAAACGGACTAGAGCCGATATAAAATATCCTTATCTATACTTCTTTAAAAAATCTCCGAAAATAACAAAATTTATCAATGTATAATGATATATTTCATAAAATTGATAAATTTTATTTCAAAGGATATTTTTATGAAAAAATTACTACTTATTTCTATCGCGGCTGCGGTTGCCTTTGGCGGCGAAAATTTGCTCGTGGGTGCTGGCGGCGGATACAAAAAACCGGTCACTGAAGTGATAGAAAATCTCAAAAAAGACGGCGTACAGATCGAGGGTGCGTTTGCAAATTTAGGTCAGATAACCATCCAGGCAAAAGAGGGCAAGATGGCTGCGATCGTTGGCGACGAGGCGTTTTTAAAGAAAACGGATCTGGATATAAAAGGCTATGAGCGCATCGGCAAGGGCGCACTCGTGCTAGTAACGCCAAAAGGCAAGCAGATAAAAGACGTATCTGAGCTAAAAAATCTCGCCAAAATCGCGATGCCCGATGCCAAAAAAGCGATCTACGGCGTGAGGACGACGGAGTTTTTGAAAAACTCGGGGTTAGAGGCCGATCTAGCGCCCAAGATGCTACCGGTTGCGGGCGTACCGCAAGTAGTCGCCTACGTCACGAACGGCGAAGTGGACGCGGGCTTTATCAACTCGACCGAAGCGGTGGCTAGAGAGGGCGAGTTTGGCAGCGTGATCTACATCGACGAGGCGCTTTATAGCCCCGTTTTTATCTCGGCGGCCAAGCTTCCCGCGTGCGAAGGTAACGAGGCGTGCGCTAAATTTATAGACGAGATAAAAACTCCTCGCTCGAAGGAAATTTTCGCTAAATTCGGGCTAAAATAATTTAAATTTAGGGCCTTTGGCTCGGTTAAATTTACCGTCAAATTTCTGCTTTACGGGAGCGAAATTTGACGATTTTTATCGCTCGAATTTGACGTCAAATTTAACAAAACGCTAAATTTACTCGCTAGATTTTGCTTGAGCAAAAAGCGAAATCTAACTCAAAAAAGGAAAAATTTGCAGGAACTTACCTGGCTCGTCCATCCGCTGCTTTTAAGCGCTAAAACGCTTGCCGTAACCTTTGTATTGCTCCTATTTTTGGGGCTTGGCGCGGCTTATTTTTTGGCGTTTTATCGCGGCAAATTTAAGGCCGTTTTAGAAGCGGCCGTGATGTTTCCGCTCATTTTTCCGCCGATTGCTACGGGATTTTTGCTACTTTATGTCTTGGGGCGAAACGGCGTGATCGGCAAGGCGCTAAATTTGCAGATCGTTTTTAGCTTTTCAGCTCTCGTTATCGCTTCGTTTTTGGCGGGTTTGCCGCTGTTTGTAAAGCCCGTTCAAAGCGCACTTGAAAGCTTGCCCAAAAGTCTAATCGAAGCAGGCCAGAGTCTAGGCAAAAATCGCTTTGAGGTCGCCGTTTTTATCCTTATCCCAAACGTCTTTAAAAGCGTCGTTTCGGCGCTCGTTTTGGCTCTTGCTCGCGGCCTTGGCGAGGTTGGCATCACTCTGATGCTAGGCGGAAATATCGTAGGCAAAACCGACACCGTTTCGCTAGCGATCTATAATGCGGTTTACGACGGCGAAAACGGCCGCGCGCTCGTTTTGAGCTTGATTTTGGTCGTGCTTAGCTTGGTGCTTTTTGGATTTATAAATTTTCTCGAGCGAGCTAAAAAATAGACTAACATCGCAAATTTGCCATTTTAAACGTTTAAAGCGGCGAATGCCTAAATTTACCCCGAGCGTAAAAACAAAATACGGCTTTGCGAGCATAAATTCATTATTTTTTTGCTACAATAAGAAGTTTTGAACTTTAACTATTTAGGAGAAATTTCTATGAAAAAAGAAGACATAAAAGAGCTGATCGAGTTTTTTAACGAGATGGACATGAACCGCATAAAAGTAAAAAGCGGGGATTTTGAGGTCGAGCTTGAAAAATTCGCCGACTGCTGCGAGCTGCCAAAGCCCGTCGTCCAAGCTCCCGCCCCGACTCCGACTCCGGTAAACGTCGTGGTAAGCTCAGAGGTCAAAGCTCCTGCTAATTCTCCAAAAGACAGCATAAAATCACCTATGGTCGGCACTTTCTACGCTGCTCCGAGCCCCGGCGCGGCGCCGTTTGTTAAAGTAGGCCAGCGCGTGAGAAAAGGCGACGTCGTGGGCATCATAGAAGCGATGAAGATAATGAACGAGATCGAGGCCGAATTTGACTGCCAGATCAGCGAGCTGCTCGTTTCCGACGGTCAGCCGGTCGAGTTTGGCTTGCCGCTATTTGGCGTGGAGAAAATTTGATGGAAATAAAAAGAATTTTAATCGCAAATCGCGGCGAAATCGCGCTGCGAGCCTTGCGAACGATAAAGGAAATGGGCAAAGAAGCAGTCGTGGTCTACTCCACGGCCGATAAAGACGCGCTCTACGTCAAATACGCCGACGTGGCGATTTGCATCGGCAAGGAGCGCTCAAGCGACAGCTACCTAAATATCCCGGCCATAATCAGCGCGGCCGAAATCAGTGAAGCCGACGCAATATTTCCGGGCTACGGATTTTTAAGCGAAAATCAAAATTTCGTCGAAATTTGCTCGCATCACAAGCTGAAATTTATCGGACCTAGCGTGGCCGCTATGGCGCTGATGAGCGATAAAAGCAAGGCAAAGCAAGTAATGCAGCGCGCGGGCGTTCCCGTGATCCCCGGCTCTGACGGCGCGGTAGCCGACACCAAAGCCGCCAAAGAGCTAGCTAAAAAAATCGGCTATCCGGTCATCCTAAAAGCAGCAGCCGGCGGCGGCGGGCGCGGCATGCGCGTGGTCGAGCGCGAGGAGGATATCGAAAAGGCGTTTTGGTCGGCCGAGAGCGAGGCGATGAGCGCGTTTGGCGATGGGACGATGTATATGGAAAAATACATCCTAAACCCGCGCCACATCGAGGTTCAGATCATCGGCGACAGCCACGGCAACGTCCTGCATATCGGCGAGCGCGACTGCTCTATGCAGCGTCGCCACCAAAAACTGATCGAAGAAAGTCCCGCGATACTACTAGACGAAGCGACGCGAGAGAGGCTACACGAAACGGCGATCCGCGCGGCAAAAGCTATCGGCTACGAGGGTGCGGGAACGTTTGAGTTTTTGGTCGATAAAAATTTGGATTTTTACTTCATCGAGATGAACACGCGCCTGCAAGTCGAGCACTGCGTGAGCGAGATGGTAAGCGGCCTAGACATCATCGAACTGATGATAAAAGTAGCCCAGGGCGAGGCGCTACCGCCGCAAGAAAACATCACGCTAAAAGGCCACGCCATCGAGTGCCGCATCACGGCCGAGGATCCAAATACGTTTACGCCAAGTCCCGGCAAGATAACCAAATACGTCTGCCCGGGCGGCCGAAACGTGCGCATGGATAGCCACATCTATCAGGACTACTCGATCCCGCCGTATTACGACAGCATGATCGGCAAGCTCATCGTCTGGGATACCGACCGCAACCGCGCAATACGCAAAATGAAGGTCGCGCTAGAACAGCTCGTCATAAGCGGCATCAAAACCACGCGAGACTTTCATATAGCGATGATGGAGAACCAAGACTTCATAGACAACAACTACGATACTAACTACCTATCCCGCCGCTAAATTTGCGGCGCGGTTTGCCTTGCTCGCGGCTTTTAATCGGCTGCAAGCAAGGCGATCTAACTTTAAATTTATTACTATGGCGATAAAATTTTACTCAAAGCTTTTTGACGAGTGATTTTATCGGTAGCCGCGACATTTGTCTTTTGCGTTATTTTAAAACTTGTCCGTAAGTTTTGTTTGCTTCCGCTAAAATTACTACATTTGTTTGCCGTGCTTGCGGTAGCATCTTTTAAATTTGCGCATTTAAACCGCAAATCTTGCGTCTTTGCTTGCGATATTCAAATTTACATAAATGATTGATTTTTGAAATGTATTTTGGATTTTAGGCGAGTAAGGAATTTGGCAACAAAATAATGCGGATAAGTTTTTTGTGGTTGAAAATAACGTAAATTTAAAATCGAATTCGTCGGATATATATTTTAAAATTCGCTACGCTACGATACTATGCGGGCCTGGATTACCAAGTGTAAATTTCGCTCCCAAAAAGCCCTTGCACTTTGCTTGTTGCTCGACGCAAACAGAGCCGGCTTTCTATTTTGGTCTATAAAAATTAGCGACTTTTTGTCTAAACCAAGGCGCATTTTTAAATTTAGCCTCGCGTTTTTTGCATCATGGTCATTTGCGCGCCTGCCAAAGAGCTTTCTGTATGCAGCGCACACAAGGTGCGACGAGACTCGGCGCTAGATGATTTTATCAGCACTAGGCGACGACTTTCCCTCTTTGGCTATTTTTATCGCACCGCGTAATGGTTTGGGTATTGGCTGCGGGTCGGCTCAGCAGAGCATCCGAGTATAAGATCCACGTAGCCCTTCGTGGCAAAATCTCCTCATCAAACAAATAAGGTAATGTGTGCGGTGGCGTTAGATATGGCTTTTAAAGTCGCGTTAGTTATCAAAAATTTAGCTCTAATTTTTGGGTTTGAAGCCGAATTTGGGATGATAAAATTCGGCTTGATTTTTTGGTGATTTTACTTAAGGGACAAAAACGAGTTTAAAATCAAATTTTATCCACAGCTACGGTATCACGAGCGGCAACCAAATCAAGACAAAATCTCAAATTTTACCCGCTCGTTTTCCTCCGCAAGGTCGGTAAAAACGGCGATCAGATCGTCTGCGTAGTCGCCAAGCGCGCTAAGAGCGGAGCGATTTTTTAGTTTGATTTGAGTAGGTTCGTTTATCTCGCCGAGCGCGTCATAAAGCGCGTCGAGGTTTTTTATCTCGGGACCCAGGCCGAATTTTCGCGCCAGATACTCAAAGGTCGCCGTTTTCTCGCGCATTTTCGCGCCGTTTAGAGTTATGATTTTCACTGCCGCCTCCGATCATAAAGTAGATAAAAGTTCTCGTAATGATCGGGCGTGTAATAGATCAGCCCGTCGTTAGAAAACACGATACGCTCGGCTCCGCGTCGTCCTCCACGGTATCCGATATCGCACTCAAACCACTTGCGCCCGTCGGCGCTGGGCAGTTTTTTTTCTCTATTTGAAAAGCGGTCGCCGCCGATGCTTTTTTTATCCGTGACTTGCCATAGATTGCCGCTTTTAGCGTCCCATCCGAGCGCGATCGCATCTTTTTTGGTGATGAAATTTCGCGGCAGCTCGCCGAATTTATAAATATACGCCGCAACCTCGTCTTTTGAGGTGTAGATGCCGTCTTTTACGACGTTTGCGGAAGGCGCGGTAGCTACGTTTTTACTTGCGTCGTTTCCTCTAAACTCGCTTTGCGGCTGATTTTGTTTTGGTGGGGTTGAGCTGCTATCTGGGATAATAAATTTAAACAACGCCGCGAGCAGCAAAACAGCTAGCGGTAAGATGACGTTTCTAAGTAGTTGTTTGTTCAAAAAAAGACCTTTGGAATAAATTTGAAGCGCTTGCTTCGGGGTTAAATTTGCCGTCAAATTTTACGGGTTAAATCCAAATTTGATAATTTCGCGCCGTAAAGACGAGAGTAAATTTGCGTCAAATTTGACTCGGAAAAAACCGAATCCAACCGCATAGATCGCAGTCAAATTCGGTCAAATTTTGAGACAAGCTAAATTTGCCGTCCGAGTTCATCAAATTTAAAGCGTATTAAACACCCTATCGCCCGCGTCGCCAAGGCCCGGCACGATGTAGTTTTTCTCGTTTAGTCGCTCGTCGATCGCAGCCGTATAGACCTCGACGTCCGGGTAAACTTCGCTAAAGCGCTTTAGCCCCTCGGGAGCGGCGATGATGGAGATAAATTTGATCTGCTTTATGCCGTTTTCGCGTAAAAATTTAACCGCGTCGATAGCCGTGCCGCCGGTGGCAAACATCGGATCGATGATGATGGCTAGGCGGTTTTTGGCGTCGCGAGGCAGCTTGGCGTAGAAAAACTCCGCCTCCGCGGTCTTTTCGTTTCGCTGAAAGCCCAAAAAACCGACGCTAGCATCGGGAATGATCGTAAATACGCTATCTAGCATACCCAGGGCCGCGCGCAAAATCGGGCAAATCATCACCTTAGTCGCGAGCTTTTTAGCCTTAGCCTGGGCGACCGGAGTCTGCACGCTCACGTCGCGCAGCGCCAGATCCCTAGTCGCCTCAAATATCATCAGGTGGCTGATCTCGTCCACGAGCATCCTAAACTGAAACGGCTCAGTGTTTTTATCCCTTAAAATCGCTAGTTTGTGCTCGATGAGCGGGTGAGAGATGAGCCTGACGTTTTTCATTTACAGACCCTTCGCTAGCTTTTCTATGTAGGCTTTTACGTCAAAATCCTTCACTCTAGCCACGCCGTCGTCGACCGCAGCCTGCGCTACCGCAGGAGCTACCGCCGTTAGGACGCGTTTGTCAAACGGTTTTGGTATGATGTAGTCTTTGCCGAATTTTAGCTCTTTTACGCCAAACGCCTCGCAAACCTCCGCAGGCACGGGCTCTTTGGCCAAATTTGCAAGCGCGCGCGCCGCAGCCATTTTCATATTTTCGGTGATCTTTTTAGCTCTGACGTCAAGCGCTCCGCGGAATATAAACGGAAAGCCAAGAACGTTATTTACTTGGTTTGGATAGTCGCTGCGGCCGGTACCCATCATCACGTCGTTTCGCACGCTAGCGACGTCTTCGGGGAAGATTTCGGGAGTCGGGTTAGCAAGCGCGAAAATAATCGGCTCGTCGTTCATCGACGCGACCATTTCCTTAGTCACGACGCCGGGCTTTGATAGGCCTAGGAACATATCAGCGCCCTTCATCGCGTCCGCTAGCGTTCTATCTGCGGTTTCTAGGGCGAATTCGACCTTTTCCGGAGTTAGATCGGTGCGGCCTTTGTGGATCACGCCTTTGCTATCTACCATCACGATGTGTTTTGCGCCAAGCGCTTTATACATCTTCGCGCATGCGATACCAGCCGCGCCCGCGCCGCTAACTACGATTTTGATTTTAGAGATGTCTTTGCCCGAAATCTCCATCGCGTTTATCATGCCCGCGCTTGTAATCATCGCCGTGCCGTGCTGATCGTCGTGCATGACCGGGATATCGACTGCCTCTTGTAGTTTGCGCTCGATCTCAAAGCACTTCGGAGCGCGGATATCTTCTAAATTTATACCGCCGAAGGTTGGGGCTAGAGCCTTGCAGATCTCTACGATCTTGTCCGGATCATGCTCGTCTAGCTCGATGTCAAAAGCGTCTACGTTTGCGAATTTTTTAAACAAAACCGCCTTGCCCTCCATCACGGGTTTGCCCGCTACCGCGCCGATATCGCCTAGACCGAGCACGGCCGTACCGTCGGTGATGACGGCTACTAAATTTGCCTTGTTGGTGTATTTGTAGGCTAGTTCGTTGTCGGCCTCGATCTCTTTACACGGTACCGCGACGCCAGGCGTATAGGCCATAGATAGGTCTCTTGCCGTGGCGCACGGGGTTTTTACTTTTATCTCTATTTTACCGCCCTCGTGATACGCGAGCGCCTCTTCGTTAGTTACGTGTGTCATTTATTCTCCTTTAAAATATTTCTTATTCGTTTTTTCGTCTCGTCCGCGCCCAAAACTTCGAGCACCTCAAATATCCCCGGGCTTACGCTATTTCCCGTTAGCGCGACGCGAAGCGCCTGAGCTAGGTCTTTTAGCTTTAAGCCGTTTGCTTCTAAAAATTTACCCGTCATCTCCTCGTAGCCTTTGGCGTCTAAATTTTCGTCCAAAATTTCGGCAAATTTAGCCAAATTTTCCTTACTTTGGGGCGTGATAAATTTAGCGTAGGCTTTTTCGTCGTATGCGCTTGGAGCGTTTATGATCGTTCTTGCGCTTTGGCTCATTTCAACTAGCGTTTTTGAGCGTTCGCGCAATGAATTTAACAGCACCTCGCCCTTTGGCATCGCTTTAAAATCTATCTCAAATTCAAGCATCTCGCTTGCCAGCCTCTCGTACGGCAGCGTCTTGATGTAGTGGGCGTTTAGCCACTCTAGCTTGCTTGCGTTATAGGTGCTTGAGCTTTTGTTTATATCGTGCGGATCGAAGTACTTTAGCATATCGTCCATACCGAAAATTTCGTCGTTTCCGTGGCTCCAGCCTAGGCGTACGAGGAAATTTAAAAGAGCTTCCGGTAGATAACCCATGCGCTTATACTCCATCACGTCGGTCGCGCCGTGGCGTTTGCTTAGCTTGCTGCCGTCCTCGCCGTTTATCATCGCGACGTGATAAAATTTCGGCGCTTTAAAGCCTAGCGCGTCGTAGAGCACGATTTGTTTTGGGGTGTTTGATAGATGATCGTCGCCGCGGATGACGTCGGTTACGCCCATTAGTGCATCGTCGATTACGACTGTAAAGTTATACGTCGGAGTGCCGTCAGAGCGTGCGATGATAAAATCATCCAAGATATCCTCGACTCTAAATTTAACCTCTCCTTTGATGCCGTCGTCGATCACGATCTCGCCGCTTAGAGGCGCTTTGATGCGTATGACGGGCTCCACTCCCACAGGCGGAGTACCGGTAAATTCGCGGTAGCGATTGTCGTATTTGGGCCTCTCTTTTCGCGCTTCTTGCTCGGCGCGCAGAGCGTCTAGCTCGTCTTTGCTCATGTAGCATTTATAGGCTTTGCCCTCGGCTAGCAGCTTGTTTACGTACTCTTTATACACGTCAAATCTACGCGACTGATACGTCACCTCGCCGTCGTGATCCAGCCCGCACCAGGCAAAGGCCTCTTTTATCGCTTGCGTTGCTTCTTCGGAGTTGCGTTTTAGGTCGGTATCTTCGATGCGCAGCAGAAATTTTCCGCCGTTTGCTCTAGCGTATAAGTAGTTATAAAGCGCCGTCCTAAGCCCGCCGATGTGTAGATATCCGGTCGGAGAGGGGGCAAATCTAGTTACTATTTGTGAATTTTGCATTAAATTTTACCTTTATAGCTTGCGCTTAAATTTAAAATGTTATAATGCTCAAATTATATTTACTTTAGACTTAAACAAAGGTTTTATATGTTAAAAAAGATCTCATTCGCCGCGTTTTTTCTCAGTTTTTGTATGGCTAACGCGAGCCAGATCTCAAACGGTATCGCCGTCATCATCGAAAACGAACCCATCACCGTAAACGAAGTGCGCAAAGCCGCCGCGCAGCTGCAAACAAACGAAGCAAACGCGCTAAATTTGCTGATCCGCGATAGACTAGAAACCGCGCAGATCAAAAACCTAAAAATCGAAGCCAGCGACTACGAGCTAAATCAAAGGCTGCAAAAGATCGCAAGCGAGAGCGGTATGAGCGCCTCAGATCTACGCTCGGCCGTGCTATCAAAGGGCGGCGACTACTCGCAGTTTAAAGACGATGTCGCAAAAAGCATAAAACAAGAAAAGCTATATCAAAGCATCTTTGCCGACGCTAAAATCAACATTTCAGAAAACGCCGCAAGAGCCTATTTCGAGCAAAATCGCGACCTTTTTGCACACTTTACCGACGTGAGCGTGACTAGATACGTGGCACCTTCGATGCAGCTTTTAGAGGCCGCCAAACACAGCTCCCCGATGAACACAAACCACAGCGTGCACATGGACGTGCTGGATCTAAAAAGCGAGCAGATCCCGCCTCAACTACGAACGATATTTCAGCAGACCCCGGACGGCACTTTCACGCAAATTTTCCAGACTCCAGAGGGCTTTGAGATGTTTTACGTAGCGTCTAAAAGGGGGCAAACGATGCCTGAATTTGACGAGGTCAGAGACGAAGCGATGAACGCGCTTTATAAACTCGAGCAAGACCGCGTCATCGGCGAATACTTCAATAAACTCCTCGCAAAAGCTAACGTCAAACATCTGCGCTAAACTCAAATTTAAGCCGATTGATTCGGCTTAAATTCTTTTATTTTCGGCCGAGTTTGATCTATTTTTATTTAATTTAGCCGCTTACTCGCCCAAACCCGCGCCTTTACGGCATAAATTTCGCTAAAATTCGCTTGACCGCGAGCGAAAAAGAAATACAAACCTTTCGCCGCGTAAATATTAGATAAAGGCAAAATTTGAACATAAACGAAGCCATAGTTGCCACCACGAAAAAGCAAAGCGAATGCAAAAGGCGATATATTAAAAGCGTAATTCTCGGACTCTTCTTTACTTTCGGCGTGCTTTTGATAGGAGGTGAGATCGTTATGTATATATTCGACAGCAGCGGAGCTAGAGATTTATTTGCAGCCGTCTATTTCCCGTTTATCATTCTTGCTCTTAACATATCCGCATACTATGCGCTAGATGCAGAAAAAGATTATACGAGTTTTTTTAAAAATACGTTCATTCGCATTGCGATAAAAGACGTAAACCCAACCTTTAAATACGATCCCCAAGCAGGCATAACCGAAAAAGAATTTAGAGAAATCAATATTTATTCACGCGACAGATTCCGCGCCGAAGATCAAATCAGCGGCATTTATAGCGACGTTAAATTTAATCTTAGCGAAGCTATAAGCATACCCAGGGACGCCAAACTAAAACTAGGCGACTCGCCCGGACTTAACCTAATCTCTCTAATATTTTTTGCACGGTCAACGATGAAGGATATGCAAGCATTTAGCGGCTCGGTCTTGGTCTGTGAGTTTTACAAGAAATTTAGCGGGCAAACGATAGTCGCGAGTCGCACGCTAAATACTAAATTTATAGGCGAAAAAGAGCAGATGGACGATACTCTTTTTAACGACGAATTTAGAGTTTTTACAGACGATAAAGTAGAGGCACGGTATCTTTTGACGCCCGCATTTATGGAGCGTTTGAGAGAGTTAAAGATAAAATTTGCTGGAGAGATGGGCGTGAGTGCGGCGTTTATGGACGATAAATTTTATCTATTTTTAAACGGAGCGAAAAATAAATTTGAGACGACGCTCTTTTCGCTACCGCCTAGTCTCGAGGATGCTGCGGGGATCAAAAAGGAAATTTCAGAACTTTTATCTATCATAGGCGAGTTAAATTTGAACCTTGATATTTTTAGGCAAGAGGCAAATTTGACGGCTTAGCAGGCTTGTGGTTTTTGCAACTAAATTAGCATTTTTGCGGTACGGGTTTTGCAGATAAATTTGGGTTGGAATTTATTGCCGTATCCTCTAGCGTCTTATTAGTTAAAATTTGGCCACCCGCCTTAACCCGTTTTTATGCTTTTGATGATATAATTTCTCAAAAATAAGACTTTTGCGGTTTGAGGCGAGGTTTAAAAATCAGCAAATTTAATCAGTTTAAATTTAACGCCCCCAAACGCAAACGCTCTAAAATTTATCAAAAAAGGAGCCAAAATGAGAACGTTAGTAGTTTTATCCCACCCAAATTTCGCCGCCTCTCGCCTAAACAAGGCGCTGGCAAATGCCGCCAAAGGCGCGGGCGCCGAGGTTCGCCACCTAGAGGGACTATACGGCACCGACGCTCTTAAAATCGACGTCGCGGCGGAACAGGAGGCGTTTTTGCGCGCCGATCGCATCGTGTTTTTGTTTCCGATGATGGGCTTTAACGTGCCGTCGATGCTAAAGGCCTACATCGACTACGTGCTAAGCCGCGGCTTTGCCTACGGCGAGGGTGCGAAGATCGCGGGCAAACAGCTGCAAATCGCCGTGAGCGCGGGCGGCGGGCTAGGCGAATACTCCAAGCACGGCGCGATCAAATTTAGCCTAAACGAGATTTTGCTACCGCTTCAGTGCTGCGCGGACTTTTGCGAGCTCGTTTACGGGCGCATCTTTGCTAGCTGCGGCGTGGAGCCGGGCGTGCCAGATAGCGCGATAGAGGCGCATGCGGCGAGATTTACGAAGCTCTTAAATGACGAGCTTGAAGAGCACGAATACCAAATTTAACGAAGCAAAACAGCTCGGCCTTGAGCTAAATTTGCCTCGCTAGCGGCGATTTCCTGCGCGGAGTCGCCGCTTTTTCAAATTTAGCCTTAAAAAGATAGCTTCGGAACTGAAGCTAGATGGGAAGCTCAGCGCGTTTTGGCGGTTTTTCATCGTTGCCTTTGAAGCGAGCTTTCTAGGCGAGTCAGACCCGCGCCTTTTTGGTGCTTTACTTTGGAGCAGATATATTTTGCGGCGCGAATCGGTTAAATTTGCTCTATCGTCACGAGGCCCGCAAGCCGCGTTTTTTTTGACGCGGGCTATGATTTGGATTTTACGAAAATTTATTTTTACAGTTGGATTCAGCTTTAAATTTAGCTCGTTTTAAAACGGCGCAAATCCTTATAAATTCGGAGTTTTTATGATTTTTGGCAAGATTGATTATCTAAATTTGCTTCCTTTTCACGTATTTTTAAAACGCTCGCGCCTAAGCTCGCAGGATAAAAAAATCATCGAATTTAAAAAAGGGGTGCCTAGCAAACTAAACCGCGACCTGTGCTGCCGCAGGATCGACGCAGCCGTGATCTCGAGCATCGAAAGCCGCAAAAAACGCTACAAAAAGGTGAGTCTGGGCATCGTCGCAAAAGGCGACGTCAAAAGCGTGCTCGTGCGAAAGGGCACCGCCGTGCGTCCCGACCCCGCGTCTGCGAGCTCAAACGCGCTAGCCGGAGTGCTGGGGCTTGAGGGCGAGGTGCTTATCGGCGACCGCGCGCTAAAGGCATATCTGCGGGAGGGCGAGGAGGCGTTTTACGACCTTGGGCGGGCATGGCGCGAGCGGATGGGCTTGCCGTTTGTTTTCGGGCGATTTTCCTGCGTGAAGGGGCGCGGCGCATATGAGCGGCTGGCGCGCGAGTTTTTGCGAGCAAATGTCAAAATCCCAAACTACATCCTCGCCAAATACGCCCAAACTAGGGGTATCAGCGCGGACGATATCAAATGGTATCTCAAATTTATCAGCTACGAAATCGGTGCAAAGGAGCAAAAGGCGTTGCGGATATTTTTCAAAGAAGTGCGAAAAAACGGGCGGACGGCGAAGCTTTTGGCGCGAGGCGAGCGTTAGGCGCAAATTTACTCTAGCGCGCCGCTTTTTAAATTTGTCTTTTTATCTCGGGCGGTTTTCGCGGTCGCTTCAAATGCCGTAGTTTAGAGCCTAACCACCATGCAACGATAAATTTTAATCTCTCTAAGCGACGCATTTTTTAGAAGCTAACAAGATTTAGTCAAATTTGAAATTTGACGGGCAAATTTACGGTCGTTCTCGTCAAATTTACCCGCTTAAATTTAAATTTACGCCCGCTGCGAGCTCAAATTGTATTCGGCCGAATTTATATTTTGGCTTCGTTTTTGCGACGAGATTATTTTACTTCAAATTTGAGCTTGGGCTAGATTTACTTCGGTTGCCATCTACGTAAATTACCTTCCCCGTATCCCCTATTTTTATTATTTCATTCATCTTTTTTTGCTCGTTTGTCCAAGATATAAACGATCTCACGTTTTGAAAAGTCCCGTTTGGATCGGTGCAATATTTTTCTAAATTTTTTATGGGCATATCTACATAAAACGGTCTTTTTTTGTTTATACTTGCTCCGTCTATCCATCTCACTTTGTACCACAGGTAAGTCTTATAGCACTTGCCATACGCCTCCTTTAGCTGCTCCTTAGTAGGGGCATTCGGTAGGTCGTATTTTATAAATACCTCAAGCATTGGCTCGTAGTCTTCGTAGTCATCTAAGAGAGCCCAGGCACTTAGCTGTAACGGTCTATTTTTCTCTTCGTCTTTTATGCCTTGTAGTCCGCTTCCCATTTTAAACTCTTTGGGTTTATACCCCGTGCTTAGCATTAGTTCTGCCATTTGGGATAGTTTTTTTGAAACTACGTATTTAAACGGCTCTACCTTGTCACCATCACAAGTTTTGACACAGGCCGGATTATTTATGTCTGTATCGGGGTATCGTCCAGGATGATCCGGGTCTATCGTATAGTTTATAGTTATGTCGTTACCGTCTATTATTAGCGACGACATCCATCTATAGCTATCTTTTGAATTAATTATAAAATAAGCCACATACTCCACCTCTTCAAATTTAACCCCTTTATCTAGTAGCATCTTAGTCGTATCTAGAGAGTTTAGCATAATGGCATAGGCCATAGGAGATAGACCGAATCTATCTTTAACCCTTATATCCGCTCCTAAATTTATCAAAGCATTAGAGGTATTTACGTCGTTTCTAAAAGAGCTGTACATCAGCGGGGTTCTTTTATCTCTCATACTCACGTCTACGCTTAGGTTGTTATCTTTTATAAATTTAACTACAAAATCGGTATCTTTTTTATCAAGAGCAGCTCTTAAAGGTACGAGCGTAGCGTTTTTCTCCTCGTCGCAGACGATGTCGGCGCACCTAAAACCAAAGTCGTCTATCTCCTCTTGCGTTACGTATTTGGCTAGCTCGGAGTTTGGGTCTATTTTAGTATCGGGAGTGACGGTGAAACCCGTGGGCATAGAGCCTGATCCAAATTTATCAAATTTAACTCCTAAAAAAGAAAGATAAAAGAGGACGGCGGCAAAGGCTGCGAGTGTGAATATAAATTTAAAAAAGCTTTGCAAATTCGATCCTTTTGCTCATAATTAAATTTGCGAAATCTTAGCCAAAAGGCGGTTAAATTTGAGTGAATTTGGGGGTGGTAAATTTGAAAAATGCGGGAGTAAATTTGGGCGGGTTAAAGAGGCTAAAAAATCGCGCCGAAAATGGACGGGTTTATCTGGCTAAATTTAAAGCGCAAATTTGACGAGAAAACGGCCGCTCGGGCGACTCGGGCAAGTTAAATTTGCCTGCCGGCACGAGCCTAGCAAGCAAATTTAAGCGAGCAAGCCTCAGTCGTCGAACTCTTGCGAGATGACTGGCGAGAACTCCTCCCAGCGGAGTTTTGTTTTGGCCGTAGGCATCTTGCTTTGAAACGGCTCTTTTTTCATCGAGGCTACCGCCGCGCTGTCGCCGATCGGCGCAGGAGGGGCCTCCACGCCTAGCACCGCGCGCTCAAGCTCGATGAAATCGCGCAAGATAACCGCGTAAGAGGCGAAAAAGTCGGCATTTTTGTGAGCGGATAAAAATTTGATAAATTCGTCGATAAATTTGTTCGTAACGTCCGTAAATAGCTTGCTGCTGATATTTGCCGCGCCTGCTACCTCGTCGCGCAAAAATGTCGCCGTGGCTAAAAATATAAATCCGACGTAGTCCTCGCTGTCCTTGCAGACCTCTTTGTCCCTGCGGTACGGGCTTAGCTTCAGACACTCGATCACGCGCAGCCTAGCCGCGCCGTCGTCGCGTCCGTCCTCGTAAAATGAAGCGTTTAGCGGGATATTTGAGTAAGAAAAGTCAAAAAGCACGTCGTTTTGCTCCCTGGCGAATTTCTCAAAGTCGAATTTTGCCAAATTCGCAAACGCGGCCTCGCTCTGGGGCGTAACCGGACTGGTCGCTAGGTAGGCTAGCTGCTCGCGCCAGCGGTCAAATTTGCCTCCGTGCTCGTGAAAAAACAGCGGATAGGCCAAAAACTCGTAAAAATACGCGCGCGCCTTGGTTAAGTTATTGTCCATTTAAAACCTCTTCTTTCATTTGATCCATTTGCGCTTTTATCATTACTTTGGCTTTGCAGTCCGAACAGCAATAAAGCGTCTTTAGCTTGGCTTTGTCGCCGTTAAATTTAGGCGCCATGATTGAGGCGATCTTCTCGACGGCCTTTTTGGTCGCAAACTCCTTGCCGCACTCGATACAGGCGAAAAGCTCGTCTCTGGCTAGCTCGCTAAAGGCAAAGAAACTAGGCTCCAGATCGATCTTGCCCGGGCGTAAAAATATCGTGTCTTTTTCCGCGCAGCTAAGCTCGCAGTATCCGCACGCGGTGCAGACGCTCGGGTTAAAGACGATAGAGTTTGTTTTCTTGTCTGCGACTAGGGCAGCGACGTTGCACGCTCCCACGCAGCTTAGGCACAGCGTGCAGGTGTCTTGATTTATCTCGACGCGACCGTATCTGATGAGCTCCGTGGTGCTAACGGAGCCTAAATTTTGATCTCCGACTAGCCACTCTAGGCGTTTGGCGAAAATCTCGCGCTTAGGCAGGGCGTACTCGGTGACGGAGTGCTGCGAGCCTTCGATAAATTTAGCCTGAGATAGGGCGCTTTTTAGCTTGTCTTCGTTTTGCGCGACTAGGACGGCTTTTTCGTTAAATTTAAGCTCGTAAATTTGATTTAAAATATCCACTGCATCTTTGGTGCCTTTGCCGATATTTTTCTCGTAGATCACGACCTGGGCGCCGCTTTCTTGAAGCAACCCGAGCAGATGCGTCTCGCTCAAAAATCTCTCGCCGCTCACGGCAAAAGGCAGCACGTTTGCGGGTAAATTTACGCTTAGGTTTTCTAAATTTGCCTTTGCGGGCACGACGAGGGCGATTTTGCCGCGGTAGAGTTTGGCTATCTCGGCGAATGAATTTCTTGGCATATCGGAGTAGTCAAGCGCGCCGCTAGGGCACACGCTAACGCAACCGCCGCAGTTTACGCAGTCGATGTGGGAGAAAACTAGGTGCTTGGTCTCGTCCTCTTTTAGGATCGCGACCGTAGGGCAGGCCTCGACGCATCTGCCGCAGATCTCGTGCCTGCGCTCGTGATACTGGCAGATCGTGGAGTCGTAGTGGACGTGGCTTTTAAATTTAAATTTCGGGC
>CAUQHH010000017.1:0-19991 GCA_963517705.1 uncultured Campylobacter sp.
ATAAATTTAAATCGCTTGCCAAATTTTCGCTAGCCGAGCTGCAAATTTAACGTTTAAATTTGCAAAAATGCGCGATAAAGCTTCACGAGCGGCGTAAATTTAGCAAAACAGCGAGCCAAATTTGGCCGATTGAACCCCGCTGCACTCCAAATTTAGCCGAATTTACCCGTCAAACCCAACCTTCTTATCCTCGCCGAAATTTGAGCTCATCTCGCGCTTGATCTCGCTTTCAAAGTCGCTCATCGTAAATATTCCGTCCTCACGCACGGCGACTTTTAGCGCGGTATTTTTGAGCGCGAGCATGATTTGCGCGCCGCTTAGCTCAAATTTAGCCAGCTGCTTGACGTCGAAATTTTCCTCAAAGCTCGCATTTTCGGGCAGCACTTTGCGCCAGATCGCAAGGCGAGCGGCGAGGTCGGGCTTTTTAAACTCGATCTTATAATCAAACCTGCGAGAAAACGCGATATCCAGGCTTTGCAAGAAGTTCGTCGTGGCGATAAGTACGCCCTCGAAGCGCTCGATTTGCTCCAAAAATATATTTTGCATTTGGTTGTGCATCTTGTCCGCGCCGCTGCCGCCCTCGACGCGCGTGCTTAGAAACTGATCGGCTTCGTTTAGCAGCAGCACGGGCTCGCTCTTGCTTTTGGCGCAGATTTCTTTGTAGGTGTCAAAAATTTTACGCACGTTTTGCTCGCTTTCGCCGACGTATTTACTCAAAATTTTAGAGCAATCAAAGCTAAGAACCTGCTTTTTTAGGCTCTTTGCGAGGCTTAGCGCGCTCATGGTTTTGCCCGTACCCGGCGGCCCGAAAAAGATGATTTTGGCGTCCACGTTTTTGCGCGACTTGATGCCCCAGCTAGATAGGCGCGCCAGCACGCGGCGATCTACTTGCTTTAGGATCGCGTCCAGCAGCTCTTTTACCTTGACGTCCAGCACGACGTCGTTTATGTCGGTCGATGGTTCGATGAGCTCAAAGATTTCTTGCTCTTTTACGAGAGTTTCTAGCGCTAGTTTTTTACTTTTGCTCTCGGTTTTTGGGTGCATTACGCTTTGTAAAATTTCGTCGGTTATGTAAAACGTCCTGCTAAAGCCGCCGTAAGCGTTTAGCGACTCGTCGTAGTCGATGAGGCCGTTTTCGATTAGTTTTGATCCCTCGTCTAACAGAGCGCGGTTTTTTATTCGTTCAAATTCGTCCGCGCTTAAAATCCCTACAAGCGCGTTTAGATCGCGATTTGCGTCCGTTTCGCCGACGTATTCTTCCTTTAAAAGCGCGAGGAAAATAAGCTGTTCTTTGTCGTTTAGCGCGTTATCTTTAAAAATTTGCTCGACGGAAATAGAAATTTTGCTTAAATTTAGCCGTTTTTCGATGATGGCTTCTAGCTCTTTCATGTCTTTTTCGAGGCGGCTTTTGGCGTCGCTTGAGACGTTTTTGCTAAAAAACGAGAGGTTGCCGTAAAGCTCCACGCGAAAAAACTTATCTTTTAGTTAGTAAATATGATGGGCTTTTGGCGCAACTGATGGCAGCGTACCCCCAAACTCGCCCTCTTCTAAAATTTTAAGAAAAAGCGGCGATAGCGAGATCTCGTTGTGAAGCAGGCCGAGTAAATTTGAGCCCGCGCCGTCTGCGTTAGGGTTTTTAAATATAGAAAAGCCCTGCACGATCCAGCCGCTTTCAAGTAGGTTTTTTACGTCCGCAAGGCCTGCTAAAAATTTATACTCCTCGCTACCAAAAACCGCGCAAAGTACGTCGTAAGCGCTACTTTGCGGAGTGCCTTCGATGTAGCTTTTGCTTAGGTGGCGTAAAATTTTTGCCTCGTTTTGGCTGCATTTTATGAGCGAGGAAATTTTAGAATTTTGCTCTCCGCCGATAAACTCTATCAAAAATCGCACTAAATTTCACCCCTTATCTGATCCTTTAAAACGCGTTTGAGCACCTTGCCCGTCGCATTTTTAGGCAGTTCGTCTTTAAAATAAATCGTCTTTGGAATTTTAAAATTCGCCAAGTGTTTTTTGAGGTGCGCGCGGATATCTTTTTCGTCTAGGCTCATATCCTCTTTAAACTGGATAAAGGCCGTGACCTCCTCGTCCGCGTGCTCGTCTCTGATGCCGATAACCGCGGCGGCTTCAACTTCTGGCAACTTAAACAGCACCTCCTCGATCTCGCGCGGGTAGATGTTTATGCCCTTTGAGATGATGAGGTCTTTTTTGCGGTCGACGATAAAGATATAGCCCTCTTCGTCGATCTTAACGAGGTCGCCCGTGCGCAGCCAGCCGTTTACGATCGTTTCGTCGGTCGCGTCGGGCATATTTAGGTAGCCCTGCATCACGCAGTCGCCTTTTACGATTAGCTCGCCCACCTCGCCTGCGGGCAGCTCCATCATCTCGTCGTTTATGCATTTTACTTCGTAGCCCGGCAGCGGCAAGCCGACGCTTGAGATTTTTTGTTTTTGCAGCGTGTTTGCCGAGACGATAGGCGAGCATTCGCTAAGGCCGTAGCCCTCTATCAGTACCGCGCGCGGAAATTTAACGCGAAAATCCGTGATAGTCTGCTCCGCCAAAGGCGCTCCGCCGCTGATGAAAATCCTAATACAGTTAAACCAGCGAAAATACCACGGGATTTTAGCCTTTCCGATAGCCGTGTAGATCGCGGGCACGCCTAAAAACACGGTCGCGCGCTTGAGCAGGACTTGTTTTAGGACGTTTGAAAACGGGAAAATGGACTTTACTAAAATAAGCGAACACGCCGAAAATATCGGCAGTAGCACCATCGCCGTGAGAGTAAAGCTGTGAAACATCGGCAAAAACACGGCAAATCTATCCTTCGTGCGTACGTGAAAGACCTCTTGCGCGCCCTGGACGTTTGAGATGAGGTTGCGGTAGCTGATCATCGCGCCCTTTGGCTTGCCCGTGGTGCCTGAGGTGTAGATGATGTGGGCTAGGTCGTCAAGCTTCGGTCGGTCGGTCAAATTTAGCTCTATACGGCAGTTTAGCGCGTGCGCGTAGCTGATGTTGTTTTCGTCAAATTCGGCTCTATCTCCGATCCAGACGATCTTTTTGATCGCCGTTTTGCTATCTAGCCCTTTTATCTCTTTTGCGAGTTCGACCGAAGCAAAGAGAAATTTCGCCCCGCAGTCGTTTATGATGTATTCGAATTCTTCGTATTTTAAGAAGGTATTTATCGGCACTGCGATCGCGCCTAGCAGCGTGATGGCAAAGTAGCTAGCGATAAACTCGGGCGAGTTATTTACGATCATCGCGACGCGGTCGCCTTTTTTTATGCCCATACCTTGCAAAAAAGCAGCCAGCGTAAAGGCATTTGTGCGTAGCTGATCGTAGCTAATCTTGCTAGTTTCTGTATAGATCGCGATGCCGCCGCCGTTTTTACCTACTGCGGCGTTTAGCATATCCTCGAAATTTTCGTAAGGGTAGTTCATGACTGGGCCTTAAAATTTATATTTTACGTTCAAATTTATCGCCTGAGCGTTGCCGCGCTCAAATTTGCCGTTTGGATAGAGTCCTGACGCGTTTGAGTAGTAGTTTACGTCGCGCGCTTTTCTGTCTTGGTAGAAGTAGCTAGCTCCTAGCTCCAAAGCGTCCGTAAATTTGTAGTTAAAGCCCGCTGCGTAGATAACGGCCTTGGTATCGGGCAGATCAAAGCCCGTGGTATCGGCTCTAGAGGCGGCCTCGTCAAACGTAACCGCGCCCATTAGGCGGAGTTTATCCGTCGCGTCGTGCGCTACGCCGATGCGGTAGGCGTTGCTGTCCTTCCAGTCGCGCTTTTTGGACGCGTCAAATGCCGCAAAAAACGGGTTGCGATAGTGTGCGGTCGAGGCGCCTGGGTAGTTGAAGTCAAGCTCTTTCCACGCCGACCAGTAGGTTCTCTCAAAGTCAAATAGAAGTGTGGTATTTGCGATTTTGTACGATAGGGCTAAATTTAAGCTCGCAGGTAGCGGTACGGATAGCTTTGCGCTGCCGCTATACGAGCCGCTCGGAAATGCCCCCCTCGGATGCGCCGGTGCGCTGATGTCGGTGTTGCCTTTTAGATTAATATTTACTTTTGAGCGGTAGGTGGCCGCTAGGCTCAAATTTGAGGTCGGTTTATAGGTGATTGCCGCGTTATAGCCGAAATTTACGCGGTCGCCTTTGATATCCTGCGAGGCGGGTAGGGCGCCAGGCACCTCCTGCACGGCCTCTCCTCTAGCGTAAACGGCGCGGAGGCCAAAGCCTAACGCGATATTATCGGTTAACGCGTAGGCGACGCTAGGATTTACCTCGATCACTTTTAGATCAAATTTTTTAGATGTGGCTTTAGGTAGATTTTCGTCCCATCTCATCGACATTCCCGCAGGCACGACGACCGAGAGGCCAAAGCGCCAGTCGCCAAACTGCGGCGTCACGAAGTGAAACGTAGGCACGAGCGCGTTTGCTCTTTTGGAGGTGAGTTTGTCGCCGTTAAAATGCCTATACTTCGTCTTTGACATGCGTAGGTAGGTTAGAGAACTCTCTAGGTAGTGTCCGCCGTCTAAAAATACCATATTTGCCGGGTTATTATAGGCTGCGTCGGGTCCGAAACTCGTCGCGACGTTTGAGTTTAAAAGCGCGATGCTATCGCCGCTTTGCTCCGGGATTTTAAAGCCCGCCGCATTTAGACAGCAGCAAGCCGCGAGGCACACGCCGATATATTTTCTCATTTATTCTCCTTTAAAGTTTCTTAAAATTTTTATCTCGTCCGCCCAGATGCTCTCGTCGATCGTCTCTAAAACTAGCGGGATATCGTCCGTGCGGGGGTCGTTTATGATGTTTTCAAACGTTTTTAAGCCCAAAAAGCCCTTGCCTAGGCTCTCGTGGCGGTCCTTTTTGCTGGCTAGGTCAAATTTTGTATCGTTTATATGCATGCCGCACAGCATATCGCGCCCGACTATCTCGTCAAATTCGCTCATCACGCGCCCGTAGTTATCTCTGATGTCGTATCCTGCCGCAAACGTATGGCAGGTATCCAGACACACGCCGATCCTGCTTTTATCGATGCAGCGTTTGATGATGTAGGCTAGGTGTTCAAATTTAAAGCCCAAATTTGAGCCTTGGCCCGCGGTGTTTTCGATGACTAGCTTTACGTTTTGGCTGTTTTCGAGTAGGAAATTTACGGAATTTGCGATATTTTGGAGGCAAATTTCTGGCGAAATTTCGTTTAGATACGAGCCTGGGTGAAAATTTATCATCACTAGGCCTAGCGCCTCTACGCGGTAAATTTCGTCCAAAAAGGCGTTAATGGACTTTTGACGCTGCTCATCGTTTGGATGGCCTAAATTTATAAGGTAGCCGTTGTGCGGCAAAACGTGCCTGGGCTCGATGCCGGCTGCTTTTAAATTTTGTTTAAATTTGGAGATATTTTCTGGGGTTAGCGGCTTGGCTTCCCATTGACGCTGATTTTTAACGAACATCGCAAAGGCGTTCGCGCCGATATTTGCCGCATTTAGCGGAGCGTTTTCTACGCCGCCCGCGATGCTGACGTGCGCGCCGATAAATTTCATTGAAGCTCTTTTATGATGATTTTTATGCGGTTTTTAGCGTCGAAAAAGCTGATATTTTTACCGCAAACTTCGTATTTTATTGAATATTTACTTATATCTTGTATAAAACCGCACGAATTTGTCATTACATTTATGCCGTCATACAGCGGTTTACGCTCCAAAATTTCCGCGAAAAAGTCGTCGTATCTCTCCTCCAAAAAGAACTTTTTGTTAAATTCTTTTTTCTCAAAGCACGCGCCGTTCATGCAAATTTTGTCGTTTATTTTGAGATTTACCGTATTTACGCCCGAGCTGTAAATTTGCAAATTTAGTTGATTTGCGGTTTTGTGCAGGAAGCCCACGTCGTTGATTTTTAGCGGCGGAGTGAGGATGGTGACGGTAAATTTGTCTGATGATTTTTGGCTTTGTAATGCTGCACAGCCGCCAAGCGCGAGACACGCAAACGCACTCAAAACAAATTTGGAAAATTTTTTCATGATTTTTTATCCTTGGTTTAAGCTATTTTTTATTATCTTTAATGTAAAATCCCATTTCCGCTAATTTGTGGCCCCTTCGTCTAGCGGTTAGGACATCGCCCTTTCACGGCGGTAACACGAGTTCGAGTCTCGTAGGGGTCACCACTTCATTTTAAATTTCACAAAAGATTTTAATTTTATCCGCTTATCGCTTAAACGCCCTTTATTTAAGATAATTTTTTAAATTTGGTTTTTCTAAAAATTTATCCGCAGAGCCGTTTGCGGCGTATTTTGCAAAATCAAATTTAATCGCGGCAAATTTAACCGCTACAAAATGAACCAAAATCCGTCAAATTTAATCGCCTCAAAACGCAAATATTCGTGCGCTAAAATCGTCAAATTTGATCACAAAATGCCCGCGCCCGCTCGCTCAATCAAATTTAAACCCGTTTTGGCTATAATCGCGCCCTAATTTATAAAAAAGGAAAAAAATGTTTGATTGGATTTTTTCGCCCGAGGCGTGGCTGTCGCTCGTGACGCTAACGGGGCTTGAGATCGTGCTTGGTATCGATAACATCATATTTATCGCGATCCTAGTCGGCAAGCTCCCGCCCGAGCAGCGCGACAAAGGCCGCATTTTAGGGCTTTCGCTCGCGATGCTAACGAGGATTGCGCTTTTGCTTTCGCTATTTTGGATTATGAAGCTTACAAAGCCGCTATTTAGCGTGTTTGACTTTACGATCACGGGGCGCGATTTGGTGCTGATTTTAGGCGGACTTTTCCTCATCGGCAAGTCCACGCTAGAGATCCACTCAAGCGTCAGCGGCGAGCACGAGGAGCACTCGGCGAGCAAAGGGCATGCGAGTTTTTGGGTCGTTATCGCCGAGATCGCCGTGCTTGACATCGTATTTTCGCTCGATAGCGTCATCACCGCGGTGGGTATGGCAAACCACATCGAGATCATGATTCTAGCCGTGATGCTTGCGGTGGGCGTGATGATGTTCGCGTCTAAGAGCATCTCAAATTTCGTCGACAACAACCCGACGATCAAAATTCTCGCGCTTGCGTTCTTGATCCTGATCGGCTTTACGCTTGTGGGCGAGGGGCTTGGTATGCACGTGCCTAAGGGCTACGTTTACTTTGCGATGGCGTTTTCTCTGGGCGTGGAGCTCATCAACATCTACGCTCGTAAAAAGTCGGCAAAACGCGCGCAAGAGGCTCAAAAGTAAAATTTGAGCCTTTAAAATTTGCTTTTAGGCGCGCAGGGCGGCAAATTTGACGCTTCGGCTTTTTGGGGCGTCAAATTTAAGCAGGACGAATTTGAGCAGTAAATTTGAAAAGAAAAGGAGCTAGCGTGGACGTAAAAGGCGAATTTTTAGAGATTTTAGAGGGGCTTAAGAGCGAAAAGCTGGCGGCATTTTCGCAAAAACTCATCAAAAGCCCCGAAATTTTAGGCGTAAAAACTCCCGAGCTAAGACGCCTGGCAAAGCAAAATTTTGCTCGGCTAAATTTAGAACAGATCGCTGCTTATGAGCCGTTTTTTCACGAGGAGTTTATGCTAAAGGGCTTTTTGATAATGCTCATAAAAGACGACGAAGCTAAATTTAAGCTAGCTAGCGAGTTTATCAAAACGATGCCAAACTGGGCTGTGACGGACGGCTTTGAGCCTAAATTCAGCGATGCGCGCTACGTGGATGCGCTACTAAAGCAGGCTCTCAGCTCAAATTTAGAATACGAAAAGCGCTTTTTCTACGTTTATTTTATGCGCAATTTTGGGGCGGTTTCGCTGGAGCGGTTTTTTGAAATTTGCGCCGAGGAAAAGGATGAGCGATACTACGTGCAAATGGCGGCTGCTTGGTGTTTAGCTGAGATTTTTATTAAATTTGACGGCGCAGGGCAGCAGCTGCTAGAGAGTGGGCGACTGAGTAAATTTACCCACAACAAAACGATCTCAAAGATCCGCGACAGCTACCGCGTGCCAAAAGAGGTAAAAGATGCGCTTTTGGAGCTCAAAATCAAGTGAATCTCACAAAAGAGCCCATAGATAAGCTCGTACTGCGCCTAGCCGCGCCCGCGGGCGTCGCGATGAGCTTTAACACGCTTTACAACGTGACGGGCGTATTTTTTGCCGCGCGCATCTCGACTCAGGCGCTGGCGGGCTTTTCGATGAGTTTTTTGCTCTATATCAGCGTCGTTGGCGTAGGGCTTGGCTTTGGCTCGGCGCTAACGGCGCTTGTGGGCAACGCGCTTGGCGGCGGCAAAGAAAAACTCGCTAAAATTTACGCCGCAAAGGGCGTGTTTTTCGTGCTTCTTTGCGCGCTTTTTATGGGGCTTTCAGGCTTTATTTTTACGCCGCATTTGCTTAAAATTTTAGGCGCAAACGAGGAGTTTTTACGCGAAGCCATGGCGTATAACCGCGTGATATTTCTTGCTTCGCCGTTTTTCTTACTCATAAAATCGCTAAACGGCGTGCTAGTAGCCGCGGGCGATACGAAGAGCCTGCGAAACTGGCTTTTTGCGGGACTTTTTATAAATTTGGGCTTTTGCTTTTTTTGCGTGGATTTTTGCGGGCTGGGTATCGGCGGGATAGCGCTGGCGACGGCTTCGGTGCAGCTTCTTGGTTCGCTATTTTTAGGCGTCAAGGTCGCAAAAACGGGTATGATAAATTTTTTAAATTTACGCTCATTTGCGCCCGAGCTTGCCATCTACCGTAAAATTTTAGCCCAAGCCTTACCCGCGTGCCTAAACTACCTATCGATGTCGCTTGGCGGGCTCGTGCTTATGCATTTTATCAGCCGTTACGGCACGCATGCGGTCGCAGGTTATGGCCTAGCTCTTCGCATCGAGCAGATCGTCATGCTGCCCACGACTGGCATCGCGTCGGCGGTACTTGGTATCGTATCGCAAAACTTCGGCGCGCGCGAATACGCTAGAGTGCGCGGCTGCTACGCCTATGCAGTCAAATTTTTAGCGCTTTACTGCATATTAACGGCGGCTTTTTGCCTTGGGCTCGGCGGGATTTTGGTCGGCTTTTTTGACGAAACGCCCGAAGTCGTAAACGCGGCAAAAAGCTATTTTGCGGTAAATTCGCTAGCGTTTATAGGCTACGCGCTCATAAATCTCTCCGGCTCGACGCTTCAAGGCGTAAAAAGGCCCGCGGCGGTTTTTGTTTTAAATTTTACTCGCCAGATAGTGCTACAAATAGCGCTTTACGCGCTCGTGGCATATGTTTTTGGCGGCGAGTTGCAAGATATTTTTAAGGCGATGTTTTTTAACGTTTGGCTGATCGGGCTAACTTTTTTCTTTTACACCAAATTTGTTCTTAGCCGAGTTTGCGCGGCTTGAAGCAAAAAATTTTGCAAATTTTCAAATTTAAGCTTATTTTTCTTGACATAGCGCATTTTTTTGGCTACAATGCGCCTTTTCAATAAGTAGGCTAAACTCGCAATGCCTCGGGGTGTAGCGCAGGCTGGTTAGCGCATCTGGTTTGGGACCAGAGGGCCGAAGGTTCGAATCCTTTCACCCCGACCATTTGTTAGATGGTGAGTGTAGCTCAGTCGGTTAGAGCATCAGATTGTGGTCCTGAGGGTCGTGGGTTCGATTCCCATCACTCACCCCACTTGGGCGCTCGTAGCTCAATTGGATAGAGCGACAGACTTCGGATCTGTAGGTTATGGGTTCGACTCCTATCGGGCGCGCCACTTTGTTTTTATGCGCTCATAGCTCAGCTGGATAGAGCAACGGCCTTCTAAGCCGTAGGCCTCAGGTTCGAATCCTGATGGGCGTACCATTTTATTATTGTTGTGCGGATGTGGTGAAATTGGCAGACACGCCAGACTTAGGATCTGGTGCCCCACGGCGTGAAGGTTCAAGTCCTTTCATCCGCACCATCCAAAATTCCATAAAATACGGTATTTCAAGACTTAAGACTTTAAAAGGTAACCCGATGGGTAGCCCAAACTTTATGCTGTTTAGCTTCTAAACCAATTTTAAAAACTACTATATTATCTGATTGCTTCTTTGCAAATACGCGAGAAAGTATATTTTTCTAAAATGGTATGCTTTTTGTATTTTTTCTAGATTTAAGAATCTTATATAAGCTGGTGTTTAAATTTTAGTATCACTGTAAGATGATATCGTCGTAAAACCTTAGCCAAAATAAACAAATAGCCTGACAACTATTATAGCAATCAGCCTAATTTAAAAAGACAAAAGGCTATTTTTATTATATTATTGGTGATTTTTGATGCTTGCCTTGGTTGTCTTCAAAAAGAAAATCTAAAATATGCCCCAGGATCGTCGCTAAATAAATTCGGATCGTTTATTATATCGCTATCCTTATCGGCTTTGGTTTGATATCGCTTTAGTACAGAGCTATTTGATATTTCCTTAAGCTCCCGATTAATTCCAATTTTTATCAAAAAAGCCCTAAAATGTGAGATTTACTATTGTTTATATTTCCATTATATTCTATTTCTTTTTGTTTTTTGCATCATGGTTCCGAAAAAACATGGAATCTATTTTAAAAATATGATTTTAGGAGATACCATAAACTTGAGTTAAGTGCCTTTTTTCGGAACTTTTCACTACTCTTTGCAAAATAGATGCCTAGAGAGATGCTACAATGTTTTTCAAAGTCCTAATTTTAGGCATTATTATATGATTTTAGAAAAAAGATCGTAAAAAGGCATTTTAGGTACCCTTTTGTTTCTTAAAATCTAATAAAGCATTATAATAAATGCATGAGATAAAAAGATAATAAGGAAAAACATAGATGATAATTGCCAAAGAAGAACAGATACAAAAACTTCGCATACAAAAACTAGTTTATTTTATAAGCAAACCAAAATGACTAGTTATTGGTTTTATATAAATTAATTATTGTAATTGCAATAACTAATTTATAAGTAATAAAATTATAGAAATAATCTGACAAAAATTGCCATTTATAAATAATTTCTCTTATATTGAATATTGCGTACTATTGATTATTTTATAAAATGAAATCATATAACTCCTTATAGACAATGATTATAAAAATGTATAGTATTATTTTTTTATAAAAATTTTATTATTATAGTATTGATAACGATTATCTTATTTGTTATAATCTCGCCATTAATTTTTTAAGTTTAGGGAGCGAATATGAAAGCATTTTCTCTATCTAGACTAACAGCCGCTCTTTTAGTTCTTACTAATTCGGCTCTAGCCGCAGAAGATATAACGCTTGGCGAAGTTGCGGTAACCGCAAATAAAATCAGTGAAAATTTAAAGGATGTGCCTCAGAGCATCAGCGTAGTGAATAGCTCCGAGCTAGAGGAGCGAGGCGTGAAAAATGTCGAGGAGTTGGTAAAAACCATACCAAACATCACGGGCGTGGGTGGAATGTATGAGGGTATAAGTACAAGAGGGCTTAATCCTTCAATATATACGACTTCAAACCCCGTCACGGTTTACGTTGGTGGCGTAGCTCAAAGCAACAAAGATGCAGCCTATATTCCTATTACAAATATCGAACGCGTCGAGGTTTTACGAGGTCCTAGCAGTGCTATCTACGGCAAAGATTCGATCGGCGGTATCATAAACATCGTCCTAAAAGAGCCGACTAACGAGTGGAGTGGTAGCGTAGGCGCAGAATACGGTTCTAGTAAATATATGCTAGGGCTTTTTGAAACCAGCGGTGCGCTTATAGACGATAAGCTATTTTTAGGCCTAAACGGCTCGGCGTCTAAAGAGGATGGCTGGATCATAAACGATCTAAATGGTGAAAAAGCCAATGACAAGAAAAATTATAATTTCGGACTAAATTTAAAGATAGTGCCGACAGATCGCTTTACGATCAAAATTTACGGCGACCTTTTTCATCGCCAGGACGACTCGCTAGATGAGCTTTTTATCCCGAAATCAAAATTGGGCAGCATATCAAAAGATGAGGCCAAGCATATAAATTTAGAAACTCCGGCCCGCGTTAAGCAAACCTCAACTTCAGGAGCTCTAGACTTAAAATACGAATTTGACAAATTTGACGTAACCTCATCCACAACTTATCGTAAGGTTAAAAAAGACGGACTTTACGACGAAGACTTCGGTAGCAAAGCAACCTATCTCGATCCTGATCACTATGGACTAGTTACATTTTTAAATGCTAAAAATGATACTATTTCCGAAGAACTTAGATTTAGCGGTACGGACGAGCAAAGTTTTAAATGGGTCGGCGGGCTTTATTTTGAAAACGAAAAACAAGTATTCGGTCCTATCGGCGATCAGTATGGCGATAGCGGTAGGACGATAGTGGAGGACTGGCCGTCAATAAGCCGCTCGCGAACGGCATCCGCATTTGGCCAAATAATCTATCCCGTTACGAGTAAATTTGACGTGACGCTCGGAGGTAGATACCAGCAGATCAAAAAACATACTAAGGTCGATTATTTCTCTTATGAGCTTGGACGAAACCCTGGCGCACCGGTATTTTCGATGGATGAAAAAGAGACGTTTAGAACGTTTTTGCCTAAATTTGCGCTCGGATATGATATTACCGATGAGCTAAACATCTATGCGATGTATTCAAAGGGCTATTTGGCGGGCGGCTTTAACTTCTACACCACCGGCGGTAGCAGAGAAGATAATAAATTTGACGCACAGACAAGTGACGACTATGAAATCGGCGTAAAAGGCTCGTACGATAATTTTAGATTTTCTACGGCGCTATTTTATATGGCTATCAAAGGCACGCATATATTCTATACCGATCCGAACAACCCTAACGTCTACTACGTTGCAAACGCCGATAAAGCGACATCGATGGGTGCCGAATTTGAGGGGATCGTAAGGGCCAGTAAGGAGCTTGATATAAATTTGGCTGCAAGTCTACTTAAGACTAAATACGGCGACTATATTAACAAAGACGGCACGAATAATAAAGGCAATAAAATCGAGAAAAACCCAGAGTATAAGCTATCTTTGGGTGCGTCTTACTATGCCCCAATGGGTGTTTATGCAAGGCTTGACGGAAATATGATAGGTAAGACCTATTTTGACGCGCAAAATAAACTTGCCCAAAAGAGTTATTTTACGGCAGATGCAAAAGTGGGCTATCTAAAAGATGGCTTCGATGTATATTTTTACGTCAAAAACTTGACCGACAAAGAGTATTTCTCGCACATCAGAGATAGGGCTCGCAACGTCTTGGCAACTTACGGTAAGGGCAGGATGCTTGGTGTCGGCGTAAGATATAGTTTTTAATTTTAACGAATTTCATAAAAAGGATATAAAATGAAAAAGAGTTTAGCTCTATTGGCGGTTTTAGGTGCATTTAGCGTGGCTGGAGCACATGATTTTTGGCTATTTGGCGAAAACGGCGAAAAAGCCAGCGTGAATATAGGTTTCGGGCATGATTTTCCAAAATCAGAACCCATAGATGCCGAGCGCGTAAACAACTTTGAGGCACCCGTGATCCTTGGTAAAGACAGTAAGGTCACGTTAAAACAAAGCGGAGAGAACTATCACTACGAGGGCGCGAAGCTAAAAGACGGTACGTACGCGATTATCGGCGAATACAAGCCTACGTTCTGGACGGAAGATACTGATGGTAAATGGCACATGGGCGGCACTAAAGAAACAATAAAAAATGCTAAATTTTGCCGCCGTGCTATAATGAGCGCAAAGAGCGTCATAAATGTCGGCGCAGGAGATGACTTTATAACCAAATCCACGGGGCAACGCCTTGAGATTGTGCCTTTGGAAAATCCAGCCAAATTTAAAGTCGGCGAGCCGTTTAAAGTAAAGGTGCTATTTGAAGGAAAGCCTTTAAAAGTCGCTACCATTGACGGCACATTTGATGGATTTTTAAAGGATAAAAGCGCGTTTCATGCAACAACCGATCTAAAAGGAGAAACCGAGGTTTTAGCGCTTAGACCTGGAAAATGGGTACTAAAAGTAGTACATAAATTCCCTTATGCAGACGCTAAAAAGTGTGACGAAGAGACAGCTATAGCCTCTTTTGCTTTTGAGATAAAATAAGTTTTATTAAATTTGACCGCTTGAGCAAAACAGAGGCGGTCAAATTTATATATTTAAGGAAAAGCGTATGAATCTTAGCTCTGCACAGGCTGGAATTTTATATAAGATAAAAGAGCTCAAAGCTGAAGGCAAACTGCTTCAAAAGTTGCTCGATATGGGCTTTATAAACGGAGCCGTCGTTGAGGCGGTAAGACTCGCTCCGCTTCTTGATCCCATAGAGTTTAAAATTCAGGACTGTTTGATATCGCTTAGAAAAAGCGAGGCGGCTTTGGTGGAGGTTGAAGTTTGCAAATAAAAGTAGCTCTTGCGGGGCAACCAAACTGCGGCAAATCCACTGTATTTAATATGATAAGCGGCATACGTCAGCATATCGCAAACTACCCAGGCGTTACCGTTGATAAAAAGTCGGGATTTTTTAGCGTAGTAGACGTGGATGTCGAGATGGTTGACCTACCGGGCACCTATTCGTTTAGTTCGTATTCGCTTGAAGAAAAAGTAGCGAAAGAATTTATCGTAAACGAAAAGCCTGACGTCATTTTAAACATCATTGACGCTTCAAATTTAAAGCGAAATTTATACCTAACCTTTCAGCTGCTTGAAATCGGCATCCCGGTCGTCATCGTCTTAAATATGCTAGACGTAGCTAAAAGACGCGGCATAATCATAGACTCCGGTAAAATAGCTAAAATTTTAAAATGTCCCGTAATCTGCGCTAGCGCATCAAAAGGCGAAGGCAAGGCTAAAATTTTAGACGTTTTAAGAAACGCTAAAAATCTAAAACAAAACTACGAAGAATTTAAGGTAAACTACGAAGAGTTGGAACCTTTTGTTTTAGAGCTACAAAATAGCGTATCTTTAGATAAAGGCATAAGTACAAGATGGCTCTGCATAAAGGCACTGGAAAACGACGCTGCAGCCTTAAATTTGCTAAAAAACTCTAACACCGAGATAGAAAATTTAACGGCGGAGCAAAGGGTTAAATTTAGCGAAAAAACCGGCAAAAGCATTGAGAGCTATTTGGCTGCGCTTAGATACGAAAACGCGAGCATAGTCTTTAGCGAGTGCGTAAAAGAGACCAAGAAAAATCAAGCCACGTTAACGGACAAGATAGATAAAATAATCCTAAATCGCTGGCTTAGTTTTCCGATCCTTTTTGCCATTATTTTTGCGATTTACGAGAGTAGTATAGTTTTTGGTTATAAGCTCACGAACTACACTTGGCCGCTGCTTGCGGCTATTAAAAACTTTGTGGTCGATATTACGCCTGCGGCAGATATCGCTAAAGTGCCGCTCATAACAGACGCCGCTATATGGCTCGTAAATTCCGCCGTCGCGCTTTTAAACTACTTGCCGATATTTTTTATACTTTTTGCAATGATCGCGATTTTAGAGGATGTCGGATATATGCCAAGGATGGCATTTGTCTTAGATAAAATTTTTAAAAAATTCGGCCTACACGGGCAAAGCACCTTACCGCTGGTGCTTGGCGGGGCATTTGTAGGAGGCTGCGCGGTGCCAGGCGTCATGTCTACTAAAGGCATCGCTGACGATAGAGCTAGGATGGCTACCATTCTCACCGTTCCTTTGATGAACTGCCTGGCTAAGGTGCCTTTTTACACGCTGCTTTTGGGCGCATTTTATACGACTACGATCGTGGCGGCAGACGGGAGCAAAAGCATAAATACCTCGCAAATGAGCGTAATGATGTTTTATATCTCGACGGTTACGATCTTAGCCGCGCTTTTGATAGCGAAATTTTTAACTTCGACGATTTTAAAGACGAGAGAGACCGCACCCTTTGTGATGGAGCTACCGCCTTATCACCTGCCGACGTTTAAGGGCGTCGTGATAAGAGCCTGCGAGCGCGTGTGGTTGTATATCAAAAAGGTTTGTACGATCGTCATCGCAGTAGCCGTGATACTCTTTGCACTTTTGCAGTTTCCGGGACTTTCAAACGAAAAGCAGGAGCATTATGCAAACGAAGAGGCCAAGGCTCTAGCGAATTTTGAAGTGGCTGCAAGAAAATCAAGCTATTATGCGAGTGTAGACAGCAGAGAAAAGGTCGCGCAATTACTAAATTTCTACGACGGATACAAAGCTAAAAAGATGGGCGGAGGCAAAGGCGTAGACGAAAAATATGAGGCCGAGAACCCCGAGTTTTACAAATTTATAATGCCAAAAACCGATCAAGACGCAAAAGCGATAAATTCAGCGCTTAGAAAGCTATCGACGCAAAGAAAGACGATCCTAAGAGAGCAAAAAAATGACAAGATAGAAAGCTCGCTTCTTGGTATGGCTGGACGTGCGCTTGAGCCTATATCAAAATTTGCAGGGTTTGACTGGAGGATAAACGTAGCGTTTTTAAGCTCGTTTGCCGCCAGGGAGTCCGCAGTGGCGACGCTTGGTAGTATATACGAAAGCGGTAAAGCCACCGAAGCAAGTAGCGGTGAAGAGATGAGGCCTGAAGAAGCGATGAGGCAAAGTAGCGGCTATACTCCGCTACATGCGGCCTCAATCATTATATTTATGCTTTTGACGCCTCCTTGCATAGCTACAATGATCGTAGTAAAAATGCAAACAAATAGTTATGCATGGATGGCGTTTGGAATATTTTTCCCTTTTACTCTAGCTCTCGTAGTTTCGTCGCTATTTTTCACTCTCGCAAATAGCTTTGGCGTAGGCGGTCTAACGGCTATGGGGATATATTATTTTATACTTTTGTTTTTTGTAATCATTTTAGGATTTATGCCGCAAAAGCGCTTGAACTGGAGCGGTGGCTTAAGAAAATAGGTAAATTTAACTTTTTAAAAAGGAGAGAAAATGAAAAAGATTTTATTTTCATCGGCTTTAGTTGCTCTTGTGAGCCTACCGGCTTTTGCGCATACGGCGCTCATGAGTTGCATAGATAACGGCGACGGTAGCGTCACATGCGAGGCCGGCTTTAGCGACGGCAGTAGTGCTAGCGGTGTGGAGTTTAAGGTTTTGCAAAATGGCAAGGTTATTATCGAGGGCAAATTTGACAAAGACAGTATGTACACATTTAAAAAGCCCGAGGGCGAATATAAGGCTAGGATGTTTGCGGGCGAAGGACATGAAGTAATCGTTGACTCTAAAGATATCTCTAAATAAAACTTCAGCGGGTTGTCTCCAGTTAAATTTTGATGTAAATTTAGCGCGACAACTTGCCCTTTATAAGGATAAATATGGCTTGGTACGAGGCGGTGATTTTGATCGTGCTGGCGATTGGTGCGGGGTATTTTGTTTATGCGAAAGAATTTAAACAAAAAGACTGTGGCTGCGGTAGCGGTAAAAACTGTTGCTCAAGTAGCAAAAAGTACAAGTAATTTCTTTAAATGAAATATATAAATATTTAACAGATATTTATATACGGCTCTCGTCGTAACTTACTGCTCCTTTGCTTGAGCTTAAGTTAAAAAGAGCTTTATATTATCCCGCAAGAAGAGGCTGCAGATTCGATCGGGGCGGCCGATAAACTCGTCATAACCGGCGTCACGCTGCTAAACGATATGCTAGAGGACATCTCGGCTGGCAAAAATAGCGGCGCCGAAGCTATTGTCGTAGAGCTGGTCGTGTCGATGCCTTAAAGGTGCTTTGTGATATAGACGTGAGTCATGTGGGCGGCGTCCATACTACGCATGCGGACGAGGTTTTAGACGTGATCGCGCAGGCCGGCTACGGGTATTATGTTTCTAGAAAATTTGCAGAAAAACTCGTGATGAGTCGCGAGGGTCAGGCTTCTAAAATTTAGAAATTTAGCGATGTAAAAGCACAAAGCTAAATTCAGCTAAATTTGATGATCAAATTTGCGACCTAGAGGGTGTTTTATCTTGGTGCAAAACGGGCGACACAGCATTAAATTTGAGCTATGCGCAGATAAAATCGGTTCTAAATTTATTCAAATCTACAAGCGTTTCGTCAAATTCAAAAAGTCAAAAAACATGCAAAAGGTCGAGCAAATCGCCCGACCCAAATTTGTGCTAGCAAATTTTAATAAAACGAACTAACCTTGCCCGTCAAATTTACCATAATATTTTTCATCTGAGTGTAGTGCTCAAGGATGATTTTGTGCGTTTCGCGGCCGATGCCGGAGCTCTTGTAGCCGCCAAACGGGCTGCCCGCCGGGATCTGGTTGTAGCAGTTTATCCACACGCGGCCCGTCTCCATCGCGCGAGCGGTACGGATGGCGCGAGTGATGTCCTGCGTGAATACGCCGCCGCCCAGGCCGTATTCGCTGTCGTTTACCATTTTTATGAGCTCGTCCTCGTTTTTAAATTTAATCACGACGCCCACAGGGCCGAAAATCTCCTCTCGCGCCACGCGCATATCGTTGCTCACGTCCACTAGCAGCGTCGGCTCGACAAAGCTATCTCCCGCAGCCGCGAGCTTGCCTCCGACAGCGATTTTAGCGCCTTCTTTGACGCCGATATTGATGTACTCGACGATTTTGGCGGCCTGTTTGGCGTTGATCTGAGAGCCCATTTGCGTCTTTGGATCCAGGGGATCGCCGACTTTTAGATTTTTAAATTTCTCCACAGCAGCGGCGATAAATTTGTCGTAAATTTTCTCCTCGACAAATATCCTGCTGCCCGCGCAGCAAACTTGTCCTTGGTTAAACAAAATGCCCATCTGAACGCCGTCTAAAGCTAGATCAAAGTCCGCGTCGGCGTAGATGATGTTGGCTGATTTGCCGCCTAGCTCGAGCGTTGCCGGGATGATTTTTTCAGCCGCAGAGATAGCGATCTCGCGTCCGATCTCGGTCGAGCCGGTAAATGCGATCTTGTCGATGCCGCTATGCTTTTGCAAAAACGCTCCGGCGCCGCTGCCTTTGCCCGTGATTACGTTTACGACGCCTTTTGGCAGCACGTCTTTGATGAGGCGCATTAGCTCGAGCACGCTCAGGCTGGTTTCAGACGACGGTTTTAGCACGCTCGTGTCGCCCGCGGCGATGACGGGAGCTAGCTTCCACGCCGCCATCAAAAACGGGAAATTCCACGGCACGATCTGCGCTACGACGCCGATCGGTTCGCGTAAGATTAGCGAGAGATGCTTTTCCTCGAGCACGTTCGCGCTGCCCTCTTCGCCCTGGATCACGCCGGCAAAATATCTAAAATGCTCCGCCGCGTACGGCACGTCCACGTTTAGCGTCTCGCGGATAGGCTTGCCGTTATCCATCGTCTCGACCGCGGCCAAAAAGTCCTTGTTTGCGTCGATTATATCGGCGATTTTGAGCAAAATTCTGCTTCGCTCGCTCACCGTGCTATGGCGAAACGTCTTAAACGCCTCTCGAGCAGCCTTAACCGCGGCGTCCACGTCCTCTTTGCTCGCGTCCGCGATTGCGGCTAGCTTTTTGCCGGTGGCGGGATCAAAGGTATCTAGCGTCTTGCCGCTACTTGCGGGGACGAATTCGCCGTTTATAAAAAGGTCGTATTTTTCTTGTAACTTAACCATTTTTTCTCCTTTAAAATTATTTAATAACTGAAATATTACTCCTCGAATATAAATAATTTGATAATTAGAAAATAATCGTTATCAAAAATTTGAGATGGAATTTGGCAGGATTTTAGATTAAATTTGCGGGGAATATTTTAAATTTGATCCGCTGAGACCTGCACCGCAAAAATGCTAAATTTGATTTGGTTAAATTTGGCGTTGCAAATTAGACTCCTTACGTAAAAAACAACCATTTAAGGTTGTTTTTTACTTTATTGTAAAGGGGGTGGGGGGCTTGAATGGCGAAGTAGCTCCCCCTCCTTTAATCCCCCTCCCCCTACGACGCTTTTAGTGTGGCGACAAGGCTTTGCTCTACGAGCAAAGCGTCGCAAATTTTAAATTTGAGTTTTCAAGATACGGGTCTCGGTGGGTAAAATTTGCAAATTTGACTTCAAATTTGAGCGTAAAACGATAAGGCGAAGTATTTTTGTTCTAGACGAGGCGCTTTTAAATTTGGCGACGGGAGTTACCTCGT
>CAUQHH010000018.1:0-19659 GCA_963517705.1 uncultured Campylobacter sp.
AAACAGATCCTCTCGCTTCATCGCAAAGTCAAGGTCGTTGTTTGAAAATTTAAGCCCGCCCTGACTAAAATCCACGTATTGTTCCGAAATTTGCGGCACTCTATCGATAGTTCTGTTTAGAAATTTCGCCGCGTCTTTCGTGTGATTTTCTATCGGTAGCTCGTCGCGGTACTCTTTAAAAATCCTCTCAAAATCCCCGACTACGACGTCGTCGCGTTTAAAGCCGATGGTGTTTATGTTGGCAAGGTTGTTTGCGATGACGTCCAGGCGATTAAACTGCGTCACCATGGCGCCGGTTGCTTGGTAGTAGCCGTTGTTCATTTACTTTTCCTTATCTTACGCGTCGTATCTTAAACGCATACTTCGTTGGTTTTTTGCTCAGCTTCGGTTACGTATCATCTATACGCGCCCTCGCCTCACAAAAATCCGCCTCGTCTGCGTCACAAGCTACTTCCGCTTGCTTTATTGAGCGTTAAACAGCAACTTTCGTTCCAAATTAAGTTTAATAAAATTTTCAGTAAATTTAGCCTATGTAAAAGTGCCCGAATAATCGTATTTTTATTAATATTTAAAGAAGTTTGGGTATAATCCTCGTTTTCTACAAAAAGAAGGAATCCCGAATGAGTACCGCAAAAAAAGAGGCATTGTCGCTCATAGAAGAGCTTTTCAAAGAAAATGCCAAAGGCTATATCACTTACGAAAAACTTGTTAAATTTCTAGACAAAGCGCCGACCGCGGCGATAGCAAAAAAACTAGAATCGCTGGCAAAAGAAAATAAAGTCCAGCTCATAACCTCGGCCGAAATCGCAAAAATGCGCAACATCGAAGATGCTAAAAAGCGCCGCGAGGAGCTAGCAAAACTAGCCGACGACAATCTGGAAGAAGAATTTGACCTAGCCAGCGAAACCGATCTACTCGAGTGGTCGCGCTCGGATAGCCCCGTGCGTATGTATCTGCGCGAAATGGGTCAAATCGCGCTACTAACCAAAGAGGAAGAAGTAGAAATCAGCAAAAAAATCGAGCTTGGCGAAGATATCATCATTGACGCATTTTGCTCAGTGCCATACCTTATCGACTTTATTCTTGACTACAAAGAGCCGCTTATAAACCGCGAACGCCGCGTAAAAGAGCTTTTTAGAAGCTTTGACGACGAAGGTGAGGAAGGTAGCGAAGATGTCGAAGAAGAGGAAGAAAACGAAGAAGTCGAGGATGATGTCGAGGAAGGCGAAGAGAAAGAAGCCAAGCCAAAAAAACACAATAAAAAAGACGACAAACGAGCCGAAAAAGTAATCGAGAGTTTTAAGGCGCTCGAAAAGGCCAAAAAAGAGTGGCTAAAAACTGCAAATAAACAAAACGAAGTAGAGACTGAGGATGAGTTTTTAGCAAAGATAACGCTTGCGTTTAAAAAGAAAATTTTAAAAGACAAGCTAATGGATCTAGGGCCTACCAGCAAGCTCATAACCGAGATCGTAAAGTCGATGGAAACGGCGCTAAAGAGCGATGATGAATTTGACAGAGAGCTAAAAAGACTCGAGTATAAGCTACCTATGTTTAGCGACGAGCTAAAGAAAAATCACAAGTCGATCCTAAAAGATATCATCAAGCTCAGCAAAGAAGATATAATCGCGCGAGTACCCGAGGCTACGATGGTATCAACCTACGTGGAGATCAAAAAGCTATTTGCGACCAAGGAAGCGAGCAAGAGCGGATTTAACCTCGATCCGATACTTTTAAAGGAAATTTTAGAGCAGATCAAACGCGGCAAAAAGATATCCGACGAAGCAAAAGCCAGGATGGCAAAGTCAAATTTACGCCTAGTCGTAAGCATCGCCAAGCGCTACACGAACCGTGGTTTGCCGTTTTTAGACTTGATTCAAGAGGGTAACATCGGGCTAATGAAAGCGGTCGATAAATTTGAATATAAAAAAGGGTATAAATTTTCTACCTATGCGACATGGTGGATACGTCAGGCTATTAGCCGTGCTATCGCCGATCAGGCCCGCACGATACGCATCCCTATCCATATGATAGAAACGATAAACCGTATCAACAAAATCAACCGCAAATACCTCCAAGAAGAAGGCAAAGAGCCGGATATAAACGTAATCGCAGCCGAGGTCGGACTAAGCGCGGACAAGATAAAACAGGTCATCAAAATAACCAAAGAGCCTATCAGTCTAGAAGCCCCTATCGGCAATGAAGACGACGGTAAATTTGGAGATTTTGTCGAGGATAGAAGCTCTCTAAGCCCAATGGATCACATCCTAAAAAACGATCTAAAAGAGCAGATAGACGAGGTCCTAGATCAACTAAACGAGCGCGAAAAAGCCGTCATCAGGATGAGATTTGGCTTGCTCGACGACGAGAGCGACCGCACGCTAGAAGAGATAGGCAAGGAGCTAAACGTAACCCGCGAGCGCGTCCGCCAGATCGAAAGCTCTGCGATCAAAAAGCTAAAACACCCGAAAGTCGGCAGAAAACTCAAAAACTACATCGAGGGCTAAATTTAGCCCTCCTTTTTTAAACAGATTAGTGCAAAAACCAACTATCAAATTTAAAAAGCAAAAATAGATCAAGAACCCCCTGGCCGAGATAAAATTCCGCGGCATAGCTTCTAATATTTTACTCATCGGAGGCTACATATCCATTTGGGCTTTGTGCGAATTTCGTAGCCGTGTCTCGTTGGCTGTTTTCTTGACCGCCGTATTTTTTATTTGCCTTATATTTCTCGCATAGATGATCTTTAGGCTTCTTGCCGCTAGACAAATTTCCAAACTCTCCGCAAGCAAACTTTTACTAAAACCTTCTCCGCGCTAATAGCGATTTTATGGCTATCTATGGCATTGTATTCGGTAAGTCAAGTCAGTTTTAGCGCGGTAGAGTATGCCGCGGCGCAGATTTGGGGCTCTTTTGTTGACAATGCTTATTCTGTAATCAGATCAGTCGCAAATAATTTTTTAAATATACAAGGCTCGGCCCTTACGATATTTCTTACCACAGACTCTATTCTAACTATCTATTTTTGGCTTATGCTTGGCACGTCGTATTACCTACTCGGCAAAGACACACAAAGTAAATTTTTCTACTTCTGCGCCGGCTTAGCTTTTATGGGCACAGCGCTTCAGTTTATCGATATTTCGTCCCTTAACGGTTTAGTATCTCCATATGCACTGCTTACGATAGCGCTCTTGATCCCGCTTTGCGAACTAGTGGCTTGGGCTAGGATTAAAAATATCACTCTTGCGCAGCCCTAAAATTTAAAAACTTCAAGTTTTATCACAGCCGCCATACTAGCCGTTTTGCTAAATTTTATCGAAAACGGCACTAGTGTCGCCTCTCAAATTTACCCGCAAAACAAAATCTGTAAATTTATGATAAATTCATCACCATTTTTGTAATATACTACTATTTATTTATGGGTTAAAAATACCAATTTTAAGCCTATAAATAAATATAATTTAAAAACTTAAGGAAAAACATGAGCAAATTTTACTCTTTCGCGCTAGCCCTTGCGCTGTGCGCGAGTTCGCTTTTTGCAGATCGCATTATAACCGATCAGTTAGGCCGCGACGTCACGCTGCCCGACGAGGTTAAGCGTATAGTCGTGCTTCAGCACCAAAGCCTAAACGCGCTCAATGAGCTAAACGCGCTGGATAAGGTAGTCGGCGTGCAGGAGTCGTGGGAGAAATCGCTCGGCAAAAACTACATCCGCCTAGCGCCGAGCCTAAAAGATATGCCCACACCGGGCGATCTAAAGGTCATCAACTACGAGGCGGTGCTTAAACTAAAGCCCGACGTCGTGATCGTCACGAACTACATCCCGCAAGAATACATCGACAAAATGACGGAGCTCAAAATCCCCGTCATCGCCGTTAGTTTTCAACGCAGCGACGCCGCCGATAAGGGCAAGCTAAATCCGACCTTTAAAGATGACGAAGCGGCCTACACCGAGGGCTTTTACGACGGGATTGAGCTTCTTGGCAAGGTCGCAAATCGCGAGAAAGAGGCCGCCGAGCTCATAAGCTTTGTTAAAACCTCGCAAGAGCAGCTAAAGGCTAAATTTAGCGACTTCATCGTCGATAAAAGACCTAAAATTTACATGGCAAATCCCGATCTCACGACCTACGGCAGCGGCAAATACACGGGCATAATGTTTATGCGCGCAGGCGCACAAAACGTAGCGGCGGATAGTATCAAGGGCTACAAGCAGGTCTCTGCAGAGCAAATTTTAGCGTGGGCGCCGCAGATGATCTTCGTGCAGGATCGCTACCCGCAGGTGCCCGCCGAGCTCAAATCCAACCCGCAGCTTGCAAATTTAAGCGCGGTCAAAGAGGATAAAATTTACATGATGCCCGAATACGCCAAAGCGTGGGGCTATCCGACTGCCGAAGCCATGGCGCTTGGCGAGTGGTGGCTAGCGATAAAGCTCTATCCGAAGTACTTTGACGAGGCGGAATTTAACAAAAAAGTGGAGGAATTTTATCAAAAATTCTACCGCACGAGCCATAAATGAAATTTTCCGCCCTGCTGCTGCTCTGGATCCTGCTGTTTGCGGTATCGCTGGGCATCGGGCAGTATCCTGTGAGCCTAGAGGAGACGGGTAAAATTTTACTCGGCTCCTACGCCGATGAAACGGCAAAGAGCGTCGTGCTTGATATCCGTATCCCGCGCGCCCTACTTTCGAGCCTTTGCGGCGGGATACTGGCGCTTAGCGGCCTCGCGCTTCAGGCGGTGTTTAAAAACCCGCTCGTAGGTCCGCATATCGTGGGCGTGAGCACCGCGGCGGCATTCGGCGGCGCGCTTTGTATCATGCTAGGCTTTGGCTCCTATTTTATCGTAGGCTTTGCCTTCTTTTTCGGGCTCGCGGCGCTTTTTATGCTCTATTTTATCGCCAAATTCGTCTCACGTAGCGACATCTTTTCGCTCATCTTAGCAGGCATCGTCATAAACGGCGTTTTTGCCGCGCTAACTAGCCTCGTGCAGTATCTAGCCGACAACGAAGACGTGCTGCCAAACATCATCTACTGGCTGCTGGGTAGCTTCGTGCGCGCAGACTACGACAAGCTCATCATGCTCGCCACCGTTTCGGCGCCCTGCGTCGCGGCGCTCATCGCGATGCGGTGGCGGTTTAACCTACTCAGTCTCGAAGACGGCGATCTAAAGGTGCTCGGCGTAAACGTCGTGCGGCTGCGCTCGGTCATCCTCGTCATCTGCACCCTGCTAGTCGCCGCGCAGGTCAGCGTCAGCGGAAACATCGGCTGGATCGGCCTGGTGGTGCCGCACGTCGCTAGGATGATATTTGGCAGCGACCACTTGCGCTCCATGCCCGCTTGCTTCGTCGCGGGAGCCGTTTTTATGCTCGCCATAGACGACGTATCGCGCTCTATTAGCTCTAGCGAAGTGCCGCTTAGCATCATCTCCGCGCTCATCGGCAGCCCGATATTCGCCATCTTCTTAAAAAGGAGCGCCGATGCGAACAGAAGGTAGTTTGCTCTCGATCAAAGACGCAGGATTTTTCTACGAAGAGGGCAAATTTCTTTTTAGAAATTTAAGCTTTGAGATCGAGCGCGGTCAAATTTTAGCGATTTTAGGGCTAAACGGTCAGGGCAAAAGCACGCTGATGTCGTGCATGATGGGCATTTTGGGCCTCAAAGAAGGGCAGCTTTGCACTCAGGCAAAATTTGGCTTTCTGCCGCAAAGCTTTAGCGTGGCGTTTGATTACAGCGTGCAGGACATCGTGGCGATGGGGCGCGTACGCGATATTTCGCTGCTTTCAAAGCCGAGCAAACGCGACGTGCAGATCTGCCTGGATGCGCTTGAGAGCCTTGAAATTTCGCACCTGAAAAACAAGCGCTTCAACTCGCTCTCAGGCGGTCAAAAGCAGCTCGTGCTCTTTGCCAGAGCGATCGCGAGCAAAAGCGAAATTCTGTTTTTGGACGAGCCTGCCAGCGCGCTTGATATAAAAAACCAAAACCGCGTGCTAAGCCTCATCGTAAATTTGAAGCAAAAAAGTAACGCCAGCATCGTTTTTACCACGCATCAGCCAAACCACGCTCTTGCGGTCGCCGATCGCACGCTCATTTTAAAGGACGATCTTAGCTACGTTTACGGGCTTAGCGCCGAGGTTTTAAACGAGGAAAATTTAAACGCGCTTTACCGCGTACGGATGAAAACGACGGAATTTAACGTCGCGGGCGAGCAAATACCCAGCATCACGCAGATTTTCAGCGCACAGGTAAAGTAGTTTTTGTCGGCAAAATTTGCGCTGTGCGTAAAATTTTATGTATTTTCGAAATTTACATAGAGTAAAATTTGCTGATTTTAAATTTATATCGCTACTTACGCAGTTTGCGAGCTTTGCGATACTTAATAAACTCTGCATAAGCCGCCTAAATTTACCGGGCGTAAATTCTATCTTCCCATCCACGGTCTCAAAATCATTTTTCTTTTCACGCGCTAAAATTTTACGCAAACGATACTTTTCTCCGCTCGCGACTTCGCTTTTTTATACTTTTACGCCGCGATTTTTACCCAACCGCCTAGTTTAAATTTAATAAAAATTTTAAGCTTGTTTGTGTAAAATTTTTATTAAATTAATAAAAGGCGAAATGTGCAAGAAAACTTCATAAAGCGCATAAGTACGGCAAGAGCGCTAGGTATGACGTCCGGGATTTTGGTTATTTTAAATTTACTCTCGCAAGAGATGGTTTTACCTAAAAGCCTCTTTGATATCGCAACGAGCGCGCGCGTAGCGATGTTGTTCGTCTCCGTTATCTGCCTTTACGGCGCGATATCAAAGATAAACAAACTTGCAGGCGGAGGCGTGTTTAAGCTTTACCGCATTTTTGTCGCCGTCAGCAGCGCGATGATTTTGCTAAGCTTTAGCGCGAACTACGCACCAGCCAGCACGCACAAGGTCCTATTTTTCGTCATTTGCGGTACGGCGGTGCTTGCGTTTTTGCTTTGGATAAAAATAAATTTTAAACTCGGCGCCGTCACGCAAAACGCCCTATTTTCAGGCTACGCCGTACTTTGCGTGATCGGCACTTTTATCGCTGCGGCGCTAAAGCTTTTACTCACAAAAGCCCTGCGCGACCCCTACCCTATCGAGCTTACGGTGCTTGGTATCTACCTGGCGCTAGGATTTATCTACGTGCTTGCCTGGTCGAGAGTGGATTACGTCGAAAACCGCAATCAAGACTAAGCCGAGTTCATAAAATTTGCGTTTCAGGCAAATTTGGGCGATAAAATAAAATTCGCGCGGCTATATTAAGCCAGATCAAATTTAAATTTATCGCAAATCTGCAAATTTGAGTTAACGACGGCTTTAAATTTGACCCCGCAAAAGTCCAAATTTAACTCGTAAAATGCGCCTAAAAATTTTGCCTCTATCACGTCTGCTTCGTATTTTTCGCCGCTTATGATAAGCTCCGGACGAAACATAAAGTTTCTTTGCACCAGCCACGTTTTAAATTCGGCCGGCAAATTTTGTGTATCCCGCTCATCGATCAAATTCACATCGCCTAAAAAGCAGGCTATCTCGTAAGACGCAGGGTGGAAATATAGCTCCCTAGGCACGCCGAAGGCCAAAAGCTTGCCGCCTTTTATCAGCGCGATTTTGTCGCTTAGCAAAAAGGCGTCCTCTTTGTCGTGCGTTACCATGACCGCGCTGATGCCGTTTGCCTTTATCATCTGTTTTAGCTCGCCTCTTAGCGCGCTTTTTAGGCTGCGGTCGAGGTTTGCGAAGGGCTCGTCGAGCAAAAGCAGCTTTTCGCGGTTTGCTACAGCTCTGGCAAAGGCCGTCCTCTGCGCTTGACCGCCCGAAATTTGATCGGGAGTTTTGTCTTTTAGCTCAGAGATTTTAAATTTCTCCAGCAGCTGCGCGCTCCTTTGCGCTCGCTCGGCGCTAGGGAGTCGCCACAGCGCAAATTCCACGTTTTTACAAACGCTTAAATGCGGAAAAAGAGCGTAGCTCTGAAACATCATCGCAGTGCCGCAGCCCTCTTTGACGGTGATTTGCCCTCCGCTTGGCGTCTCAAGCCCTGCGATTATACGCAAAAGCGTGCTTTTGCCGCAGCCGCTATCGCCCAGAACGCTTAAAATTTCGCCCTCGTTAAGGCTTAAATTTACATCCTTTAAAACCTCTAAATTTCCGAATTTCTTGTTTAAATTTACGATTTTTAAAATTTCAGCCATATTTTTATCTTTCTTGTTTTTTTTTGGAGATTATCTCAAGCCAAAGGACGGCAACTAGCGACATCGAAACGATGAGAAACGACGGCAGGGCCGCAGCGTAAAGCCTCTCGTCGGCCGCGTAGAAAAACGCCCTGATACTAAGCGTCTCAAAGCCCAAAGGCCGCAAAATTAGACTAAGCGGTAGCTCCTTAATGATGTCGATAAAAACGACGATGAGCGAGAGAAAGAAAAAGTGGCGAAGTAGCGGAAAATGTACTTTGAAAAACAAATTTAACCGCGAGCCATTTAGCAAAAGCACGGCGTCGTCGATATTTGCCGGGATCTTGGCGTATCCACTCTCGACGGCATATATCGAGGTCGCCAAAAACCGCACGACGTATCCGAAAATCAGCACCACAAAGCTCGACGAAAGTAGATGCGTGCCAAAATTTCGGTCAATATAACCAAAAACTATCATCACGCAAAGCCCGATACTAGCGCCTGGTAGCGCGTAGCCTAGCGAGACGGATTTTAGCAAAAAGGCGTTTAGCGCTTTGTTTTTTATAAGTCTCGTCGCAAAAACGAGGAAAAAACTCACCGCCGTGATTAGTATCGCCGCGCCCGCAGCCATCAGCAGCGAATTTAAAGCCATCTGCACGAACTCGAATTTAAAACTATCCAGCTCGTGAATACTCCAGTACAAAAGCCAGGTAAAAGGAAACACAAATGCCAAACAAAACACGCTCGCGCACCATAAAAACGCCGCCGCCGAGCCGAATTTGCCAAGCTTCTTTTTTTGCGTAAATTTAGAGGTGTCGTGCGTGGAGAAGCTGTATTTTTTAGAGTTTTTATTAACGTGCTCAAATATCATCAAAATAAACACGAACATCATCAAAAGCCCCGCTAGCACGGACGCGGAGTATGAGTCGCCCATATCAAACCATAGCTTAAAGATACCAGCGCTAAAAGTCTCTACGCCGTAATAAGCAGCCGTGCCGTAGTCGCTAAGCGTCTCCATGAGCACCAGCATCGCTCCGCCCACGATCGCCGGACGCGAGAGAAATATCGCAACCCTAAAAAACACGGCGGTGCCTGAGAGCTTGTAAATTTTACAAATGTCGTAAATCGCTGCGGACTGCGTTTTAAACGAGGTTTTGGCAAACATATAGATGTATGGATAAAGCGACAACGACAGCACGAAAATCGCTCCGTAGATATTCATAAACTCCAGCCTAAAGCCGAAAAATTGATGAAAATATCCGCCGTAATCCATAATCCCGACGTAGCAAAAGCTAAATATATACGCAGGAATCGCAAACGGAAGGATGAGAGCATATTCAAAGAAATTTGAGAGCGCGAAGCGGTAGTTCGCCACCAGCCACGCTGAAACCACGGCGATAACCAGACTAAGCGCCAAAACGCCCGCCGCGACGGCAAAAGTACCTTGGATATACCTCATAAAAAGATACTTAAAAAAATGCTCGAGCAAGGAGTAGTCGCCCAAAGCGATCTCGAAAAATATGCTAAAAATAGGGATCAAAACGATAAGGGCGATAAAAATCGCCCCGAATTTTACTTTCATTATTTCCAGCCGGCTACGTCGTAAATTTTAATAGCCTCGTTCGTGTTTTGCACGCTTTTATAAAGCGGAGTGGAGTCTTCTTTAAATTTACCAAAGCCTTTTACGATGTCGCTAGGCTCGACCTCTGCGTTGATCGGATACTCGAAATTTATACCCGCAAGTATCTTTTGCGCCTCAGGGCTCACCATAAACTCCATAAATTTAACTGCGTTTTCTTTGTTTTTAGCAGCTTTGGTTAGCGCGATACCGCTGATATTTACGTGTGTACCGCGGTTGTCTTGATTTGGGAAAATTATGCCAAGATTCTTCGCAGCCTCTACGTCTTCGGCTTTCGGAGATGTTAGCATGAGGCCTATGTAGTAGGTGTTCATCACCGCTACGTCGCCCTCGCCTGCGTAGATAGCCTTAGCCTGATCCCTATCGCCGCCTTTTGGATCGCGGGCTAGATTTTTTAGCGTGCCTTCCGCCCATTTAGTGGCCGCGTCTTTACCGTCGGCCTCGATGATAGCAGCTAGCAGAGATTTGCTATACGGAGCCGTCGCGCTTCTGATTAGCAGTTTGCCTTTTAGCTCTGGTTTTGTTAGATCCTCGTAGTCCTTGATACCTTTAGGGTCGAAGTCTCTTTTGTCGTAAACGATGACTCTAGCGCGCTTTGAGATGGCAAACCACTGACCGTCGTTATCTCTATACTGCTCAGGCACGATTTTTTCTAGGGTTTCTGATTTGACCGCTTGTAACACGCCTTTAGTCTTTGCGGTGTAGAAATTTCCCGCGTCTGCGGTGATAAAGATATCCGCCGCAGAGCTATCGCCCTCGACTTCGAGCTTTTTGATTAGCTCGCCGGCTTTTGCCTGCGTGGCGTTTACCTTGATACCCGTCTTTTGCTCAAAAAGCTTATAAAGCTCGCTGTCGGCGTCGTAGTGGCGCGCAGAGTAGATATTTACCTCCGAGGCAAACAAAAAGCTTGAAAGCAAGCTAAGCGCGAAAAAACTTTTTTTCATTTTTATCCTTTGTATTGATATGGATTTGCGATTATAGCGTCTATCTTATGAAAGTAATATTAATTATTAAAAAAGAAAAATTTATGCCGGAGTGATTTTAGAATGACAAAATATTTAAAATTAGGTGCTAATATTCACGCCGTCAAATTTAAGGAGAAAAAATGAAAAAAATTTTACTTTTAGGAGCGGCGGCGGCGATGGCTTTTGCGGAAATTTCTACGGTACAAGTTAGTCCCGAGGCGATCAAAAACTACGAGCAAATCGTAGATATCAGGACACCTGCTGAGTGGATGGAAACGGGCGTGATAAAGGGCGCAAAGACTATCACTTTTAACGCAACCGATAAAGAGGGATTTTTAAACGAGCTCAAAGCCAATGTCGATCTAAAAAAACCGGTCGCGCTCATATGCAGAAGCGGACGCAGAAGCGCTGCGGCGGCGATGATGATAGATTCGCCGGAACTAAATATAATAAATCTTGACGGCGGTATGGGTAGTCTCATAAATCAAGGCTACGAAACCGTGCCGTATCAAAAATAATCCGCGATTTTGCTTTAATAAATTTCGTCCGCTAGACTTAAATTTACGCTAAATTTTAAGCTTGGCGGCGCTGATTTTTGTCCTACTCCCATGAAAAACGGCGGTAAATTTTAAATTTGTCGCCGTTTTTTTTTACAAATTTAATAGAACAAAACGCATCTACTCTAAATTTTAGTAAGCGCAAATTTGACGAATTTCATCAAATTTAACCCAAATTTACGCCAAAAATAGCCTAGGCTTTAGCTTTAGTAAGCAAACATACGCCGCCAGCGCGCTTTGCTCTCTTATATAGTTACGGTCGCCGTTTAAATTTAGCCTCTCGATGATGCACTCGCCGTCCTTTGCGTAAGCTCCTACAAATACCGTCCCCACCGGCTTTGCCTCGCTACCGCCGTCAGGCCCCGCAATCCCGCTGATAGCTAGCGAAAAGTCCGATTCGCTCGCCTTTAACGCGCCTTTTAGCATCGCCATCACGCACTGCTCGCTCACCGCACCGTAGGTTTGCAAAATCTCATCGCTAACGCCTAGCCAGTCGCGTTTCATCTCGTTTGCATACGTCACTAGCGAGCCGTTAAATGCCGCCGAAACTCCGGCAAAAGCGCCGAATTTCGCCGCGGCAAGCCCCGCCGTACAAGACTCGGCAAATGTAAGCTTTAGCCCGCTTGCTATAAGCGTGCTCGCGACGTGACGGAAAACATCCTCGCCCTCAAAAAATTTGCCCGAAAAGAGATTTTTCGCACCGTTTATAAAGCCGCTAGTTTGGCCGAATTTGTTCGCCTCTACTCTGATTAACGCCAAATTTGACAAAATTTGAGACGAATAAATCTGCACTTCGTAAGTTTTTGCCAGCGGTTCGAGCAGGATTTTCGCGCTCTCCTCGTCGATATCGACCAGGTGAAAATAGCCGAAATCTCGCTGCGTTTTAATATCTATGGCAGGCAGTTTTTGGTTCGCGTCGGCCTTTAGTAAATTTACGTAAGTTTGATTTAGTTTGATTAAAAAGCCGTCGTCGCTAAATTTTTCAGCCCTACTCGGAGCTAGCATTTGCGGGGATTTTAGTTCCAAAATATCACCGCTTAACGTAGCTAAAATTTTAGCCGCGACGGAGCAGTTTTGACTCGACGCGTAGATGCAAAGACTATCCGAACGCGCGCAAAGATGCTCGATGATAAACGGCAACTCCTTGTCGCTTTTGCTAACGAACCTAAACTCGCCCAGCTCGCCGAAATGCCGCTTGTAAGCGCAAAAAATATAATCTAAAAAAGGCGCGTTTACGCCGATATCTTCGCCGATGATCAGTAGTGCGTTTTTCACTGTTTTCTCCTTTAAAAGCCGAAAACATCTTACATAAATTTAGCTTAAAATAGCGTTTTTTCAGTAGCATTTAATCGCCGTTTGGATAAAATCTACCAATTTTTTACTTCAAGGCGAACCTATGGATTACAAAGATACATTATTGCTTCCAAACACCGAATTTCCCATGCGCGGCAACCTGCCCGAAAACGAACCCAAACGCTTAAAATCGTGGTTTGACGATAGAAAAATCTACGAAAAAATGAAAGCTAAAAGGCAAAAAGCCGCAAAAAGCTTCACTCTGCACGACGGCCCTCCATACGCCAACGGCAACATCCACATCGGACACGCGCTAAACAAAACACTAAAAGACATCATCGCAAAAACACACTATTTCTTCGGCGAAAACGTGAGATTTACTCCGGGCTGGGACTGCCACGGACTACCGATCGAGCAGCAAGTCGAGGTAAAACTGAGCGATAAGAAAAAAAGCCTGAGCAAAACGCAAATCCGCGAGCTTTGCCGCGAACACGCGAGAGAATTTATCGACGTGCAAAGGGAGAGCTTTAAACAACTAGGCGTCGCCAGCGACTGGGACGACCCGTATCTGACGATGAAATTTAAATTTGAAGCCGAAATTTATAAAACGCTTTGCAAGGTCGCCAAACGCGGACTTTTGATTGAGCGAAGCAAGCCTGTGTACTGGAGCTGGGCGGCCAGAAGCGCTCTAGCCGAAGCCGAGGTCGAGTACGAAGACAAAGAGGACTACAGCATCTACGTCGCGTTTAAGCTAGGCGAAGAAGCCGCCGCAAAAATCGGCGCAAAAGACGCTCGAGCGGTCATCTGGACGACCACGCCTTGGACGCTGCCGGCAAACCAAGCCATCTCGCTAAACCCGAGCGAAATTTACGTTTTAACGGCTGAAAATTTGATATTTGCCAAAGAGATGCTTGGCGAACTAGAAAAAGAGGGGCTAACTAAGGGCGAAATTTTAAAAGAATTCGCCGCCGCCGAGCTTGAAAATCTGCATGCTATAAATCCGCTAAACGACAGAAAATCGCTATTTATCCTAGGCGATCACGTCACGATGGATGGCGGTACAGGTCTAGTGCACACCGCTCCGGGTCACGGCGAGGACGACTATCACGTGGGCCTAAAATACGGCATCGAAGTCATCATGCCCGTCGATGAAGGCGGTCTGTACGACGAGACGCTAAAGGCCAAAAAGTTATTTCCAGACGGCGTAGCGGACGAACTAATCGGCATGCATATCTTTAAAGCAAACGAGAAAATTTTAGAGCTTCTAGGCTCAAATTTGCTAAAAGTTAGTAAATTCGTCCACTCGTATCCATTTTGCTGGAGAACGCATAAGCCTGTTATCTACCGCGCTACCAAGCAGTGGTTTATAGCCATGGATGAGCCGAAAATCGAGGGCAAAACGCTACGAGAAGTCGCGCTAAAAGAGCTTGAAAATGTCAAATTTTACCCTGCAAGCGGCGTAAAAAGAATAGGCTCGATGATAGAAAATCGTCCCGACTGGTGTATCTCGCGCCAACGCGACTGGGGCGTGCCGATAGCGTTTTTTAGGCATAAGGATACTAAAGAGCCGATATTTGACGATGAAATTTTAGATAATGTCGCGGCGATATTTGAACAAAAAGGCGCTGACGCGTGGTGGGACAGCGAGATAAAGGATCTCCTGCCGGCAAACTGCAAATATGACCCGCAAAATTTAGAAAAAGTTATGGACATCCTAGACGTCTGGTTTGACAGCGGCTCGACGTGGGCTGCGGTGCTAAAAAGCGGCGACTACGATGCGGGCAGCTATCCGTCCGATATGTATCTAGAGGGCAGCGATCAGCACAGAGGTTGGTTCCAAAGCTCGCTACTGCTAAGCTGCGCCGCGCAAGGAAGAGCGCCGTATAGAAGCGTACTCACGCATGGATTTACCGTCGATGAAAACGGTCAAAAGATGAGTAAAAGCAAGGGTAACGTCGTAGCTCCCGCAGACGTGGCTAAAACCTATGGCGTGGAAATTTTACGCCTTTGGGTTGCGCTTAGCGACTACTCTAGCGACCTAAAAATCAGCGAAAATATCCTAAAACAAGTAAGCGAGCAGTACCGAAAAATACGCAATACGATAAGATTTCTACTAGCTAACGTAAACGATCTAGAAGATATTGAAACGTCAAATTTCAACATCCTAGACCGCTGGATACTAAGCCGCGCGAAAAAGGCATTCGACGAGGCCGAAGCGGCGTTTAGAAACTACGACTTTTCAAAGGGCTTTAGCCTGCTGATGAACTTCCTAAGCGCGGATTTAAGTGGCATATATCTTGATATCTGCAAAGACCGCCTATACTGCGACTCTAAAGACAGCGATACGCGCCGCTCGGCTCAAAGCGCGATGGCGCTAATCACTAGAGCGCTCCTACCGCTCATCGCTCCGACGCTAACCTACACCGTGGATGAGGCGATGGACTATGCGCCTAAGATCATAAAAAACGGCGCAACCGACGCCTTTGATCTAGAGTATGCGCCACTAGAGTTTGAGTTTAATGTAGACGACGAGCTGCTAGTCGCTAGCCGCGAGAAGTTTTTTGAGCTAATCGATGTACTTAAAAAAGACAAAAAGATAAAATCAACCCTCGAGCTCGTGCTACAAACCAGCTCAAATTTGATCCTGAGCGAAGATATAAACGAGATAAGCGACTGGTATATGGTTAGTGACGTCCAGAGCCTAGACGGCAGCGACAGTCTAGCCGAATTTGACGTCGGAAACGATAAATTTAAACTCGTTTTATCGACGCGTCACAAGTGCCCGAGATGTTGGAAATTTACCGCTAAGCACGACGGCGAAACATGCCCGAGATGCGAAAAGGTACTAAAAAATGTCTGAGCCCATCTCCGCTTGGTTCGTCGCGGCGACTATCGCGGCCATCCTCGCGGTCACAGCCGCAGGTATCGTAGCGGTAATAAAATTTAAGGATAAGAAATGATAACTTTAAAAGAAGCTCTAAAGCTAAGCGCCAGCGAGATAGCCGAGCTTAGAAACGAGCTGGAAAAGAAAATTTTCGCAGATAGAGAGCTTGGCGCCTACGTCGAGCAACTGGCAAATTTGCCGCTTGATAAACTGGGTGCTGGCGTACCGATCGCTATAAAAGACAACATCCAGGTAAAAGGCTGGAGTGTAACGAGCGCGTCTAAAATTTTACAAGGCTACATCGCGCCTTATAACGCGACGGTTATAGAAAAGCTGCTAGCAGCGGGGTTGGCGCCTTTTGGCCGTACAAATATGGACGAATTCGCCATGGGAAATACGACCGAAAACAGCTATTACGGCAAAACGCTAAATCCTCTAAACCGCGAAAGAGTGGCGGGCGGTAGCTCGGGCGGCTCGGCTGCCGCGGTCGGCGCAGGGCTAGCAGTTGCTGCCCTCGGCAGCGATACGGGCGGCTCGATACGCCAGCCTGCGGCATTTTGCGGATGCGTTGGACTAAAGCCCACCTACGGGCGCGTTAGCCGCTACGGTCTTGGCGCTTACTCTAGCTCGCTAGATCAGATCGGACCGATAACGCAAAACGTCGAGGACGCCGCGATCCTATACGACATCATCGCAGGACACGACGACAAAGACAGCACGAGCGCGGATATAAAATTTGAAAGCGTCGCAGATAAGCTAAACGCGGATAAAAAACTAACAATCTGCGTCATCGAAAACTACATAAACGAAGCCTCGGAAGAGACTAAAAAAGCGCTTTTAAAAGCGGTCGATATTTTAAAATCCGCAGGCCATAAAATAATCTATAAAAATTTAGAAAACTCAAAATGCGATATCGCAACCTACTACATCATCGCCACCGCCGAAGCCAGCGCAAATCTCAGCCGCTACGACGGAGTGAGATACGGACGCAGGGCAGAAGCTAAAAATCTAAAAGAACTTTACGTAAATTCGCGCTCGGAGGGGTTTGGCGAAGAGGTAAAAAGACGAATCTTGCTGGGTACTTTCGTGCTTAGCAGCGGCTACTACGACGCGTATTACATCAAAGCGCAAAAAGCTCGAGCCTACGCTAAAGCTAAATACGAGCGGATTTTGAGCGAATGCGACCTTATTTTTATGCCCGTCGCCCCTCGCACGGCATATAAATTCGGCGATCTAAAAGACCCGCTAGAAGCATATTTATCGGATATTTACACGATCAGCGTAAATTTAGCCGGCTTACCCGCCATCTCGGTTCCGGTAGCTAAGGACGCGGACGGCCTAAACGTCTCGGCTCAGCTCATCGCAAAGGCGTGGGACGAAAAAACGCTGCTAGAAGGCGCGCTCAGTTTAGAAAACTCTATAAAAGGATAAACGCATGAAGATAGTTACGAAGGCTCTCACCTTTGACGACGTTTTGCTCGTCCCGCAGTACTCCGAAATTTTGCCTAAACAAGTCGATATAAAAACGCGCTTTAGCAGAAACGTGGAGCTAAACATCCCGATCGTATCGGCTGCGATGGACACCGTCACCGAGCACCGTGCGGCGATCATGATGGCGCGTCTGGGCGGTATCGGCGTCATACATAAAAATATGGACATACAAAGCCAGGTCAAAGAGGTCCGCCGCGTGAAAAAAAGCGAAAGCGGCGTGATCATCGATCCTATCTCCATCTCGCCAAACGCCAGCGTAGGCTCGGCGCTTGATATGATGGCGGATCTGCATATCTCAGGCGTTCCCGTCGTAGACGAGGAAAATAAACTAATAGGAATCATAACCAACCGCGATTTGAGATTTGAAAACGACAGAAGCGTCCTCGTAAAAGATAGGATGACCAAAGCTCCGCTAATCACCGCTCCAAAGGGTTGCACGCTAGACGACGCGGAGAAAATTTTCTCTCAAAACCGCGTAGAAAAGCTACCTATCGTCGATAAAGACGGCCATTTAGAGGGCCTCATAACCATAAAAGATCTAAAAAAACGCAAAGAGTATCCAAATGCAAACAAAGACGCATACGGCAGACTCCGCGTAGCGGCAGCCATAGGCGTGGGGCAAATGGATAGAGCAAAAGCCCTAGCTGAAGCCGGCGTCGACGTAATCGTAATAGACTCCGCCCACGGCCACTCCAAAGGCGTACTAGACACGCTAAGACAGGTTAAAGCCGAGCTAAAAGTGGACGTCGTCGCCGGAAATATCGCAAACCCGGCTGCCGTCAAAGACCTAGCGGAAGCAGGCGCAGACGGCATCAAGGTAGGCATAGGACCGGGATCAATCTGCACCACTCGCGTGGTAGCCGGCGTTGGCGTACCTCAAATTTTCGCCGTCGATAGCTGCTCGGCCGAGGCTGCGAAATACGGCATCCCGGTCATCGCAGACGGCGGGCTAAAGTACTCGGGCGACGTGGCTAAAGCCCTAGCCGCAGGCGCTAGCTGCGTGATGGCAGGTAGCTTGCTAGCTGGCTGCGAGGAGACTCCGGGCGAGGTGATAACATTCCAAGGACGCCAGTACAAAGTCTACCGCGGTATGGGCAGCATCGGCGCGATGACGAAAGGCAGCAGCGATAGATATTTCCAAGAAGGCACCGCGCAAGATAAACTCGTGCCTGAGGGTATCGAGGGCCGCGTGCCGTTTGCCGGCAGTATAAAAGAGGTCGTGCACCAGCTAGTGGGCGGCCTACGAAGCGCGATGGGCTATATGGGCTCAAAAGATATCAAAACCCTTCAGGAAAAAGCCCAGTTCGTCGAGATAACGAGTGCTGGATTAAAAGAGAGCCACGTCCACGACGTCGTCATCACGCAAGAAGCCCCTAACTACAAAGTCAATTAGTGCTAAATTTAAAAACCGGCAAAGTAAAATTTGACGAGCCGCTCTATCTAGAGAGCGGCCGAATTTTACCCGAATTTGAGCTTGCTTACGAAACATACGGCGAGTTAAACCAAGATAAAAGCAACGTTATAGTCGTCTGCCACGCGCTAACGGGCAGCCACCACGCCGCAGGCAGATACGAAAACGAGCAGAAATTTGGGTGGTGGGACGCGCTAGTGGGCGAAGGCAAAGGCATAGATACGAACAAATTTTTCGTAATCTGCGTAAATATCCTCGGCTCAAATTTCGGCTCGACAAATCCCTTAAGTATCGAAAAAAGCACGGGCAAGCAGTATCGTTTGCGCTTTCCGGTGCTAACCATCAGCGACGTCGTAAAGGCTCAGATGAGGCTTTTTGAGCACTTAGGCATAGAGCGCGCGCATGCGGTCGTGGGCGGTAGCCTAGGCGGTATGCAGGCGCTTTGTTTTGCGATCGAGTTTCCAAATTTCGCCAAAAACGTCATCATCCTAGCCAGCACTTATCAGAGTAAAGCCTGGGCGATCGCGTTTAACAAAATCGCGATTGAGGGCATCCTGCGCGATCCGGGTTTTAAAGACGGGCAATACGACGAAAACGACATCGCCGCGCAGGGACTAACCGGCATGGCGCTAGGGCGTATGGCGGGGCACATCAGCTTTCTCTCGCCTAGCTCCATGGACTCCAAATTCGGCCGCAACTACGTCGAAACCGACGGCCTTTACGAGCTTACGGGGCGGTTTCAGGTCGATCGCTATATGGAGTACAACGGCCACGGCTTTCCTAAGCGCTTTGACCCGCTGAGCTACCTTTACATCGTAAAGATGATGAATATCTTTGACTGCACGCGCCACTACGACGACCTCGCGCACGCTCTTTTGCCTATGTGCGCAAAGGTTACGCTGGTCGCATTTAGCGGCGACATGCTGTTTCCGCCAAGCTGCATGCGCGAGATGCACGAGACGCTGCAGGGTATCGGCAAGGCGTGCGACTACCACGAGATAGACAGCGACTATGGCCACGACGCGTTTTTGGTCGAAGTAGATAAATTTGAAAAAATCATAAAGAAGGTTTTAGATGAGTGAAAATTTAAGCGAGGATTTTGAGAGCAAACTCGCCAAAGCAAATGAAATTTTAAAACAGCTCGGCGATGAAAATTTGAGCCTAGAACAAAGCGTCAAGCTGCACAAAGAGGGCAAAAAGCTGCTCGAAGAGGCAGACAAAATCCTACAAAATGCAAAGCTAGT
>CAUQHH010000019.1:0-19173 GCA_963517705.1 uncultured Campylobacter sp.
ATTCTATACATTTTAAAATTTAAAGCATTAGGTAAATTTACCACCCGCACAGCCCACCGTTGCGATATTTTAAATACGACTAAAATTTTACGCTTGCTTATTATTAAAGCAAATTTGATCCGAAAAATACAATAAATGAACCGCCAAATTTAAGCTCACATATCAAAGTTTGTAAATTTTAATCACTATAGAATTCAAGGATATTTTTTAATTATTAGAAAGGATAGTTTTGTGGATTTTCCTTGTACAATTTGCAAGGAAATTTAAAGAAAAACCTGCGGAAAGCCAAAGCTCTCCGCAGATAAAGGCGTATTACATCATTCCGCCCATACCGCCCATTCCGCTCATATCAGGCATCGCAGGCATCGGTTTATCCTCTTTTAGCTCGCTTATAGTAGCTTCCGTAGTTAGAAGCAGGCTCGCCACGCTAACCGCGTTTTGAAGAGCCACGCGCTCAACCTTGACCGGGTCGATGATACCGGCTTTAAACATATCTACATACTCGCCCGTAGCCGCGTTAAAGCCGTAGTTATCGTCTTTGCTTACGCTTACGGAGTTTGCTACTACGCCCGCGTCAAAGCCCGCGTTTTCAGCGATTTGGCGCAGCGGAGCGGTTAGCGCGCGTCTTACGATATCAGCGCCTATAGCTTCGTCGCCGCTTAGTTGTAGATCTACTTTTGCGCTCGCTTTGATAAACGCAGCGCCGCCGCCGATTACTATACCCTCTTCTACAGCCGCTTTAGTCGCGCTTAGAGCATCATCCACGCGGTCTTTTTTCTCTTTCATCTCAGTCTCGGTAGCAGCGCCAACCTTGATAACCGCTACGCCGCCGCTTAGCTTAGCTAGGCGCTCTTGTAGTTTTTCTTTGTCGTAGTCGCTAGTAGTTTCTGCGATCTGAGCTTTTATCTGGATGATTCTAGCGTCGATTGCCGATTTCTCGCCTGCGCCGTTTACGATAGTCGTATTGTCCTTGTCGATGATGACGCTTGAAGCTTGACCTAGATCGCTTAGAGTCGCGCTTTCTAGCGTTCTGCCTAGCTCTTCGCTCACTACTTCGCCGCCCGTTAATATCGCAATATCCTCAAGCATCGCTTTTCTGCGGTCGCCAAAACCCGGAGCCTTAACCGCAGAGATGTTTAGCACGCCGCGAAGCTTGTTTACTACAAGCGTCGCAAGCGCCTCGCCCTCGATATCTTCAGCGATGATTAGCAGCGGTTTACCTGTTTTTTGGATCTGCTCGAGCACAGGTAGTAGGTCTTTTAAATTTGTAATCTTCTTGTCAAATAGCAAGATAAACGGATTGCTCAGCTCGACCTGCATCTTTTCGGCGTTTGTGATGAAGTACGGGCTTAGATATCCGCGGTCAAACTGCATACCCTCGACCACGTTTAGCTCGTCGTGGATAGATTTTGCTTCCTCGACGGTAATGACGCCGTCTTTGCCGACTTTTTCCATCGCGTCAGCGATCAGTCCGCCGATAGCAGAGTCAGAATTTGCCGAGATAGTCGCTACTTGCGCAATCTCTTTTTTATCGGTTACCTTGCGCGATAGGTTTTTTAGCTCGGCAATTATAGCTGCGGCCTCTTTATCCATACCGCGTTTTACCTCGACCGGATTTGCACCTGCGGTGATGTTTCTTAAACCCTCTTTAAAGATAGAGTGCGCCAAAACCGTAGCCGTAGTCGTACCGTCGCCCGCCTCGTCGTTTGTTTTGCTAGCGACCTCTTTTACTAGGCCTGCGCCCATGTTTTCTAGAGCGTCTTTTAGCTCGACCTCTTTAGCTACGCTCACGCCGTCTTTGGTGATCGCAGGAGCGCCGAAGCTCTTTTGCACTAGTACGTTTCTGCCGCGAGGCCCCATCGTTACTTTTACCGCGTCGTTTAGTTTTCTAACGCCTTCGTATAGTCTATTTCTAGCCTCGTCTGAAAAAAATATCTCTTTTGCCATCTTTTTTCCTTTAAATTTAGATTATTTTAAAACGCCTAAAACATCTTCGATTTTTAGAACCAAATATGTTTTACCATCAAGCACGACCTCGGTGCCGCCGTATTTTGCGAAAACCACGCTATCGCCCACGCTCACGCCTTCTACCTCGCTTGATACCGCCAAAACCTTGCCGCTTAAAGGTTTTTCTTTTGCATTATCGGGTATAATGATGCCCGAAGCGGTCGTTTTGACGTCCTCAAGACGCTCGACTAAGACTCGTTTGCCTAACGGTTGAAAATTCATGATTCATCCTTTATGGTTTAATTTTACTTTTTAGCACTCTTTTGTTTTGAGTGATGAAATTATAGTCAAATTTTTAGAATTTGTCAATAATTTAGCTAAAATTCTTAACAAGTCTTAGTATAATCGGCTCAAGTTTCATAATAAAATTAAACTAAATCTAAAAGGATAGACGATGAAAATTTTAGGCGCCCTGCTCGGACTGGTTTTTGCTTTGCTTATCGTGGCTTACGTTGCGGCCTTTACGGATTTTGGCAACGGTTTGGTTAAGCCGTATGCCCAAAATTTGATTAAAGAAAAAAGCGGATTTGACGTCAAATTTGACAAATTTCAGATCCGTCCGACGAGCGTAGATATCGTAGCTAACGTAAACGGCGAGATCGTAGCTAACGTAAACGGCGGGCTTTCGATTTTCTCGCAAAGCCTCGATCTAAAATACGACGTCGCCGTTAGCGACCTAAAAAGCCTGGGCGTCAAGCTAAACGAAACCATGAAAATCTCGGGCATCGCAAAGGGCAAATTTAGCGATTTTACCGCTAGCGGAGTTGGGCAGATGCTTGGCTCAAACGTCAGTTTCGACGCAAATTTAAAAGACTACAAGCCGCTTTCTCTAAAGCTCGACGCTAAAAATTTACAGGTCGAAAAAGCCCTGGCGCTAGCCGGCCAGCCTATCTACGCGCGCGGTAAAATCTCTGCCGTCGCAAATATCGTAGAAAGCGGCGGCAAACCAAACGGCACCGCAAACATAGATATCATTGACGTAAAAACCGATAACGCGCTAATCGCAAAAGATTTTAACGTCACGTTGCCGTCAAATTTCGCCGCAAACGGCAAAATCGTAGCAGACGTAAAAGACGGCATCGTAAACGCCAAAAGCGCGGTAATCACACCGCTAGCCACGATCGGTAGCGACAAGACGATCTACGATCCAAACTCAAACACCCTAAGCAGCGACATGAAACTCATCGTGGACGATCTGGCCAAATTTGAGCCCGTCGTTGGGCAAAAGCTTAGCGGCGCGTTTAAAGCAAACGGCAACGTCATAGCCACCGCCGGCGAGCTAAAAAACTTCGACGTTAAGATCGAGGGATTTGGCGGTAACGTCGATGCGGTGCTAAACGGCGGCAAACTCATAGCCAAAATCAGCTCGCTAAAGCTTGACGAACTCGTTAAAATCGCAGCTTTCCCGGCATTTGTCGGCGGAACGATCAGCGGCAAAGCAGTACTAAACGACGTGCATAACACGCAAAATATCTCCGGTTCTGTTAAGCTTGCCACCAAAAACGCGCGGCTAAATCCGACCGAGCTAAAACAGGTCGCAAAGGAGATAAATTTGAGCAAACCTTTAGCCTTTGAACTAAACGCAAACGCCGATGTAGCAAGCTCGAAAGCCAAATTTAACGCCTCGCTAAACTCCGAGCTTCTAAAACTAAAGAGCCTAAGCGGCGTTTACGGACTGGACGACAAAAATGCGGACGTCAAATTTGACGCGGGCATCGATGATCTGGGCGAATTTGAAGAGCTTATCGGCAAAAAGCTATCGGGCAAAGTGGACGTTAAAGGCGCGGCAAAACTCGCAAAGGGCGCGCTTAGCGAGCTAGATCTAAACGCAAACGCGCTAGGCGGCAAGATAGATGCGATCCTCAAAAACGAAAAACTCACGGCAAATTTAAGCGCGCTTTCGCTCAAGGACGCATTTACGCTGGCTGCGCTGCCAAACTACGCCGACGCCGTGATCGACGGATCCGTCAATCTAAGCGGACTTGATCCGAAAAATCTCAGCGGTACGGCTAAATTTAACGTAAAAAACGGAATAGTAAATAGCGCCGTCGTAGCAAAAGAACTAGATAAGCGCTTCCCAAACGGCACCAAATTTGACGCAAACGCGGACGTCGCTATAAACGGCGGCAAGGCTAAATTTGACGCGGTAGCAAATCTCGTCTCAAACGCAAACAAAAACCTAATAGCGCTAAAAAATCTAAAAGGCGACTACGAGCTTGAAAGCGGCTCGGCTAAGGCGGACTTTGAGCTTGGCATAAGAGAGCTAAAAGAGATCGAGTTTTTGGTCGGACGACCTCTTTACGGGCCTTTGCTAGTTATCGGCGATGCGACGAAAACGGGCGAAAAGCTAAGCGCGAACGTAAATTCGCGGCTCTTTAACGGCGATCTTAAGGCGGTCTTAAAAGACGATATCCTAAACGCAAATTTAAAAAGCTTTACCGCCAAAGGCCTCACCGACTTTTTGGGTCTCTCGCACGTCTATGACGGCACTGGCAACATGACGATGGACTATAATCTCGTCTCGCAAAAAGGCAAATTTGACGTCATCGTAGACGAAGGCAGGCTCGTAAAAACCGATTTTACCGAGCAGGTAAGAACCTTCACGGGACGCGACATCACAAGCGAAATCTATAAAAACAGCAAAATAAAAGGCACGATAAACAAAAACCTCATCGACTTTAACGCCGACATGAACGCGACTAGAAGCCACGTCTCGGTAACCGGCGGCAAATACGACATGGCAACCAAGGCCGTAAACGTGCCGATCAAGATGAACTACGAAAAAACCGACATCGACATCACGGTCACTGGCACTAGCGACAACCCGAAATACACGATTGGCTCGGACTATCTAAAGGGCAAGGCGGTCAAAGAGCTGGATAGATTTTTGGATAAGAAATTCGGCAAGGACGACGAAAACGGCACTACGGGCGATGCGAAAAAAGACGCAAAAAAAGATGCTATAAAAGGGCTTATTAAGGGGCTGTTTTAGGTAAATTTGAGCTAAGCGCGGTGTTAAATTTGACGCCGAATTTGAGTAAAATAAGTTCGCAAATTTAAAGCCAGAACCCGTTTGCTCGGCGCGTCAAATTTGGGCTACTCAGCCAAATTTGACCGCTCGGCTCTGCGGTCAAATTTACGATTTGCCGGGCGGTAAATTTGAAAGCCGCTTTGCGGTCGCCAAATTTGGACTTTGCTACTCAAATTTGCGGCTTGGATTTAGAGGCTGCAAATTTAGCTTAGCGTCAAATTTGACACGCTATTTCGCCGTTAAATTTAAACTGCTCGGCGTTTAATTGTATCAAATTTGATCTTACCGAGCGAGACGGCGACAAATTTAACCAAGACATACTCAAGGAAATATTTTGGCAGCAGATAAGCGATACGCTTAAAAAGACACCCAAGCAAAGCCAAAATAGTAATTTTAAATGATAGAAGTTTTATAAGCGGACGCTGCGCAAAGCTCAAAGCCAAATCAACGCCCACCCATGAATCAAAAACAATAGCGAACAGAGCTCATTCGCTGCATTTACGCCCCCGCCAGATAATTAAAATCTAGCGAGGCGCAAAATCTTACTTCGCCTTTTTAACGAGTTCTCTAAATTTAACGCAGCCTTCCGTATATCCGTAGTCGCAAGCGGTTCCGTAAATATCCATCGCCTTTTTCACGTCCTTGTCGTCTTGCGCGGCCTTTTCGTATCCTTGCGCGAGCATATAGCAGCCCTGCGCGTCTTTGTAGTCGCAAGCTAGTTCGTAGTATTTGCGAGCTTTTTGCGGGTCTTTTGTGCCGCCGTATTCGCCGCTGTGATGAGCGGCCGCCCTATAGCACGCCTCGCCGACTCCGCCCTCGCAGGCCTTTTCATAAAGCGCCGCCGCCTTTTCGTAGTCTATCTGAGAGATTTGCCACAGTATGGTGCCCTCGTACACCGCGGCTACGGCCGTGCAGCCGTCCATGTCGCCCATATCGCACGCCTTTTTATATAGCGCAAAGGTCTTTTCGCCGCCGTCATCGTCGTTGTATGAGAGCCCCTGCTCGCCCAAAAACGCCGCCATATAGCAACCGGCGGCATTTTTATCGTCGTTGCAAGATTTTTCAAACAGTCGCGCGCCGTTTTCGAAGTCCGATTTTTTTAGATAAATTTTCGTGGCTTGTTCAAAGTTCCCGCCAAAAGCCGCCGCCGCTAAGATCGCCGCTAAAATAATCTTTCTCAACGCATCCTCCTATTTGCTAAATTTTTTAGATTTGGCGCAGCCGCGACCAAGACCGTTTTCACAAGCAAGGCCGTAATATTTAGCCGCTTCGACGCTATTTTTAGGCGTTCCGTCGCCTGACTCGTAGATATCGGCCGCGTTGTAGCAGCCCTCGGCCTCTCTCGCTTCGCAGGCTAGTTTATAGTATTTTAGCGCATCGGCGAATTTTGAGGCGCTATCGTGCTGTTTAGCTATCTTTAGGCAAGCTTCACCGTCTTTGCTCTCGCATGCTTTTTCGTAAAATTCAGCTGATTTTTCCGTATCGTCCTGCTCTACGACAGGATCGCCGTTTGACGGCGTAGAGTCGTAAAAATCGCCCGCCGCCGAGCAAGCTTTAGCGTAGCCAAGATCGCAAGCACTTTTATAAAGCTCAAAAACTTCGCCGTTTATTCGCGCATACTCGTCATCGTCTTTTAGGTCGTATGTTTGATATGCTTTTAGCTGAGCGGCTATGTAGCAACCTACGGCGTTTTTATCCTCGCGGCAAGACTTTTCGTAGAGTTTGGGCACGTTTTTATCGCCCATATCTTGTAGGTATTTTTTAGTAGCGATTTCAAAATTCGTCTGCGCGGCCGCCAATCCGGCTAAAATCAAAACGAGATAAATTTTCTTAAACATAGCGGCTCCTTATTTTTTGTTTTTATAAAGTTTTCTAAAATCGGCGCAAGCTCCCCTAGAGCCGTAGTCGCAAGCTAACCCGTAAAAATCCATCGCCTTCGTCTCGTCTTTTTTTACGCCCTCGCCCCTTTCGTACATATCAGCTAGCGCGTGGCAGCCGCTCGCGTCCTCGTACTTGCACGCGGTTTCGTAAAATTTAGACGCTTTGGCTAAATTTTGCTCGGTGCCCCCGCTGTTGTAGTCGTAGTATCCGGCCACTCTCGCGCATGCGGCGCCCACTTTGCCCTCGCAAGCTTTTTCGTGAAATTTCATCGCCTTTTTATAGTCGGTTTCTTGTCCGGCCTGTCCGTTTTCGTAGATGTCGCCCAGAGATTTGCAACCGTCCATATCGCCAGCATCGCAAGCTTTTGAAAACTGCTCGAAGCCTTTTGCCTCGCTAGAGTTTTGCGAATAGGCGTTAATGTTTATAAAACCCGCGGCATAGCAGCCTGCGATATTTTTCTCCTCGTAGCAAGACTTTTCAAAGAGCTTTAAGGCGTTGTCGTAGTTGTTTTGAGCTAGCTCCGCGCTCGCCTCCTCAAAAGCAGGCACGGCGGCAAAAGCCGCGGACACCAAAAAAGCGGCGCAAACGATTTTCTTTAGCATTTGTTTTCCTTAAATTTGATTATTTTTCGCGAAATCTAAAATTTGACGCAAACTATCTGCCCATTCTATCGAAAAACCACATAAAAGCAAACATTAGCCCCGTGGCCTTGGTTTTGGTTTCGTCGAACATAAACTCCCGCGCCCGCTCAAGCGGAACATAAACCGGCTCGATATTTTCGCCGTCTATGCCGCCGCCCTCGCCGATCTTCATCGAATCGTTTATCACGGCAAAAAACATCGTCTGCTTCGCTCCGCCAAAACCCAGCGCGCCGCGAGTGGATGTTATGCGCTCTACTTTACTCACGGCAAATCCCGTCTCCTCGGCGATCTCCTCGATGATGGTCTGCTCCTCGCTCTTGCCTTTATCCATCAGACCCGCGCAAAGCTCGTAGGTGTAGCCCTCGTCTCCCTTTTGCGTCAAATTTAGCTCGCGTCCTTCTTGCAGGTTAAACCAAACGGCGGGGCGAAACTGCTTAACTAGCAAAAACGCGTCTTTGTCCTCGTGATAAAGCAGCACCGAGACGCTGTCGTGAGCCTTGATACACTCCCATCTGACGGACTTTTCACACAGATCAAACGAAATTTGATACGGCTTTACGTAGCGCGGGGAGGTTAAATTTTCTATTTTAATATTTTTTACAGAAGTATCCATTTTGCCAGTCCTAAAAAGCTAAAAAAGCCGACCGTATCGGTAACGGTGGTAAGCAGTACGGCAGAGCCGACGGCAGGATCGATGTCAAATTTCTTTAAGCTTAGCGGTATCAAAGTACCGAAAAATCCCGCGAAAAACAAATTTATCAGCATCGAAGCGCCGATAACTACGCCAAGCATCGGGCGGTTAAACCACAGCGCAGCGATAACGCCCATCAAAAACGCAAAGGTTAGTCCGTTTATAAGCGCGATGCCGACCTCGCGTTTTAGCGCGTTTGCGGCGTTTTTAAACTCGATCTCTCCTAGGGTTAGTCGGCGCACCGTAACCGTAAGCGCCTGCGTACCCGTGTTTCCGCCCATGGACGCCACGATAGGCATCAGCACCGCGAGCGCTACGTAGCTGGCTATCGTCTCGTCAAAAAGCCCTATAATCGATGAGCTAATAAGCGCGGTAAATAAATTTATAAGCAGCCAAACGGCGCGCGCACGGGTTGCTTTAACCAGGCTCGTATCCTCTTCCTCAGCCTCGTCGTCGACGCCGGCTAGGTTATAAATTTGCTCCGTGGCGCTTTCTTTTATAAAGTCGTGGATATCGTCGGTGGTGATACGACCTAGCAAATAGCCCTTGCTATCTACGACTGCGATCGAGTTCATATCGTAGTTTTCGACCGTTTCTACGACCGTCTCGATAGGCTCGTTATCTACGGCTACGTTGGGCTTATACTTATCCTCTTCGCTCTTTGCGATGATCTCTCTTAAGGTTTGGTTAAAGTCAAATAGTATCAGATCCTCAAGCGGCACCGCATGGAGCAAAACGCCCTTTTTATCGGTGATAAAAAGCTGCGAGACGTTTTCTAGTTTGCCCTCTTCTTTCTCGCGCCTTAGCCGTTCGACCGCCGTTTTTAGCTGCTCGTCGATATGCGCACTAAAAAGCTCCGTCTGCATAAACGCGCCCGCCTCGCCCTCGTCGTAGCTGCGGATACGTAAAATCTCCTCCTGATCGTCCTTATCAAGGCCGTCGAAGAGCTCCTTAGCCTTTTGTTCATCGATCTCCTCGATATACTCCAAAAGCTCGGCGGCGTCGTCGCTCTCTAGCTCCTCGATCGCCTCGATGATCTTGTCGCTTGGTATCTGCTCGATCACGTCCTTTAACATGTGATCGGGCATCTCCATCGCTACGTCGCCCAGGATCTCGGGGTCGAGCTTTTCGAGATATTCGCCAAAGAGCTCCTCATCGTGCTTTTTAAGCGTTTTTAGGTGCTGGGCGAGGTCGGCGGGGCTTAGCTCCTTATCGATCGTCTCGTTTAGGTGCGAGTCTAGCAGCTCTTTGGCTTCGTTTAATTGCTCGTTTTCTTCCATCATTTACTTCTTTTTGTCGCTTGACTCGGCGGTTTTATCTTTTGATTTGGTCTTTTTGTCGGCGGCGTCTTTTTGTTTTTTAGACTTATCTTTGCTGGCGTTTACGTCCTTTTTCTTTTTGGACTCGGTTTTGGTTTCTTTATTTGTTTTATCCTTTTTCTTATCCGTCTGTTTTGGTTTGTCTTTATTTTTAGCGGACGAATTTGACTCTGACTTTTTCGCCTCTTTGCTTGATTTTTTTGGCTCGGCTTTGCTTGTCGCCTTGCTTGCGGCTTTTGCGGAGGTTAAATTTGACTCTGGTTTTGCAGATTTTGCCGCGGCTAAATTTGCCGTTTCGTTTGCGTCTGTTTTGATCACAGAGGAGTTGCTTTCGGCTTTAGGCTGCACGGTCAAATTTGACTCTGATTTGGTTAAATTTGAGTCCGTCAAATTTACATCGTCGCTGCCGCTTGCAAGCTCGCTCGTCAAATTTGCTTCGGTTTTGGTCGCATTGTCTTCCTTGTTGTCACCATTTGTCTCTTTTGTCAAATTTATATCGGTTTTTAAAGAGCCGATGTTAGTTAAATTTTCCTCTGCCCTTTTCGTCTCCGTAGTTAAATTTAAATCTCCGCTAGAAAAGGTAGAATTTGTATCCGCCATCGTCAAATTTACGTCTGTTTTTGGCTCGGTTATAGGATGCTCCCAGTCCATCGCCGCATCGAATTTCTGCTCTTTTTCAGGGATTTCATCCTTGTTGGCATACTCTTTTATCTTGTTTTCAAACTGTTTTATATATTTTTGAAATTTAGCGCTTTCATTTAAGGCAAATACGCTTTTAGCTACCTTTATCTCGGTCTCCGGATTTATAGCGTTACCGTTTTTATAAACGCCGAAATGCAGGTGCGAACCCGTACTCATGCCCGTGTTTCCTACATATGCGATGAGCTGACCTTGTTTGACCTTAACGCCGCTTTTTATACCTTTAGCAAAGCCGCTAGTGTGCGCATATAGCGTCTCGTAACCGCTAGTGTGACCTAGTATTACTACCTTGCCGTAGCCGCTTTTAGTACCGACGAATTTAACCGTACCCTCGCCCGCAGCCTTTATGGGAGTGCCTTTAGGAGCGCCGTAGTCAACGCCCAGATGCGCTTTGTAACGCTTTAGTATCGGATGATAGCGCTTGGGCGTAAAAGGCGAGGTAATACGTGCATTTGCGATCGGCCTAGTTAGCAAAAATTTATCGTTTTTCTTACCGCTTTTGTCGTAGTATTTGTTTTCGTATTTATAAACCGTGTATTTTTTGCCACTGATTTCAATCGTCGCCCAGTATATCTCAGGAGCGCCGAACGTGCGTCCCAGTCTCATCTTTTGCGTATACTCCATCGCGAGCCTGTCGCCTTTTTTTAGCTTCGTAAACTCTTTAGCGCCCACTTCGCTCCTCATAGCTAGATAAAATCCATGCGCCAGCGCCGCACTACCCGTAGCTTCTAGTATATCTTGCGAAGGATTCGAGACGATCGGCATACTAAGTACGCGCCTATAAGTCTGATACGAAATCGATGAGAGCTGAAATTTAAATTTACCCTCTTCGTCTTTATAAATTTGCGCTTGAAGCTCTTCGTTTATGGGGATGAGAACTTGTTTTAATCCGCCGCTTTCGTCCCTTAAAATTTGATACGGAATACCTGCAGTTATCTCGCTCACAAACTCCTTATCGTCCGAATCCATATCGTAATAAAGAGAAAGGGGGATGGAATTTTTCTCCAAAAAAGTTAAAAACGTATCTCCGCTAGGCCAATTAAGCTCCTCGACGGTAGATTGTATAGGTGCGGCGGCGAATAAATTTACCGCCAGCAGTAAAGCTAATGAAAATTTCTTCATAAAATCCCTTGATTTAAAAGTCGTATTTTACTCGAAAATTACTTACATTTTGCAAAACTAAGGCGCTTTAAGCTATAATGAGCGGCAAAATTCTACATTTTTAGGAGATAGATTTTGAAAAAATTTCTTTTATTTTTAGCGGCGGCTTGCCTTGGCTTTGCGGCCGAGTTTTCGATGAGGGAGTATAAAACCCCGCTAATAAGCGTGGATGAGGGCGTAGGCACGATCATAGACAACTCAGATATCGTCATAGGCAGTAGCGGCGTCGTGATGCATAAATTTGAAGGCTCTCAAAGCTCAATCATCGCTCGCGCCGTAGTCACGCAAAAAAGCGGCGGCTTTGCGAAGGTGCGATTCGAGGTATTTGACACGTTAGCGCAAAAAGCCCTACCGATACCGGGAATTTTGCCTAAAAGCGGCGACGAGATCATCCTAAACTACCTCTACAACCGCTCGCTCATCGTCGTACCGAATAAAGAAATTTACGCCGAAGTAACGAATGCGTTTAAAGACATTACCTTTATCCACCCCGATATCGTGGGCTCGTATCTAAGCTACGAGTATAAGCCAAACCCTAGCCGCGACGATTTTCGTAAAATGTGCAACCAAAGCGCTGCTGGGCTAATATTTATCGCTATGAATAACGAAGCGCTTTTTGCCGACTGCCAGAGTTTCGAGCCGCTAAAACGCTTCCAAAGCGGCGCGGTCAAATACTACCAGCTGCCTTTTTATACTCGCGTCAAGGACATCGATACGGTATTTTGGAAATGGGGCTCGGAGCAGATCAGCGACTTTGACCGCCACTATAAAGCTCTTTTAAAAGAGAAATGATGCTTGATAAACACGCTAAATTTTTTATAAATTTACTAGGCGCGGATAACGCCTACTTCGACGACGCGCACAGGATCGCCTACTGCTACGACGCGACGAAAAAGCGCCATTTGCCCGACGGCGTGCTTTTCCCGCGCCATGAAAAAGACGTTAGCGAGATTTTAAAATACTGCAACGAAAACGGAGTCAAAATCGTGCCCAGAGGTGCTGGTAGCGGCTTTACGGGCGGGGCGCTAGCGCACGAGGGCGGCGTGGTGCTTGCATTTGAAAAGCACATGAACAAAATCCTAGAAATCGACATGCAAAACATGGTCGCAGTCGTGCAACCGGGCTGTATAAATATAAATTTACAGCGCGAAGCAGAGAAGCTAGGCCTTTTCTACCCGCCAGATCCCGCCAGCCAGGACTACTCGACGCTAGGCGGCAACGTCAGCGAAAACGCGGGCGGCATGCGCGCGGCAAAATACGGCATCACCAAAGACTACGTCATGGCGCTACGAGCGGTGCTGCCTAACGGCGAAGTGATCCGCGCGGGCAAACGCACGATAAAAGACGTCGCAGGATACAATATCGCAGGCATCCTCATCGCCAGCGAGGGCACGCTAGCGGTGATCACCGAGATCACGCTAAAACTCATCGCAAAGCCTAAATTTAGAAAAACGGCGATGGGAATTTTCCCTAGCGTAAACGCTGCGATGAACGCCGTTTATAAGACGATGGCAGCAGGCGTGACGCCCGTAGCTATGGAGTTTTTGGACGCTCTTTGCATACGCGCGGTCGAGACTAAATTTAACAAAGGCCTACCGCAAGATGCGGGCGCCTTGCTCATCACCGACGTGGACGGCGACGTTTTAGACGGTCTGGAGCAGGATCTAGCCACGATAGAGCGAGTGTTTAGAGAAAACGGCGCTAGCGAATTTAGACGCGCCAAATACGAGGGCGAGCGAAACGACATCTGGTTTGCCCGCCGTAACTGCTCGCAGGCTATAAATATCTATGGAAATTTAAAGCTAAACGAGGACATCACCGTGCCGCGCTCAAAGCTACCAGAGCTGCTGGGGCGTATCGGTGGCGTCGCTGAAAAATACGGCGTGCAGGTACCGTGTTTCGGTCACACTGGGGATGGCAACGTACACACCAACGTCATGGTGGTGGACAAAGCAGATCCGGCGCAAGTAGAGAGCGGACACAAGGCGATCGAGGAAATTTTTAAGATCGCGGTGGAGCTTGGCGGCACGCTTAGCGGCGAGCACGGCATCGGCATCAGCAAGGCCGAGTTTATGCCGCTTGCCTTTACGGACGCCGAGATGGAGCTTTTTAGAAGCATCAAAAAGGCGTTTGACCCGAATAACATCCTAAACCCGTTTAAGATGGGGCTGTAAAAGCGTTGTCTCTTGAGCATTTTTCATGTGCTAGCGCTTTTTTTGAGAAATAAATTTCGTTTTTGCTTCCGCGGCAACTTGCTTGGTTAGCCTTGGTCGCAAAAACTTCAACTTATACTAGTAGCTACAAAAAGAGCGAAGCAAAATATTTAAACCTATTAATTTAAATTTTACTCTTTTTTAAAAGTAACTGTTATTTTAGATTTTATAGGATTTTTACCTATTTCATAATCTGGATCATAAGTAGCTAAATTATGAACAGCTGTACCAACAGCAGTTGCTGCAGCCACTACAGAAGTAGCAACAAATAGTGGGTTTGGTACAAAACCAGCCATCAAAGAACTTCTATTTTCTGTATAAACCCTACAACTCATACCCTGTTTTTCTATAGATCCTTCAATTTTATTAACAGTATAACTCATATCTTTCACAGCAACCACCCAAAATGATTTCTTCGCTTTTACAAGCTCATCTAATTTTTCGACCGTAAGCTCGTCTGATGTAAACCGCAAAACATCAACATTGGACATTTTTACTCCTTATATATAATTTTGAATAAGATTTTACGACATTATTTCTAAATTTATTATAAATTTACGAATATATGTCGCAATTTGCTATTAAATTTATAAAAGCTAAACTTGCGCTATGAAATACAGCCAACAAGACAAAGCCAGAATTTTAAAGATAACCACTAGAACGCTACAAAGATGGAAAACCACTAAGCCCGAGCTCTACGCCATCATTGAAGCCGGTTTTAAAATGCGTGAACTCGTGGCTGACGAAGAACAAAGCTTGTCCGAGATAAAAAAAATAATAAAAGAAGCCTTACCGCAAAGCTAAATGTAAACTCTCATTGCTTCAAATTTGACAAAATTATCGCACAGAATTTAACTGATTTTAACCTCGCCGCCATAAATCCAAATTTAAAACCGCCGACCGCTTTAAATTTGACGCCGTTATTACCCAAAATGCAGTCAAATTTAACTCCATAATCATAAAGACCGCCATATCGCAAAACGCAAAATAAATAAAATTTTATCTAACCGAAATTTCAAAAATTTTAAAGTAAAATACCTCAAATTTAAGGATCCAAAATGAACCCGCAAAAATTTGAAAAGATAAAACAAACGCTTAAAATTTGGCTCACGGCGATGCTAAAGATCAAGGACAAGCAGCTACTGCACTACGCATCAAGCCTGAGCTTTCACACGATGCTATCCATCATCCCCGTGCTTCTCATCTCGCTTTCGCTCTTTACGCAGATGCCTAGCTTTAGCGTCTATTACGCCAAGATTAAGGAATTTATATTTGCCCAGCTGCTACCCTCAAACCAAGACGCAATCTCAAACTACATCGAGACCTTTTTGCAAAACAGCTCGAGCCTAGGCATCCTCGGCCTTGGCGCTATCATCTTTACTTCGATTATGTTTTTTGCCGACTACGAATACGTCATCAACCGCATCATGCACACGAGCAGCCGCAAATTTTGGAACTCGCTGAGTGCTTATTGGACGCTCATTACGCTGGCTCCCTTGGGGCTTGGGCTTAGCTTTTATCTCTCAAATTTATTTCAGGATATGCTAAACTCCAGCGCCTACACGAAGTGGATAAATTTTCTCAGCATATTCCCGTACCTCATCATCTGGGCGATATTTTGCGTGACGTATCTCATCTCGATAAACCGCCAAATCGCCCTAAAAAACGCGCTTTTTAGCTCATTTGTAGCCTCGCTCATCTGGTATCTGGGCAAAAATATATTCGTCTTTTACGCCGCAAACAACAAAACCTATCTTAGCATCTACGGTTCGTTTTCGGTGGTGCTGCTATTTTTCGTGTGGATTTACGTGTCGTGGATCATATTTCTTTACGGCGTGAAGCTGTGCGCGTATCTGGAAAAAGCGGGCGAAAGCGACAAAGAAGCTTAGAAAAGCGCGGCAAAGCAGAGTAAATTTAGCGGCACGATAACGGCGGCTAAAATTTTGTTTTTGACGCTCGCTAAACTCAGCGCGTTGTAAAGCAAAAACAGCCAAAACGGCACGCTCAAATTTACCCCCTTTGCGCGCCACGAGAGAAATTCTAGCAAATACTCATCAAGCGTGCCGCCCGCGCCAAACGCATGCAAAAGCGCGCTAATCGGATAAAATAAGCTAAAAAGCGGCGTGAGCGGCAAGACGGCTAGCTGCTGGGCGCTCACGAGCGGGAAAAAGTAAAGCACGGGCAAAATCATCGCCGAAAATACCCAAAAATTTAACAAAATAGCGTTGCTTAAATTTGAAAATCGCCCGCCAAAGTGCCGCAAATACAGATAAATATAAAACACGCCCATGCAAGAAAAGTAAAATCCCACGCTAAAAAGCAGACTCGGCATCAGCGCTACGGCGGCGCAAATCACCGTAAAAAGCAGCTCAAAGCTCACGACGCGCACGTTTCTAGCGAGCAAAAATAGCGCCAGCAAGCTCATCAAAAACGCCCGCAAAAAGGACGGCACGAAGCCAATCAGCGCAAGATAGCAAAACAAAACCGCAAAAATCGCCGCCGAGAGGTCAAATTTGGCGTTTCGATACGGAAAATATCGCGCCTGAAAATAGCTATACGCCGGGCGCATAATAAAATACAAAAAGCCAAAAATCAGTCCCAAATGATAACCGGAAATCGCGATCAGGTGCGCTACGCCGTAGAAATTTACGTCCTGCCTAAGCTCCTTGCCCACGGGCGCAGCCAGAAATAGCGCCGTAAAAAGCTCGGTCATTTTTTCGCTTTCGTGCTGCGCGGCGATAAACTCAAAAATTCTATCGTAAATCCGCTCCCCGCTCGCAGCGTACCTAAGCTCAGCTACGCCGTAACTTGGCATATAAAACGAGCCGCTTAGGTACTCTTTAAATTTGACGTTTTTGTTTTCGGCGCCGATTAAAATTTGCTCGTTCGCTCCAGCGTCAAAATCCGCCCGAGTCGTCGTGTAAAAGCTAAAATCATTCGTTTTTAGCTTCAAGACGCGGTAAATTTTACCTTTTGCGTTCGTTTTTTCGTAGTTTTGTAAAATTTTAGCTTGCAGGATAACGCCGTTTTGGGCTTTAAATTCGCAAAATTTATAGCAGCTAAAGCCCAAATTTAGCGCAAAAACGAGCGCGCACGCAAGGCAAAATGTATAAACCTCTCGCGCGTTTTCAAAGATGGATTTTCGCTGCGGCTTTTGCAAAATTTAAGCTTAAAGTGCGCATTTTAGGCGTTTGGATTAAACTCCGCCACGTGCGCGGCGCCAAAGCTCTTATCGACAAAGCGCGTAAATTCCTTTTGAAATATTACTTCGACCGTGCCCACAGGGCCGTTTCGGTTCTTGCCCACGATGATTTCGGCCTCCTCTTCGATCTTGTTGGGGACGAATTTACGCACGTATTCCTTGCCCTCGGCGTGCGCCTTTTTCTCGGCCTCCTTCTCCTCCTGCTCGCGGTAAACCTCGTCGCGGTAGACAAAAAGTATCATATCGGCATCCTGCTCGATGGCGCCTGATTCGCGCAGGTCGCTTAGCATCGGGCGTTTGTTGGCGCGGGACTCTAGGCTGCGGTTTAGCTGGCTAAGCGCGATGATAGGCATGTTTAGTTCGCGTGCTAGCAGCTTTAGTCCGCGCGAGATTTCAGCGATCTGCAGGTGGCGATCGGAGAAATTTGACGTCGCCATCATGAGGCCGATGTAGTCGATGACGCACAGCGAGATCTCTGGGTGTGAGGACTTGAGCTTGCGCATCTGCGTGCGGATCTGGTGGATGTTTACGTAGCCGCTGTCGTAGACAAAAAGCTTGCGACTAGACATATCCTCGCACGCGTCGCTTAGGCGCGACCACTCCTCGTCGTCCATTTTGGCCGTCATTATGTTTTGCAGCGGGATCGAGGTTTTGGCGCTTAGCATACGCAGCATGATCTGCTCGGCCGGCATCTCAAGCGAGAAAAATACCACGCCGCCGCCTCGCATCAGCACGTGATTCATCAAATTTAGACAGATCGTCGTTTTTCCCATGCCGGGGCGCGCCGCGATGATGATGAGATCGCCGTGCTTAAAGCCCTTCGTCATCTCGTTTAGCTGGCGAAAGCCCGTATCAATGCCTACGATATCCTTGTCCTCGAGCAGTTTTTGCTTTTCTAGGTGCGCGATGACGTCTGCGATGATGACGGGAGCGTCTTTTACGATGCCCGCGCTCTGCCCGTCCACTAGCGAATAAAAACTCTGGCTAAGTTCGTCCACCATATCGCGGCTAGGCTTATCCTCGCTCACTTTGCTAGGTATCTGGTGCGCGATTTTGACAAGGCTTCGCTTGATAGATTTTTCTTTGATCTCGTTGGCGTACTTTTTGACGTCCAGGATCGAGTTCGTGCCGATGATCTCGCTCATCACGTTTTCGTCAAATTTGCTCCCCAGCTTGGTTTTTAAAAACCCCGTTTCTACAGGCAAATTTTCATTGAGGCACTTTACCATCGCGTCGTAAACGTCGCCGTGAGCGCGCAGGTAAAAATCAAACGGACTTAGGATATCGAAAATCTCGCTTAGATTATCCGCGCTATAGATGATGGACGCGAGGATCGCGCGCTCCATATCCAGGTCGTAGAGATTGTGCATATCGATGTTTTCTTTTGCCATTTTTTATCCGTTTAATTTTTTTGTTTCGGCGCGTAATCTTCAAGATTAGCATCCGTGCGCTTTAAGGCTATTTGTAGTTTTGGAAAGGTTTTGTCATTCGTGACGATAGCCTCACAGCCACTCTCTAGCGCGCAAAAATACTGCAAAACATCCTCAAAGTCTATCTTGCGACCCGATTTTAACTCGCTCTTTGCGTATTCGCACGCCATCGATAGCCCGTCACTAGACAGCGGTAGACATTTAAAATTTGACGTCCGCGATAATGCGCTAAAAAAATCCAAAATAATTTCATCTGAAATTTTATAACATTTTTTTAGCACGTAAGCCACATCGCTGATACTGCCAAATGAGTAACAAATAGTGTCGCTAGCGCTAAAATTTTCAAAAAGTTTAATGGCCGCTAAATTTAGGGGGCCTCTTTCTTCAACTAAAAAATCGATTAGAATATTGCTATCAAGGAAAATTTTAGCCATCTAAACCGTATCTTTTTTTCATGTATTTTTTATCAGCGATTTTTAGCTCTTTTATATCGTCTAAATTTTGACCAGCCTTACTCTTTACTATGCCTGCAAATCGCATGATTTCAAGACTTGGCACGCTCTTTTTACTTTTTGATTTATCGGCCGCAATTAGCTTTTTTACTTCGTTTGACAGCGTAGTCGCGATCGCGATTAGATCACTTCTGTCGCTTGGTATTTCAATGTGAAATGTCGTAGTTTGCATATTTTTCCTTTGATTTAGTGCGCCTCGCGCGACTTTATCTCGTCGTCGATCTCGAGTAAAAATCTATCGACTAGCTCGCTCTCGGGCAACCTCGCGACTACCTCGCCTTTGCGCATTATCATGCCGTTTCCTTTGCCAAACGCTATGGCTACGTCCGCGCCCTTGGCCTCGCCGATCGCGTTTACGACGCAGCCCATCACCGAGACGTTTAGCG
>CAUQHH010000020.1:0-18476 GCA_963517705.1 uncultured Campylobacter sp.
CGCCCAAGTCCGCGTCGTATTTTAGCTCGGCGTCCACGATTTTTCTATCTATCTCGACTTTGACCGTCTGAGCCGCGCTTCGTAGGCGGTAGTTGTCGGCGTTTCTACTCACGTCGCGCAGCATCAGCTCGAAATTTAGCGTATTTGATAGATCCTCCGTGCCGATGCGAGCGTTAAATTTACCGACGTATCGCTCGGTTTTAACGGCGTCCATAAGGTGGTGAGGTTGCTTGTCGTCGTCGATGTTATCGTGCACGAGCGTAAATCTAAACTCGCTTAGCTCGCTAGGCACGAAACCCACGACCGCGCTTTGCCCCTGCCTGGCGTAGCCGTAGTTCCATGTCCTGCCGCCGCCGTCTTTGTAGCGGTTGGCTTTAGAAAAGTTCGCGTTTAAAATCGTGTAGAAATTTGCGCCGCGGTACTTAAAAAGTCCCGAACTATAAAACGTCCTACCGTAAAATCCGCCCGCGAAGTGAAATTTATCCATAGAATTATCGAGCAAATCCGTCACGAAAAAATAATCATCCCTTGACGCGCGGTCGAATTGATTTTCAGGAAACGCGCTTTGGGCGATGTTTGGCGTATAAGGCGGCGGAGGCGTAAAATCCTTTATCGGCTTTATGGCGTCAGGATTTGCGCCGTTTGCGAGCAGCACCGTCGCAGCCGCAGCCAGACTGATAGCTAATCTCATTTAAAATCCTTTATGATAATTTTGATTTTTCGTATCACAATTATATAGAAAAGTATTTGAGTATTTCTTGATTTTCGTTAAGATAAAATTTATAAATTTTGCGCGGTTTTGTTTGTAGACGGCGGCAAATTTGACGCTAGCGAAGTTAAATTTGATAAAAGCAATTTTTAGGCAAAGAGGCTCGTATCAAATTTAATCTTAGTTCCGGTGCTTTAAATTTAATCATGAAAAAAGACAGCCTGAATCAATGCGTCAAATTTAAAAACTCAAATTTACATTTTCAAGATGCAGGTCTCGGTGGGTGAAATTTGAAGCCGAAATTTACAAATTTGACTCCAAATTTGAACGTAAAACGATAAGGCGAAGTATTTTTTCTTTAGACGAGGCAGAAACGACGGAAGCGAGGGAGCGGACTAGTCGTCCGTGACCGAAGCCGACCGAGTTTCCAACGAAGTATGAAGGAAAAAGACAAGCCTTTAAGGATAAAAGAAACTAAGTATCTGCGTCGCCGCTTTTTCTTCTATATACGGGATTATGTAGCTTGGCGAATAAAGATTCTGCCCGCTTTCGATCTCGAGATTTGTCCTTTGCTCGCTGCCGTTTGCGCGGATCATCACGCTGATATAGGCTCTGTAAAGATAATAATCGGTCCTGTCGTAAAAATCATCGTCAAACGGGTCGCCAAAAAGCATGCCAAAGCCCATGCTGCGCCTGTATCCGTAGCTACCGAAACCATAACCCATGCTCATATACGCGCGCGGGCGTTCGCGTCGCTCAAAGCGCTGCAAGCTCGCAAAATCGCCCATTATCACGATATCGGCGCTCTTTTGATCCATGCTTTGAGTAAAGCCGTTTTGAAGCAGTTTGTTTCGCACGGTATTTTCTAGCGTGTTTGTGTAGCCTGAAGAGTTTTTAAAATAAACGTAGACGCTGCGAGAGGCTTTTTTTACGTCGCCGTTAGTGATAAAAATAGGCATCGTGCTTCTAGCGTAAAGCTCGGGCGTGCGGGGCTCGCCGCAGCCTAAGAAAAAAATCGCAAATAGCAAAATAGAGAAAATTTTTAGTTTCATTTCGCGTCTCCTCGCTCAAATTTGACCGCCGCAAATTTAACGCGGACGGGTCAAATTTAGGATCAAATTTAAGCGTATTTTACTACTAAATCTTTACGTTTGAGTAAATTTATAATACTAGCTTGATCTCGTTTTCTAGAGTGGCTTTTGGAGTGAGTCCGATGAAGCGCTTTTTGAGATTGCCCTCGCCGTCAAAGACGAATATCGCAGGCACGCCCATCACGCCACCGACTGCTTTACTGAAATAATCGACCGAAACTTTGTCGCTAATGACGTCGTAGGCAATGCCATGGTGCTTCACCATATCGATATCTTTATCAAATCCAAGGCTCGGTCCAAATATCCCGTAAACGCCGAATTTGTCCTTAAACTCGGAGTAAATTTCATTTACGATCGGAGCTTGCGCTACGCAGGCGCCGCAGGATGTGCCAAAGAAAAAGAGCATATAGGGCTTGCCGTCCGTTTTAAGCCGCCTGCCCTCGGGAAAATAGTGCGTATCGACGCCCTTTGGCGAGTTTAGGCTAATGTGGTGTTTATCAAAGCCGCTATTTCCGCAGCCCGCTATCATCGCCGCCGCAAAGACTAATAATATATATTTTTTTATCATAATTCTCCCAAATTTAAACCGTCGCAAAGGCGGTTTGACCCTTTGGCTCGCTCGCTAGCCTCTCGCATGCCTGAGCACGCTCGCCGTCGCTCACGTAGTGAATATTTTCCATCTTGCCGTGCCTTAGATAGACGATCTTATCGCCAAACTGCCCAAGATCCGGGTTGTGCGTGATGAGAAGGATCGTTTTGCCCTCGCTTCGCAGGTTTTGAAACAGCTCCAAAACTACCCGCTCGTTTGCTTCGTCGAGGTTGCCCGTCGGCTCGTCGGCTATCAAGATATCAGGATCGTTTATGAGGGCGCGCGCGATGCACAGACGCTGCTGCTCGCCGCCGCTAAGCTGACTCGGACGGTGATCTAGCCTGTGTCCAAGCCCCACTCGCTCGAGCGCCTTTTTAGCGTCCTCTTCGTCCACGCTGCTGTGATAGTACTGCGCTATCATCACATTTTCGACGCAGTTTAGGTAGGGGATGAGGTGAAACTGCTGAAATATCAGCCCGATCTTTTCACGGCGAAATTTGAGCGTCTCCTCGTCGCTAAGCCTACTAGCGTCGTCTCCGCCTAGCATGTACGTGCCTGCGGTTGGCTCGTCCATCAGCGAGAGAATATTTACCAGCGTACTTTTGCCGCTACCGCTTGGACCCATTATGCTGACCCACTCGCCGGAGTTTACGTCAAATGTAATGCTCTCTAGCGCCCTTACTTCGCCAAATCTTTTTTCTATCCCGTTTAATCTTATCGCGTACTGCATATTATTCTCCTCTTAAAATATCGGCCATCTTATTTTCTAGCGCCCGTTTGATCGGATAGATCGAGGCCACGCCTGCAAAAACGAGCGAGATAACCATCGCTATCGGTATACTCATAAATCTAAAATCTATGCTCGAATCAAAAATCGCGTAGCCTAAAATTTGCGCTAAGCCGTAGCCTAAAATAGCGCCCGCCAAAGCCGCCGCAAATGCCGTGACGAAGGTCTCGACGCCAAATAAATTTAATACGTTTTTCTTGCTAGCTCCAAGCGCTCTAAGCAGCGCGATCTCCTTTGAGCGCGAGAATAAAATCGCGCTTAGCGTCGTGTTTACGCACATAGAAGTGATGAGCAAAATGACAAAGCTAACAAGCGCCATCAAAAGCTTAATCTTATCCAAAATTAGGCCCTCTGATTTTGAAATTTTAGCCACGGGTTTAACCGAAATTTGCTCGTCGCTAAGGCTCTTGCCAAGCTCGCTGATGTAGTCAAATTTACCCGCTACCACGGCTTCTGCATAGTTTAGCGTATTTGGCTCGTTTGCTATCTTTTGCGCTAGAGGCAGTGAGATGATGAGTAGCGAGTCCTCCTTGTCGCCGTCTTGCACGATACCGCGGATCTTTACCTTTTCGCCCGAATTCGCGCCGATTTGCCTCACTTCGATCGTGTCGCCGACCTTAAAGCCGCTTTGTTTGGCTAGATCGGTGCCGATTAGCGCGTTTCTCTCGTCAAAATCAAGCGTTATGCCTTGCCCCTCTTTGACCTCTAAAAACGGCTTAACCCGCGTTAAATCGCTAAATTTGACGCCCATAGCAATCGCGGTCGTAGGACCGATATTTACCTGCGTGAAAAGATATCCGCTCTGCCCGATTAGCTTGTCGCTCGGGATTTTGGCGATCTTTTCGTTAAATTTAGCCTCGTTTACCGCGTCGCTAACAGGGTCTGCGGGAGCGAAAACCACGTTTGCGCCGTAGCTTTTTAACTCCTTCGTTACTTTTGAGTCGATATCTAGATATACGTTTACAAAGGCCGCCGTCACGCACGCGCCAAGCAAGATAGAGACGATGATGACGCCCACTCTAGCCGCGCCAAAGCGCAGGCTTTTAAAGATAACGTTATAAAAAAAGCCCTTATTTGCGATCATATAGCACCTCCGCAGGCAAGAGTTTGACGACGCTTCTCATCGGCACGAGCGAGCCCGCGATCGAGATAAGAAGCGCAAAAGCGATACTAAGCGGAAGCACGATCCAAGCGATGCCGATGCCGTAGCCAAAGATACTGTAAGCGATTATGTAGCTTAGCGCGTAGCCCAAAAACGCCCCCAAAATGCCTGCAAAAAACGCCACGACCAGGCTTTCGCTCGCAAAAAGAGCGTAAATTTCAAAGTTGCTGGCACCTATGGCTTTTAGAAGGCCTATCTCTTTTTTGCGCCTGTAAATTTCGCTGGTCATTAGCGATGTAATGCCGATAGAGGAGACCGCAAGCGCGATAATGCTAACGATACCCATTAGGCTTTGGATTTTTTTCACGATGTTACTCTCGGCGTCACTTACCTGCATCATCGCCTTGGCCGCTACGCCCGCGTAGTTCTCCTCGATCTGATAGGCTATGGAGCTAACGTAGGCCGAGCAGTACCACATATCGTATTCGGCGCTATCTAGATTGTCTAAATTTCGCCTGGCCTTGACGGAGAGGTCGTTTTCCGGGATAGTCATCGCTGAAACCTCGGCTTTTGAGTATTGGCCGGGCTTATTTAGAAGCTCCTGGGCGAGCTTTAGCGAGGTTACGATTTTATAGCTTTCTTCGCCGGCTCCTTTTAGCACGCCCGCGATTTTTACGCTACGTCCGTTTAAATTTAGCTCGCCGCCGACGCTCAAATTTCGCTTCGCGGCCAAATTTTCGCCCACGAGTACGTTTTGCGCGTCGTCGTCATCTATCCATTTGCCATCGACCGCCCAAAAGCCAAACAGCGTTTTCACGCCAGTTTTAAACTCCGGCTCGTCGGCGACGTTTGCAAATTTATCAAACCAAGTGCCAGTGATTTGGTATTTTTCGCCGCTAGCGTCTTTTACCTCGCCGTTTAAAAACGGAGCAAACGCCACGATGTTGTTTCGCCAAAAAATTTCCTTTACCTTATGCAAATCCTCTTCGTTTAGGTAGTTTTGCGATTTTAGCGGAGTGAAATTTTTACCCTCGATCTCGATAGCTAGCGCTTCGCCCTTTGGCAAGACGACGATGTTTGAGCCGTAGCCGCGCAGCTCGCTAGCAATCTGATCGCCGATTTTTAGCGTGATATTTAGCATACAAGCGATCAAAACCGTCGCCAAAAGTATGGTGATAAAGGCCATTCCTTTTTGCACCTTCGAGCCGGTGATCGAGCTTTTTATGAGCCTTAGTTGCATATTTTTCATTTTAAAGTCCCGTTTATATCGACGTATTTTTCAGGGTTGGCTTCAAATTCCGCCTGAGTTTTTTCGTTTTCAAAGAAATACGTCCTGTTGTAGTATAAATAAGATTTCGAGCCGATGTTGCTTACTTTTTTGCGGCTTACCGGATCTAGCACCGTTTTTTCGATGACTTTTGAGAAGTAGTTCGCGCCGCTTTGGATGGTATCTAGCGTAACGGTTATAAATTTGCCGTCAAATTCAAACGGCATAGGTATCGGGTTGCAGCCGCCCTCTTTGCCGACCGACGGCAAGAATATACGCACGTTACAAGAGATACAGATGAGATCGGCATCCTTTTTGATATAACCCATATCGCCGCATATCGCGCACGCGTCAAAGACGATGATCGGCGATGCGCGGTCGGCGAAGCGGTTTAAGAGGAAAAACCTTATCTCCCTGCCCTCGTCGTTTATGTAGGCGTAGCGGTGAAGTTCGTTGTCGGCGAGTTTTTCGACGTCAAATTTAAACTCGTTATTTACTGGTTCTACGATGATAGGATCAGAGATCTCGGGCGGTTTAGACGCGTGCAGATCGTAGTAAAGCCCGAAAATAAGAGCCGTGACCACGATAGCCGCACTGCTTTTGGAGTTTGCCACCATGAAATTTCTAGCCGCGTTGTTAAATCTAAATTTGTTCGAGCCCACGACTGATTTTACGAGCGGAGCCGGGCGTTTTTTGAAATTTATAACCGCCAAAACTAAAACTAAAAAGATAAAAAAGTACTGCGAAAAGGTCGTGTAGTAAATGCCCTTGGCCACGAGCGAGAGCGCCCACGGATATGTAGGCATCATGCCCGCCCGCATAAACTCAAGCCCCGTGTTTGAAAGAGCCTGCACTATCAAAACTGCAAGCAAAAGAATCGAAAACGTCCATAAAACGTGCTTGCATAGGCACTCTTTTAAATTTGAAACGACGAAAAACAAAATCAGCAAGAGCAAAAACGCAAATATCATCAAAAATAGGCTGATGATAGACTGCGTGTCGAGCAGCTCGCCGGCAAATACCGGAAAATTCGCGCTAGTGTGAGCGTACGTGAGGCCGTAGCCCGCACCGAGAGCGAAAAACGTTATCATCTTTGCAGGGTTAAATTTGATAAAAATCCAAAGCGCGCTAACTAGCAAAAATACCAAAGTAGCCGCATCAAATGCCATTTTCACGCCTGCGTCGTGAAGCGTGAGTCTAGCGATCTTAAAAACAACTATGCCTGCTGCAATACCCAAAACCGAGGGTAAAAACAGCGCTTTTAGGCTCTTTTTGTCGTTGTTTAACGCTGCAAAAAGGACAAATCCCAGTAACGATGAGATAACTTGGACGAAATATATAGACATGATTATCCCTAAAATTTGAGAATTTAAGTGAAATTTAGAGCGGGCTTAGCCGCTCTAAGCCCGAATTATTTAGCAGGCGCCCCGGTATATTGGAATTTATAAGTCGTGGTGAACGGCTCAAACCATTTACCTACGCCCGTTTCTTTATCCGCATGGCGACCGAAGCCTTGTTTTTCAGGATTTTCTATATGAAATTTTAACTCATAGTTGCCCACGCCAGCGTCCATTTTTAGGTTAGCGCCGTAGTGAGGACCGTCTTGAGCGACCATAGGCATAAATGTACCTTTTTTAACTTTGCCGTTATCTAGGTTTTTTAGCTCGTAATTAACTTTTAGATAAGGGATCCACTCGCCCGCCGCAAAGCCGTTTTTGTTTCCCTCGATAGCGTGTATGTCGGCCTCTAGGTGGATGTCGGCTTTGCTAGGAGCTAGGTCGATGCCCTTTGGCTCCATGTCGATAGGCTCTAGATAAACGGCAGCTATCTCCATACCGTTGATTTCTACCGGATCGCCGATAGGAAACTCGCCTGCTAGGGCAACTGAAGCAGCAACGCTAAATGCCAAAGCTGTTTTAACAAATTTGTTCATGTTCTCTCCTTTAATTGGTTTGTAAATTTATTTTTAAGCTTCGCGGCAACCCGCGAAAGCTAGAAACGTCAAATTTAAGCCTCTTTGGCTTGCTTGTTTTTCATTATGATTACGCCGATGATTAGCGCCGCTACCATGATAGCCTGCGGTATCAAGCTCTCGTAATACGGATAAATGCCCAGCCACTCGATAGTAGGGAAGCCTTCGATCTTAGTCGGAACGAAAATTTTACCCTCGACGAACTCCATGAGCCCCTTGCCTACAAACACGATCGACATATAAAAGATGATCGCCGAAGTGACCAAGAAAAACGACTTGATCGGGATTTTGATAGCAAAAATTTTAAATACGTAGTAAGTAACTAGCAAGACGACGAGTCCTACTACAAATCCCAGCGCTATCATCGAATAGCCCGCGCTATCTTTAGCGTCGAAAATCAGCGCCTGATAGAAAAGCACGGTCTCCGCGCCCTCTCTAAATACGGCTAAAAATACCGTCCACCAAAGTGCCTTAGCAGAACCGGCCGATATCGACTCGCTGACGTGACTTTGGATATATTTGCTCCATTTTTTTGCGCCCGCGTTTGAGAGCAGCCAAAAACCGACGTAAAAGAGCAGTCCCACGGCGATAAGCATCACCGCGCCCTCCATCACCTCTCTTTTTTGACCTGCAGCGCCGGCAAATATCAAATTCATAATCCACGCCATAACAAAACTTAAAACGACCGCTACGCCAAGCGAGCTGTAAACGATACTCATGCGCTTTTCGTTGCCGGTTTTTAGCAGATACGCCACGACGGCCGCCACGATGATAAGCGCCTCAAATCCCTCGCGAAGTATGACCGTAAGCGCGTAAAGAAATAGCGCCCAAGGCGAGCTGCTGCCGCTTGTTTTTTCTAGCGCGGCGTCTAAATTTGCGCCTAGATTATCGGCTGCTTGCTGGAGTCTCTCGACGCTCACGCCCGCTTTCATCAGCGCGACTACTTCGCCGAAATTTCCTTCTATCTTAGTTTTTAGGCCGACGTCTATCGCGCCTACTTTGTTTTCCATGCCGCTACCTTCGAACTCGTCGAAGTAAATATCCTGCGCATCGCTCATAGCTTTAGCTACGTCTTTTGCGGCGTAAAGTTTGATCGCATCGGCGATTTTTGCCTTTATGTTTGCAACGACTGGCGCAAAATCAGTAGCCGCGTCATCCTCGGCGCTATCAGGTAAAACCACGTTGGTAGCTAGCGAGCCCGAGTCCATAGGCAGCTTGGCTACGTTTTCGTATATCAGCGCGTCAAGCTCGTCCAAATTTGACTTTAGCACGTCGACTGCTACGTCGTTGTTTATCGCTATTATCGCAGTACCCATTCGCTTTTGGATGTCGCCGTCGATGCCCTGACCGCCGTTTATAAATCTACGGATAGCCTCTTCTAGCTTCGTGTTTCGATATAGCTCAAATTTAGCTTTGTTGTTTATCTGCTGTTTTGCTGCGTCTTTATCGCCCTTTTCGTAAGCCGCGGCCGCAGCGCTAAGGGCTGTTTTTATGTCGTTATAAACCACTTGCCAGTGCGGCTCGATAGCGGCGCTACTTGCAGGTTGCGCCGTAGTTTGGCTAGCCTCAGTAGCCTTAGCGGTCTGTGCGGCGTCCGCGTTTTTAGGATCGGAGTATTCGCCCACTAGCTTGTGACCGGTGTTTATGACAGGCAAAACCTCATCCATCTCTTTGTTTAGATCGTCCATTATCGCTTGTATCTCTTCTACGGATTTTTTAGCGATGATGGCTTTGCGGATCTTGCCGAATTTAGACTCCATCGAGTAGGCTTTTTTCTGCCCCAAATTTACCCTGATTGCCGCTTCGATGTTTTCAAAATGCCCAAAATACGCATTTTGCGTGGTGGTTTTTGCCTCGTCGATCTTGCCCTCTTTATACTGCTGCATAATGCTTACGAACGAATCTTTTATGCTCTGTATCTCAGGGCCGTAGTCGGTATCGGCTGCATTTAGCATAAAAGGGATAAAAACCGCGAGTATAAATTTTAAAAATTTGCTCATAAAAAACTCCGATAAAATATGTTTTAAGCAGCTATTTTACCATTTCAAAACTTTAGCGAAAATAAAAACTGCTATCAAGTATCAATCTTATCAACAAGCTATTTTTTTTGATTATCAGATTGATCCGACTTTGAAATTTGAGTAAATTTAAGGAGTAAAATTTGAAAGAAAATTCGGGAGCAAACCGCCCCCGAATTTGAGTTAGATAGTGGTGCCCGCTTGTCTTAGCATAACGCGTTTGCGATATACGTTTGACACGTCTGCGGCGTCGCCTACTAGTAGCGCATTGGTGGCGCAAACGGCGGCGCACATAGGGACTTTGCCTTCAGAGATTCGGTTTTGACCGTACATATGAAGCTCCTCGTGAGAGTTCGTCTCCTCGGGGCCTCCGGCGCACATCGTGCACTTATCCATAGCGCCTTTTATACCGAATGCCCCGTCTCTAGGAAACTGCGGCGCACCGAACGGACACGCGTATAGGCAGTATCCGCAGCCGATGCATTTGTTTTTATCGTGAAGCACGATACCGTCGGCTCTGATGTAAAAACAATCAACCGGACACACCTGCTCGCAAGGAGCGTCGGTGCAGTGTTGGCAGGCTATCGTGGTCGATACTTCCTTGCCCTCTATACCGTCGTTTAGCGTGATGACCTTGCGGCGGTAGAGCCCCACAGGGAGCTCGTGAGCCGAAGAGCAAGCGACCTGGCATCCAAAGCAGCTGATACATCTGTTCGTATCTACGAAAAATTTCATTCTTGCCATCTCTTACTCCTTAGACTCTATTTTCGCCGTATTCGTGGAAGAAGGTGTTAAAGCCCTCTCCGTCCGCTTTTTCTATCCTGCAAAGTCCGGCGTTAAATTCCGAAATTTGAGTAACGGGGTCAAAGCCGTAGTTTGTTACGGTATTGAAGCTCTCGCCGATCGTATAAGGCTTAGTACCCTCAGGATAGCGATCCTCTAAGCTCACGCCTTGCATAACGCCCGCGAAGTTATACGGCATACAAATTCTATCCGGCGTAACCATCTGAGTATGATAGCAGCGAACCTTGATCTTAGTGCCTTGCGGAGAGTGAATCCACATCATATCGCGGTCTTGGATACCGTATTTTAGGGCAAGCTCAGGGTGGACGTTAGCAAACATCTCAGGCGTGATCGCCGCTAGATACTTGCTCGTTCGCTCTATCATACCCGCACCGCTTAGGTTTACTAGGCGCAATGTGCTAAATACGATAGGGAATTCCTTGCTCCAGTCTTTTGCTTGCTGCTCGGATTTGTATTTCGTCTCGACGCGGAAGTTTCTAGCCTGATCGTCGAAAGTCGGGTATTTTTGTACCAAATCCCAGCGCGGAGAGTGGATAGGCTCGCGGTGCTTAGGGATCGGATCTAGGAACTCCCAAACGATCATTCTAGCCCTTGCGTTGCCAAACGGTACTACGCCTTTTTCGCGGCATTTTTCTAAGATAAGTCCGCTGTGATCCGTACTCCAAGTAGCTCCCATCAGTCTTTTTTCTTCTTCGGTTAAGGTTATGCCTAGGACTTTTTCGATATTTTCTTTGGTAATTTGCGGATAGCCGCCTTTTACGTCCGATCCTACCAAAGTCGTATCCTCGCTAGCTAGCTGACTAACGCCGTTATGCTCTAAGCCGAAACGATTTCTAAATCCGCAACCGCCCTCTGCGTAAGACTTGCTCATATCATAAAGTATCGGCGTACCAGGGTGTTTTTCGTCCCATGCCGGCCAAGGCTTACCGTAGTATTCGCCTTTTACGTCGCCGCCGATACCCATTAGCGTATCAGGGTCGAAATTTTGCCAGTTAGCCTGATGTCTTCTAAACATCTCGGCCGTTCTACCGGTATAGCCGATAGATTTGCCCATACGAGCTATCTCGTTTGTAGCGTCGTCAGGCCATACAAAGTCGTCTTTAACTTGTTTTGGCTCGTGATTCACGGTTGCCATCTTCATGCCTTTTACGTACTCGTCATAAAATCCAAATTTTTTAGCGAATAAGAACATAACGTCTTGGTCAGCCTTGCTCTCGTAAAGCGGCTCAACGACTTTCGTTCTCCATTGTCCTGAGCGGTTAGTCGAGCTTATATGACCTTCGTTTTCAAACGCAGTAGCCACCGGAAGTACGTAAATTCCGTCTTTTCTATCTGAAAGGATAGCGACCTCGTTTACGAACGGCTCCGCAACTACTAGCATATCTAGCTTGTCGACGGCTTGCTGAATTTTTGTAAGGTGCGCCATAGAGGTGATACCGGTTCCTTGAACCCAAAGAACGCGAAGCTTACCGCTTGTATAGGTTTTTTCTTCTTTTAGAACGCCTTGCCACCATTTTGATAGCGACCAGCCTTTTTCATTTCTCCAGTTTCTATCTTCCGGATTTTGCGGATCGTGATAAAAATACTCTTCAAATACGGTATTTTTTACCGGAGCGCCGCCTTGTTTCGGCTCTTTTGTCGAAACCGCAAATCGTTTGATAAACTCGTCGTAATCAACGCCCCAGCCTTTGCAGTAGTATTTCCAAGAAGCATCCGTTAGCCCGTAATACATCGGCAAGCTATCAGAAAGATTACACATATCGGTAGAACCCTGAACGTTATCGTGACCGCGGATGATATTACAGCCACCGCCCGGTTTACCCATATTGCCTAGGATTAGTTGAAGGATAGGTAAAATTCTGGTATTTGACGTTCCTACCGAGTGCTGAGTGATACCTAGAGCCCAGATAACCGTTCCCGGTTTCGTATGCGCCATTATATTAGCAGCCTCTATAAGTCTATCTACCGGTACGCCGGTAACGTCCGAAGTAAGCTCGGGAGTCCAGTGTTCGGCCTCTTTTCTAACCTCTTCGATACCATAGGTTCTGTTTTCTAAAAATTCTTTATCTTCCCAGCCGTTTTTAAGAATAATATGAATAAGTCCATAAATAAGAGCCACGTCCGTTCCTGAACGCTGACGCAAGTAAAGATCCGCGTGCGCAGCCGTTTTAGTAAAATTCGGATCCGCTACGATTAATTTCGCGTTGTTTCTATCTTTGGCTTGCAACATATGCTTCATGCCGCCGACTGGATTTGCTACAGCCGAATTCGCACCGATACAAAAGATCGCTTTTGAATTTGCCGTCATATCTCCGAAGTGATTCGTCATCGCGCCATAACCCCAAGTATTCGCCACACCGGCGACTGTTGCGCTATGTCAAATGCGTGCTACGTGATCGTTGCTGTTTGTACCCCAAAATGCCGCAAATTTGCGGAAATAGTAAGCCTGCTCGTTATTAAATTTAGCCGAACCCAAGAAAACTACGCTATCAGGACCGTCTTCTTTTCGGATTTGTAGCATCTTATCGCCGATTTCGTTTACGGCTTGCTCCCAGCTGATGCGCTCCCATTTTCCGTTTACTTTTTTCATCGGAAATTTGATACGCTGTTTTGATTTCGTAAGGTCGATCTGATCGATTCCCTTAGAGCAGTGCGAACCTTGAGAGATCGGGTGATACATAGCCATATCTTGGCGTACCCATACTCCGTCCTTTACCTCGGCTTCGATACCGCAACCCGCCGAACAAATAGAACAAATCGTTCTAACTTTTTTTGAACCTTCGTAAGGATTTTTTATCTCCTCGTTGGTTGCCTTTCTAAACGTCTCGTTTTCGCCAAATGCCATCGTGCTACCGGCACCAAGAGCGGCAAGCTTTAAAAACGAGCGTCTTCCTATACGTGAATCACTCATGGTTTTCTCCCTTAGTAAGCGATCTTATAGTAGTATTCCCACTCTTTGCTTTTTTTGTAAAGCACCTCTTTTTTGCTCGACTTGCCGACAACTACGCCGTTGTCGTCAGGAGCAAGCTCGTCGCTAGTCGGTTTTGCGATAGCTGCGCCGGCCAATACGGTTCCGCCTACCGCGCCGACCTTCAGAGATTTTTTGAGGAAATCTCGTCTTGATCCTTGCATGTTTTCTCCTTATTTATCCCAAATTTGAAATTTTTGAGACGTTTTTAGAAAGATATTGTTCAAATTTTGCATATTTCCTAGGCGTAGTGCGCCCTACAGGCGCGTATTTTAGGGCACTTGCATATTTTAAAATATCACTGTGCAAATTTAGCATATTTTGAGAATAAATGAAGTAAAAATATTAGATTAATTATGAAACTTAATAAATAGTTAAGGAAACCTAAAATTTAGCTTAAATTTTTAATACCTCATATCAAGTTAAAAATGTATATTTTATGTAACTTTGGGGCTTTTGAGCTAAATTTATCAAATTTAGCTCAAATTCGCGTTAGAAATTATTTTTGCAGGTCGCTTAAATTTACTATGAAAGGCACGGAGCGAACGCCGGCGGCAGAGTATTTTTGTCTTAAATTATCCATCGCTTTTACGTCAGCATCGCTAACGGCGCCGTCTGCTACCTTATAGTCGTCCGCAAAATATTTTCTTAGAATTTTGATCTTATCGCTATCGGTTTTCGCGCTTGCTGCGTCTTTATATATCAAAAAGCTCTTTTGCAAAGACGAAACGTCGTGAACCGGAGTTAAGATTAGCTTTACGTTGCTTTCTTTTAGCGTAGCTTCGATCTTTTCAAGCTCTAGGCGGCAGTATGGACACTCAGGATCCGAAAACATCACGATAGTAGGCTTTTTAGAGTCGTTTCCTAGAGTGATGATGTTTTCTTTTTGCTCGCTTTTATATACTTTTGAGATGTTTTTCGCCGCTATTTCCTTTTTTATCTCTTGCAGGTAGGCTTTTTGCGCCTTTAGGTCGATGATATCGGGGAAAAGCAGGTCACCTTTAGTAAAGATAACCTCGTCTTGGCTGACTTGACCGTTGCTCAAATTTACCACGACCGCTTCGATGCCGTCAACCACAGGTTTGCGCTCGGTTACATTTACTTTCACGCCCTCGCCGACCATCTGCGAGTAAAAACCTACCACTTGCTCGTTTGACGCAGCAAACACCGCAGAGGCCGCCATTAGCGACAAAACTATTTTTTTCATTTCATTCCTTTTTAAAAATTTGCGCGGATTATATTAGCTTTTTATAAATAGATAAAAAATCACGCTTTTAAAACTCTATCCGTGCCGTTTTTTACGATATTTGGATCTAGATCGAGCTGCTCGAGGTAGGCGATTATGTATTTTCTGCTTAAATTTAACGCCTCTTTCGCGTTTGTTACATTTACGAATCCTTGCGCGGCGATGACGGCTTTTAGCTTCGCAAGCGCCTCGTTTAGGGCTTTTGACGTTACGAAAAGATTATGCGCGAGCCTCACCACGCGTCCGATGCCCGTTAGCTTTTTTAGCGCGTTATCGCCGCTAACGCGGTCGATCTCAAGCTCGTCGTAGATGTTATAGGGTGCCAAGGGGGCTAAATTTCCGCTTTGCAAAATCTCGTAAATTTTCTCCTCGAGCCTGATTTTTAGCTTGCTCATATCCACGCCGGTTTTAGTATAGACGCCGTCGTTTTTAGCGATCATGCCCGCGCTTTCTAGCTCATCAAGCGCCTTTTGAGCGATATTTTCGCTAGCCCACGAGAGCTTTAGGCTGATGCTCGTAGCCGAAAATACCGCAAATTCGTTCTTTTCTATCATAAATTTGACCGCGCTTTTTATCCTATCGACCGCGCTTAGATCATAGATATTTAGCGCCTTTTCATCGACGAATACGTTTGGCGTTTGTTTTGCGATAGCAACGGCCTCTTCGTGATTTAGCCCGAAGCGCTGATAGGCCGAGATGATGCCAAAGCCGTTTTTATGAGTATCTTTTAGCATCGCAAAGGCGCTCACGAAGTCCTTTTTAAGTAGCGCGTTTAAAAACGAAATTTTGCTTGATTTTTTCATCGGCTCGCTCACGGCGTTTAGCACCCTGCCGCCGCCTATGACGCGACCGTTTGCGATGAGCACGAAGGATTCGTCAAATTTCAAAAACATATCCCTTTCAAATTTAAAAGTCGCAAATATCCCGCCCTCTTTTTCGCTAAGAACGAGCGCTTTTGCCGGCGCGGCCTTTGCGCCGACGCAAAACGTCACGTTCTGCCCGTGCGTTAGCTCGCGCGCAAAAACGATCGCGTCTATCTCGCGAAATCCCCTAAAAAAGCCCTTTTTACTAAGCAGTTGGCCTTTTTTTAGATCACTTAGCTCGATACCCGTTAAATTTAGCGCCACACGGCTGCTAACTCCCGCGCGCTCGACGAATTTATCGTGGCTTTGCACGCTTCGCACCTGCGCTTCTTTGCCCGCGTCATAGTTAAACAGCTTCTCGTTTTTGCTCACGCTGCCCTCTATCACGGTGCCCGTGACTACGTTTCCGATACCTTTTAGGCTAAAAACGCGGTCGATGTAGTATCTAAAAACGCCCTCTTGCTCGCGGTTAGCCGCCTTTAGCGTGAAAAGATAATTTCGTAGCTCGTCTATACTCGCGCTATCTTTAATGCTAACCGGGAAAATCTCTAAAATTTGCAGATTTTTGTAGTTTTGCGCGGCAGAGTAAATTTCGTTTTTTCGTTGTTCGATCAGCTCGGGAGTAGCCAAGTCGCACTTGGTAAGAGCTACGATAAGCGAGCAAACGCCAAGGATATTTAAAACCTCCAAATGTTCCAAAGACTGCGGCATTAGCCCGTCGTTTGCCGCCACTACGAAGAGGCACGCGTCAAATCCGTACGCGCCGCTAATCATCGTCTTAATCAAATTTTCATGCCCAGGCACGTCGATAAATGCGATATTTTCGCCGTTTTTACTCAAATTTGAAAAGCTAAGATCGATCGTGATCCCGCGCTTTTGCTCCTCCTCTAGCCTGTCGCCCTCAAAGCCGTTTAGTTCCTTTATCAGCGCCGTTTTGCCGTGGTCGATGTGCCCGGCCGTTCCTATTATTAAGCTCATTTTTCATCCGTTTCGTTGATTTTTTCTATCAAATTTTGCACGTCCGCGTCCAATACGCTGCGAAGATCGAGTAAAAATTTACCCTCCTCGATGCGCCCGATCACGAGATTTTTCCTAAATTTAGCCTCGTTTTCGTTTGCGTTTCCTTTGACGGCTAGCGCGAGGCTAGGTATGCGTTTGTTTGGCATAGTGCCGCCGCCCACATAGGTCGTCGTGCGCACGATTTCAAGCGGAGTTTTTAGCCGCGAGTTTATAAAATTTGCCGTGTTTTCTAGCTCATCCACGCTTTTATACAGTTGCTTTATCGTCGTGATAAGCTCAAATTCGCGGTTTGCGTAGGCTTTGACGCTCTCGGCTAAAAGCGAGATGATAACCTTATCCACGCGCAGCATTCTTAGCAGCTGATTTTTCTTTAGTTTTGCGATGAGCTCGCGTTTACCTAGGATTATGCCGCACTGCACGGAGCCAAAGAGCTTATCGCCGCTAAAGCTAACGAGCGAGGCGTCTTTTAGATTTTTTAGATTCGGCTCGTTGCGCTCGAGGCCGTAGGGCAGCTCGCCGTAAAATCCGCCGCCAAGATCAAAATAATCAATGAGATTTCGCTCTCTTGCCAGCGCGCTAAGACCCTGCATAGCCACGTCCTCGCTAAAGCCCACGATATCGAAATTTGATCTGTGCACCTTTAAGATCAGCTTCGAGTTTTCGTTTATCGCGTCCTCGTAGTCGCGCAGATTGGTTTTATTGGTAGTGCCCACTTCGCGCAGGATCGCGCCCGAGTTTGCCATGACTTCGGGCACGCGAAAGCTCCCGCCAATCTCGACTAGCTCGCCTCTGCTGATGATAGCTTCGCCGCCTTTTGAGAAGGTATTTAGCACCAAAAACACGGCGCTTGCGTTGTTATTTACTATGGCGGCGTCCTCAAATCCGAAAAGCTCCGCGAGCAGCCCGCCCACGTAGTCGTAGCGGTTTGAGCGGCCGCCCTTTTCGACGCTGTACTCTAGATTTGAATATCCCGTGATCACGGGCTGGGCTCGGCGTAAAATTTCGGGATCGATCGCGCTGCGGCCGAGGTTTGTGTGGATGATGACGCCGGTTGCGTTTATCAGGCTGCGCAGGCTCAAATTTGACGCCTTTTCGTAGCGCGCGAGCGTGTTTTGGACGATGTCGTCAAGCCCAGGGCAGTTTTGTCCGCCTAAAATTTGAGCACGCAGGCTCTCTAACTCGGCCCTAGCGACCTTGGTCAGCAAGCTCGTGTCAAGCCCGAAAAATCGCTCGTTTTTTATAAATTTATCTATCTGCGGGAGTTTTCGTAGTTCGTTCAAATTTGCTCCTAGTAAATTTGTGTTACCGAGCGCGATTCTAGCATAAATTTGGATAAATCTAATCTTATTAAAAAAAATAAATATAAAAATTCAGAGCCTATTAATGCCTTTAGTATTAAAATGCGCTCAATTTTGATAACGCGCAGCGTGGGAAGAAAATCATGAAAGAATTCGGTTTTTACAACGATTTTTACGAGAATTTGATGCTAAACGAGCAGATCGAGATAAACGGCGAAGGCGAGTATCTCGTCTCAAATTCGCCTAAACTAAAATCAAGCGTCGTAGCGCCTGAGATAAATTTTTATCTAAAAAATACCGCCGACTCGGTGCTAGATAAAGCCAAAAACACGCTTTTGCTTTATGAGGCAAGAGCCAGCGCCTTTGACCTGGCGCGCGACATCGACTACGAAAAACCCGTCGGCAAAAACGTCGTGATCGTTAGCAACGGCGGCCGCGAAAATTTGGCGAATTTGCTAAAGGCAAAAGGCTTTAAAACCATCGAGCTGACGCATTTTGAGATCAAATTTATCTACGGAGCAGCAGGCGAGCTAAGCGTGCTAGTGCTGCGCCCCGACGGCGAGTTTGAGGTAGACTGCGACTTTTTCCTCGTAGAAAACGCGCGCGAATACATGCTAAAGCAAAGCGGCTGCTACGAGATCGCAGGCAAAAGCGACGACGAGATCGCCTCGCTGCTAGACTCGCAAAGCCCGAAATTTAAATTTAAAAGCCACGTCCACTACGACTCCACGATCTGCCAGTA
>CAUQHH010000021.1:0-18067 GCA_963517705.1 uncultured Campylobacter sp.
AACTTAAAATCGATTTAAAAAGTCGGGGGATTATAGCGAAAAAATATGAAAAATAGAAGGTATGTATAAATAAAAAGCCACATGCGGAATCTTAAGTAAAAGCAATTATGCGCTATTTTACTACAAAGTCCGCAAATTTGAGCGGACTTTGTAAATTTAGTTTTTAAAACTATGAATGGGTGCTGGGATCTGGCCGCCGCGGGCGATGAAGTCAGCCGATGAGTTTTTGTTTACGCTCATCACGGGCGCGCTGCCGAGTAACCCGCCAAATTCCAGCGTGTCGCCCTCTTTGCCTTTTGGGATTATGCGCACGGCGGTCGTTTTTTGATTTATCACGCCGATCGCGGCCTCGTCGGCTATGATCGCGGCGATCGTCTGCTCGGGCGTGTCCTGCGGGATCGCGATCATATCGAGCCCCACCGAGCAGATCGCGGTCATCGCTTCGAGCTTTTCTAAATTTAACGAGCCTGCGCGCACCGCGGCGATCATGCCCTCATCTTCGGAGACAGGGATAAACGCGCCGCTAAGCCCGCCTACTTGGTTGCACGCCATGACGCCGCCCTTTTTGACCGCGTCGTTTAGTAGCGCAAGCGCAGCCGTCGTGCCGTGCGTGCCGACGCGCTCTAGCCCCATCTCCTCAAGCACGCGCGCGACCGAATCGCCCACGGCCGGAGTCGGAGCCAGCGAGAGATCGACGATGCCAAATTTCACGCCTAGGCGCTCGGACGCCATTTGCCCTACGAGCTGTCCTATACGCGTGATCTTAAACGCCGTCTTTTTTACGGTCTCGGCGACCACGTCAAAGCTCGCTCCGCGCACCTTCTCAAGTGCTCGTTTAACGACGCCAGGGCCGCTGACGCCCACGTTTATGACGACTTCGGCCTCACCCACGCCGTGAAATGCGCCCGCCATAAAGGGGTTATCCTCGACGGCGTTGGCAAATACGACTAGCTTTGCGGCGCCAAGATCCGAAAGCCGCGCCGTCTCTTTTATCACGCGCCCCATATCAGCGACCGCGCTCATATTTATGCCTGTCTTGGTCGAGCCGATATTTACCGACGAGCAGACCTTCTGCGTCGCTGCGAGCGCGGCGGGGATGGAATTGATTAAAATTTTATCGCCCTTTGCGTAGCCCTTTTGCACGAGCGCCGAAAAGCCGCCGATAAAGTCGATACCGACCTTTTGGGCCGCCTCGTCCATCGCTTTAGCAAGCGGCACGTAGTCAGTAGCGTTCGTCGCCGCGCCGATGATGGCGATAGGCGTTACGCAGACGCGCTTATTTACGATCGGGATGCCAAGCTCTGCTGAAATTTCATTGCCGACCTTTACGAGATCGCGAGCTTTATCGGTGATCTTGGCGTAAATTTTCTCCGCCGCCTTGTCGATGTCCGGATCAATGCAGTCAAGCAGGCTGATGCCCATCGTGATCGTGCGGATGTCGAAATTTTGCTCCTCGATCATCGCGATCGTTTCGGTTACGTTTTTGATGTCCATATCGGCACCTTAGATGTTGTGCATGGCGTCAAATATCGCCGAGCTTTGGATGTTGATCTTTACTTTTAGCTTTTCGCCTAGCTCGTTTAGCTCTTCGCGCAGAGCAGTGAAGTCCTGCTTTTCCTCACTGGAAACCACCGCCATCATCGTGAAAAACTCATCCAAAACCGTCTGGCTGATGTCGTCTATGTTTAGCCCAAGCTGCGCGAGCTTAGCCGAAACGCCCGCCACTATGCCAACCTTGTCCTTACCGATCACCGTTACGATCGCTTTCATCGTCGTTCTCCTAAATTTGTAAATTTGCGAGAGTTAAAGCCCAAATTTGATCAAATTCGGGCTTTAGGTTTTAAATTTTACTTCGAGCAAGCGCTCTTGCCGTCCATCACGGGCTGGATAGACGAGTTGTCCGCGCCGCCGTCATCGTTGATATTTTCGATTATCTCCCACAGCCTAGCTGCCGCTTTTTCGTAGCGTTTAGCCGTGACCGAATTTGGCTCGTAAAAGCTCACCGGCTTGCCGCTGTCGCCGCCGACTCTAACGGCAGGCTCAATAGGGATCTCGGCTAGCACCTCGGTACCGTAGGCTTTTGCCACTTCTTCGGTCGTGCCTTTGCCGAATATATCATACTCCTTGCCGCTTTCAGGGCAGATAAATCCGCTCATGTTTTCCACGATGCCTGCGATCGGTATGTGAAGCTTCTCAAACATATCAAGTGCTCTTTTGCTGTCATCTAGGGCTACTACTTGTGGCGTTGTGACGCAGACACCTGCAGTTACCGGCACGCTTTGAGCTAGAGTTAGCTGCGCGTCGCCCGTTCCCGGAGGCATATCGAGAAACAACACGTCCAGCTCGCTCCAAAATACGTCTTTTAGCAGCTGCTCGATAGCTTTCATTATCATCGAACCGCGCCAGATGAGGCTCATGCCCTCTTCCATCAGCACGCCCATACTCATCATCTCGACACCGTGAGTTAGGATAGGTTTTAGCTTGTTGCCGATTACTTGAGGCTGCGTGCCTACTTCGCCGAGCATTCTAGGGATATTTGGACCGTAGATGTCGGCGTCTAGGATGCCTACTTTTTTACCTAGCTTTGCCATCGAGATAGCTAAATTTAGCGTCGTAGTGCTTTTGCCCACGCCGCCTTTGCCCGAGCTTACCATTACGAAATTTTTGATCTGCGGAGCGATGTTTTTACCGCTTTGAGTGTTGCTTTTTTCTTCTGGGATTTTTGGTTGGATGATATTGATGACGCACTCGTTTGAGCCCATCACGCGATTTATGTCGGTTCGCAGCTCGTTTGCTACGTCGGGATTTGAGCTTACGATCTCGACCTCGATTAAAATTTTCTCGCCGATTTCGACGTTTTTTACGAATCCAAAGCTCACGATATCTTTCTCAAAGCCCGGATATATCACGCCTTTTAGTCTATTTAAGACATCCTCTTTACTTAACATTTTTCTCCTTCATTAGATTTTTTGAAATTTTATACGCGCAAAATTTAGGCCCGCACATCGAGCAAAATTCCGCCTTTTTAAACGACTCTTGCGGCAAGCTCTCATCGTGTAGCTCGCGCGCTCTTTCGGGATCTAGGCTTAGCTCAAACTGCTTGTTCCAGTCAAAGGCGTATCTAGCGTCGCTCATCGCGTGATCGCGCTCTATCGCGCCTGCCTTGCCTAGCGCGACGTCGGCTGCGTGAGCGGCGATCTTATGCGCTACGATGCCCTCTCTGACGTCGTTTGCGTTTGGCAAACCAAGGTGCTCTTTAGGCGTTACGTAGCACAGCATCGATGCTCCGTAAAAGGCCGCCATCGTCCCGCCGATAGCCGAAGTGATGTGATCATACCCCGCCCCGATGTCCGTAGGCAGCGGCCCTAGCACGTAAAAAGGCGCGCCGTGGCACAGCTCGCGTTCGATTTTCATATTATACTCTATTTGGTTTAAAGGAATATGACCTGGTCCCTCGATCATCACCTGTACGTTTTTCTCCCATGCGCGCAGCGTTAGCTCGCCTAAAACCCGCAGCTCGCTAAGCTGAGCCTCATCAGTCGCGTCGTATAGGCAGCCAGGACGCAGCCCGTCGCCAAGAGATAGCGCGACGTCGTGAGCGGCGCAAATTTCTAAAATATCGTCAAAAGCCTCGTAAAACGGGTTTTCTTTATGATGGTGCATCATCCAGCTAGCAGTTAGGCTGCCGCCGCGGCTAACGATGCCCATCTTGCGCTTTGCGACCAGCGGCATAAATTTGAGCAAAAAGCCCGCATGTATAGTAAAGTAGCTAACGCCCTGGCGCGCCTGCTTTTCGAGCGTTTTTAGGATGTCATTCGTCGTCAAATTTTCGACCTCTTTTATATCGTGGATGATCTGATACATCGGTACGGTGCCTATGGGGACGGTGGAGTTTGCGATTATAGCGCTTCTAATCGCATCCAGATCGCCGCCCGTGCTTAGATCCATGACCGTGTCGGCGCCGTATTTTAGGCAAATTTGCAGCTTTTCAAGCTCGGCGTCGATATCGCTACTTAGGCTTGAGTTGCCGATATTTGCGTTGATTTTGGTTTTGGCCTCCTTGCCGATTGCCATCGGGAGCAAATTTGCGTGATGGATGTTGGCGGGGATTATCATCTTGCCCGCGGCGACCTCGCTTCTAACGAGCTCGGGATTTAGCGCTTCAGCCTGCGCTACGTAGTTCATCTCGGGCGTTATAACGCCTTTTTTAGCGTAGTACATCTGCGTCGGAGTTTTGTCGGCAGAGTCAAATTTGACCCGAAATTCTTTCATGTTTTTCTCCTTAAAAATTTTGGTCCTAATCTTACTCAAAAAAGATAAAAACAAGCTTTTAGGATGTATAATATCGTAACACTTCGCCAAAGGAGAAATTTTGCTAGACGTTACGCTGATAATGCTCGGAGCCGGAAGCTCCAGCCGTTTTGAAATGCCCGTTAAAAAGCAGTGGTTGCGCGTCGGAGGCGATCCGCTATGGCTCTTTGCGGCTAAAAATTTAAGCTCGCACTACGCTTTTAAAGAGATAATCGTCGCCTCAAACGAGGAAAAATACATGAGCAAATTTGCCCCGTTGTACCGCTTCGTAAAAGGCGGAGCGACGCGTCAAGAGAGCCTAAAAAATGCTCTTAAACTCGTTCAAAGCGAATTTGTTTTGGTTAGCGACATAGCTCGTCCGATGATTAGCGCCGAGCTTTTCTCACGCATCATAGGCGGCATTCAAAACGCCGACTGCGTCGTGCCTGCGCTAAAAGTACCCGATACCGTTTATCTGGGCTCCCAGGCCGTCGATAGAGAGCAGATCAAGCTCATCCAGACGCCACAGCTCTCGCGCACGACGATGCTAAAAAGCGCGCTTGAATCAGGTCAAATTTACACCGACGATAGCTCGGCGATAGCGGCTGCGGGCGGTAAAATTTGGTACGTGCAAGGCGATGAAAATGCTAGAAAAATCACGTTTAAAGACGATCTTTCTAAAATTTACGGCCTTAGCGCGCCCTCAAGCGAAACTTACGCCGGCAACGGTTTTGACGTGCATGCCTTTGAAGAAGAGAAAAAAGAGGGAAGTTTCGTAACAATCGGCGGCGAAAAAATTCCTTTTGAAAGAAATTTAAAGGCTCACTCCGACGGCGACGTGGCCATCCACGCGCTCATAGACGCAGTGCTAGGAGCAGCTGGACTCGGCGATATAGGCGAGCATTTCCCCGACACCGACGATAAATTTAAGGGTGCGGACTCGGCTGTGTTACTAAAAGAAGCATATAGGCTTGTTCAAAGCGTCGGATTTGAGCTTATCAACGCCGATGTCACCGTCATTGCCGAGAGGCCAAAGCTTAGTAAATTTAAATCTGCGATGGAAATAAACATCGCAAATGCGTTAAATTTAACCCCAAGCCGCATAAATGTAAAGGCCACGACGACCGAGAAGCTAGGCTTTACGGGGCGAGGCGAGGGTATAGCCGCCACGGCGTCGGCAAGTCTAAAAATTTACGACTGGACACAAAAATAAAACGACGAAAGTAAAAAAATGAGAGTTTTGATAATAGAAAACGAAATCTACCTAGCCCAAAGCATCGCCTCAAAGCTGGAAAATCTAGGCTATGAGTGCGAGATCGCAAGGAGCGCGATGGAGGCGATGAAAAGCGAGCCTGAGCAGAGGGTAAAGGAGGGCGGCAAGGACGTGCACTTTGACGTGGTGCTGCTCTCTAGCGCGTTTGCGGGCGACGAGACGCTAAAAATCATACAAAAATTTAAAGACTCCGTCGTCATCCTGCTCATCACCTATATCAGCAACGACACCGTCTCGATCCCGATAAAAGCGGGTGCGAGCGACTACATACAAAAGCCGTTTATGATCGAGGAGCTGGTGCGAAAGATCAAGCATTTCGAGGAGTTTAGGCGTCTGCAAACATTTATAAAAACCTATCAGGACTACTTAAACTATCATTTTAAGGCCGTCTCGGCGCTAAATTTCGACTTCAAGCGCATAAAGCTGCCGCTTCTCATAAAGTGCAATAAAATGATAAACGCCGATAACTTCGTTTTTGAGTACGCAAAGGCGCTAAATTTGAGCTTCAAATACGTCCCCCTAGAACCCGGCATCGACGTAGAGGCTATCGCCGCGGCAAATCCGCGCACGCTTTTGTATTTTTCAAATTTTCAAATTTTACGCCAAGAGGCCAAAAACCAGATCGTCTCTCTCGCAGCCAAACGCAAGCTCATCGCAAGCTCGACAAATCCGAACGAAGAAGCGCCGATGGAGACGCTAAATATCACAAGCGACGAGAAAAATTTCCAAATCGACGAAATTTTGACGATCGACGACTACATCAAGCATATCATCGTAAACTATCAGGACAAATACCCCGACACAGAGCTTAGCAAAAAGCTAGGCATCTCGCGCAAATCGCTTTGGGAAAAGAGGAAAAAATATGACGTCGTCAAGAAAAAATAACGCCGTTTGGATAAATGACGAGGCTTTCGGCGCGCTTGATCTCATAGAAAATCAAATTTTTAGCAAATTTAACCGTCTGATGAACGAAAAAGAGGCGAACGAGATCTACGAGACGGGCTTTTTGGCCGGCGAGCCGATGCCATATACTTTTGTCTTTGCGCCGCACGGCAAGCGCAATCAAGAAACGATAAAAAACGCCTTAAAAGGCGATCATATCGAGCTTATCAACGGCGGCAAGGTGGTTGGGTATATCGAGGTCGGCGAGGTTTTTAAATTTAACGCCGAGAAAAGCTCGCAAAATATCTTTCGCGCGAACGAAGCCGCGCCCGCACAGCAAAGCCAAAGCGGCGAACTGGCCGTAAGCGGCGAGATAAAAATCTACGACGACAAACTAGCCGAGGTAAGAAAACTCATCGAAGAGGTCAAAAGGGAGCAAAACGTCCGCAAAATCTCGGCGATCATGCTAACCGCGGAGCCATTTAACCGAGCGCACGAGCGTCTGATTAGGATGACGATAGATAGCTCCGATCTGGTGCTACTGTTTTTACTAAAAAGTCACGGCGCGGACGAGATGATGAGCTTTTCTCTCAAAAAAAGCGTGCTGGAATACTTCATCCAAAACTACGTTCCTAAAAACCGCCTGATCATCGTGCCTTTTGAGAACTCAAACCTCTTTAGCTCGCACCTAAACCCGACGCTAGAATGTATCGCGGCGCATAGGCTGGGTGCTCATAAGCTAATAGTCGGGCAAAATCACGCGGGCATAGGGATGTTTTACGATCACAACGTCGCTCACACGGTGCTAGAGCGCTATAAAAACGATCTAAATTTAGACATCGTCGTGCTGCCCGAGCTCGTCTACTGCGACGAGTGCAAGACGCTAGTTAGCACCAAGACCTGCCCGCACGGCCAGCATCATCACATCAAATACCACGCCCAGACGCTAAAAACGCTGCTGCTAGCGGGTATCTTGCCGCCTGCGATCCTCATGCGGCGCGATATCTCGGCGATGATACTGAGCGAGCTTTTTCCGAACCGATTTGAAAATATCCAAAAGCTTTGCGACGATCTTTTCCCTAGCAATGGACTGCTCGAAAAGCAGACTGAGAGGGAGTTTTACGAAAATTTGATGAAGCTTTATCAGACTACGTCGCTGACTTAAATTTGCTTTTGGCTGTTTTTGGTAAAAGCGGCTTGTCTCTCGAATTTTTGGCGGAGTCGGTAAAATTTAGCTAGGTTGCGCGTCTTATATTTGCTAAATTTGAGCCGTAGGCGAAGTAAGGTATTTAGATTTTCTCGCGGTACTGCGCCTAAAATTCTCACGCTTCAAATTTATAACCAAGTTTTTGCAAATTCGGGTTTCAAATTTACTTGCCGAGACCCGCGCCGCAAAACTCTAAAATTTGGCTCTTGGTATTTATGGCGCATGGCGGCGATCGCAGTTTGTTTGGCGTAAGTCTTCGCGCTGCGACTGGCATCAAATTTGACGATATTGCACAGCGTTGCGGCGAATTTGTATTGCAGTTTGGAAATTTTAAATTTGATTGCCGAAAGTACGGATTGAAATTTGTGTTTGTAAAATCTAATAAATTTAACGCATTTTGCCGTCAAATTTGAAAATATCCGAAATCGGCGAAAATTTGGCGTCCGAATTTTGAAATTTGCGCGTTAAATTTGCTAAAATCGCACTAAAAATCGGCGAGTAAAAATGCGCCGATTATGATTTAAATTTGATTTCAAGGAAAATTATGCAAAGGTTATTTTTAACGTTTTTTGGCGCTGGGCTTAGCCCTAAAGCTCCGGGCACAGTGGGTTCTATAGCAGGCGCGGTCGCAGCGTATGGATTTTTGATGTTTTTGCCCGCTTCTACGCTATTTTTAGTTTCGATTTGTCTTTTTTTATATAGCATCAAGATTATCGACGACTATGAGGCCAAAACCGGCGTGCACGATCACGGCAGTATCGTGATAGACGAGGTTGCGGGCGTTTGGCTGGCGATATCTATCAGCGGCGCTACGGCGGTGCAGTTTGCGCTCTCGGTTCTGTTTTTTAGGGCGTTTGATATCCTAAAACCTTCCGTGATCGGCCGCATCGACAAAAACGTAAAAGGCGGGCTTGGCGTAATGGGCGACGATATGGTTGCAGGTCTTTTTGCGGGGCTTCTTAGCGCGATTTGCTATGAGGCTATGACGAAAATTGGACTTGACTACGAGTGGATTCAATTTGAGTTGCCGTTTGTAAAGTAAGTTTATTTGGCGATTTTTAGGCGGTTATTAAAATCAAACCCCGTTAAAATTTACCGCCTAAGTACTCTATATTAGTTTGTGTGTTTTTAGTGGGGGGCTATTTACGAGAGTCTTTGGTTATCTAAAATCAGAACTCAATAGTAAATTTAAAACAAAATAAATTAGCTAGAGTTTATTTTTTTGTTTGCGACATACCTTTTTGCTCGTATGCATCGATCTCTCTTGCGTATTCAGGATTTTTCTTTTTTAGTTCGTTAGTCATAAAAGCTATTAGTTTGGCGTCGGCATTTTTATGTGAAGCTATAGCTAGAATAAAATTTAAATACTCTTTTGCTTCCTCGGGCGCTACGCCGTCTTTTTTAGGCGGTAACCTAAAATTTGAAGAAAATGTCCTCAAAATAGAAAATAACTTATTTTTGCTAGTGCCTGGATCGTTTGCTACGGCGAGTAAATCATCTAGTGTGATGCCTCGATTGGCGGCTTCTTTTGCCGCATTGTTGGCTGCGATTTTGTCGCTACCTAGCTTAACCGCCATAAAAACAAGGGAAGCGACGAGCATCAAAAGAATCGTCGCCAGAATTATTACTATAGTAGTTTGGTTCATTATAGTTTCACTGTTTTATCTGGTTTTCTAAAATACGCCAAAACCGCTATCAAGACCATCAAAAGTGCGCCCACCCATACGAAAGTCGGCACCGGTATCGGCTCGCCCGCAGCATACGAGTGCATACCGCTTAGGTAGAAGTTTACGCCAAAATAGGTCATTATGATCGACCAATAAGCAAACATCGAAGTCACGGCAAATGCGTACTGGCTGTTTAGCTTAGGGATAAATCTGATGTGTAAAACCGCCGCATAGACCAAAATAGAAACCAGCGCCCACGTCTCCTTGCTATCCCAACCCCAGTAGCGACCCCAGCTTTCGTTCGCCCAAACGCCACCTAGGAAGTTTCCCATCGTAAGCAGGCTAAGGCCTAGTATCATCGCCATCTCGTTTATACGGGTAGCCTCTAGGATATTTCGCGAAATTTCCTTATGCTCTTTGCCGCCTTGCAGGGCAAAAAGTACGAGCGTAAACATACCCAGCAGCGAGCAAAGTCCCAAAAATCCGTAGCTAGCCGTTATGACTGAAACGTGGATCGTTAGCCAGTAGCTCTGAAGTACGGGCACTAGAGTAGTGATCTGCGGATCCATCCAGCTAAGGTGTGCGACAAATAGCGTAACGCCCGCTAAAATCGAGGTTAGAGCCATAGCTATCGGGCTTTGGCGAGAGAACACTAGACCTGACAAGCTAAGCGCCCAAGCGATATAGATCATCGACTCGTAGGCGTTGCTCCACGGCGCGTGTTCGGCGATATACCAGCGTATGCCGATGCCGAAAGTGTGTAGTAAAAACGCCAAGATATTTACGCCGTAAACGATACCAAATAGCCATTTGATATTTAGTTTAGGTCTTGCCATCTTAGCAAACACGAAGCATAAAAGCCCAAACCCAGCCAAAAGATATATCGGCGTTAGCGACTCGAAAATTTTATACTCGTTAAAAAACAGCTCCATCTCGACGCGTTTTTCGCCCGGGATGACCGCTTTGCCGTGCTCTTGTTGATAGGTTTTTATCTCGGCTAGAGCTTGATTCGCTCGGCGCCAGTTGTTGTTTTCTGTAGCTTCGGCAACGCTAGTGAAGTAGCTTCTTAGCATCCTGCCGATCGGTTCGCTCTCGTTTTTAGGAAGATACATCATGGCTGAGGCTATACCGTACCATTTGTTGTTCGGGTCGTCCATCTTTGGAAACATAGTAAAGATTTCGCCCATAAATACCATATAAAGGATGTTTAGGCGCTCATCGACTTTTTGCAAGTCTTTATCGAACGTACCTCGCTCGCCCGGCGTTTTGCGGTTTGCGGCTTCGGCAAATTTGTTGAGTTTGTAGGTGACTTTACCGTCTTTATCGCTTTCAAAAAAGTCGTTATAGCTCGCGTATTTGGCCTTTTCGTCTATGCCGATTAGCTTTTTTAGCTCTTTATTTCCGACGTAGATTATCGGCACATCGCGCCAGTACAGGGCGTTTGTCATCATAGAAAGTATGGCTTGGTTTGCATTTAGGCCGTCTAGCGTATCGCTGCGGTGGATCTTGTTTAAAATTTCTCTTGCGACGGTGTCAAAAGGCTTCATCCTGCCGTCAGCGCTTTGGATGATTAGCGTAGAGAGTTCTTTTGCGTGGTTTGCATCGATGTTTCTAGCGTTATCGGCTGCATAGGTTTTGCTCGGAGCAAATGCCGCAAAGCAGGCGATTAGCGCGAAGCTCGCGACTTTTTTAACGGCGTCTTCGTTTATCATTTTAGCTAGTTTTCTAAAGCGCGAGCGAGGATTTACGACGTTGAAAAATAGTCCCAAACCCAGCAAAAAGTAGCCGACATAGGTCGGAATCTTGCCCGGGTCGCGGTTTACGGATAACACTGTGCCAAGCTCGTCTTGGTCGTAGCTGCTTTGGAAAAATCTATATCCGTCGTGATCTAGTACGTGGTTCATGTAAATTTTATACGGGTAGTTTCCGGTCCTAGGGTCCTCGACGATGACGTCGCTAGAGTAGCTCATCGGCGAATTTGATCCAGGATAGCGCTTAAGCTCGAAGTCTTCAAGTTTTAAAGAAAATGGAAGCTCGACCATCTTTGAGCCCCAGTAAACGTTAAAAAGAACGCCGTCGATCTTGGCTTTAGCCGGTATGTAGCTGTTTTCGTAGAGCATGAGCTGCTGAGTCTGCCCGTCAAACGTCAAATTTGCCACCAATGCGTCGTATTCGCCGTTTTTGCTCACGACTCGTTTGGCAGCTTTTGTTAGCAATGATTTAGGTACGAAATTTACGTCCGTGACCGTATAGAGCTGCATCGGTAAAAACTCGGTCGCTTGGTCTTTCGCGTACTCGCCTTTTTCATTTGTCGCCATCGTAAAGTAGCCGATGTTTTGGTTTGAAGTTAGATAAAATTTGCCCTCTTTTAGCTCGATTTTGATGAAATTTTCAAGTAGCGGCTGCGCGTCGAATGCAAAGCTAACGCCGCCCACCTCGCGAGTTTCGCCGGCTTGCAGGCTTATTTCTTCTTTTGAGTCCGGGCTTGAGACTGCAAGCCTAACTAGCGGCTCGCCTTTTTCCGCTTCGTAGTACTCTGTTTCGGCCTTTTTATAGTATCCGTCAAAGGTTAAATTTGCTTTTTTGCCCGCGATTTCAAGCGGCAAGTTAAAGTCGTTTGAACCGATGGAAGTGATTTGTTTCGGGATCGAGTTTGAGTAAATTTGACCGTCTTTTTCGGCGGCGATTTCTATCCTGGATACGGATCCAAATACCGCGTTTGATGTTTCGTTTTCTCTGATGTGGATGTTGCCCTCAAAGCCAAGATATCGCGTCATCGCTGCGCCAAGAAGCATAAATAAAAAGCTAACGTGAAATATCAAAACGGGTAGTTTTTCTTTTCTTAAAAGGTTGTATCTGAAAATATTATAAGCTAAATTTATGCCTAAAAGCACCTGCACTAAAGCGAACCAACTCGCTCCGTAAACCGCCGCCCATGCGCTTTTTGTGTCGTAGTAGCTTTCTATTATCGTCGCCGCGCCGCTACCGATGGCAAATATAACAAGTAGCACGACGGCCGACGCCATACTGAAAAATAGGGATTTTAACTCGCTCAAAACATATCCTTGAACATAAATTTAGTAAATCAAAATGCACATTATAGTAATTTTTTTTAAATAAACTTACTTTTTAGTTATTATTTTATGATAATTTTTCGTCTTTAAGTTTAAATAAATTTAATATAAACTCAAATTTGCTAAAACCGTCCGCGCTCATAAAGTGTCCGCCTTTTTCAAATATATCGGGCGCGACGTCTAAATTTTGCGCTACATTTAGACTAAGCTCGCAAGGCACGATATAATCGTCTTTTGCGGCTATTACTTTTATTAAATTCGCCGCTGACTTTATCTTTTCGTAGGCGATTTTCGGCTCGCAAAATTCATTTAATATAGCAAATTCCTCAATCGGCTCGTCAAACGGCGATACAAGGACTAGACCGCCAAATTTCGGCAAATTTGCAAAACCGCTAAGAAAATTTAGGCTAGTTATCGTGCCTAGGCTGTGCGCGATGATGAATGAATTTTCGCCTAAATTTATGTTTTGCTTCATCGTTTCTAGCCACTCGTTTAGCTTCGGCTTCTGCGGATTTGGCATCTTTAAAATTTCCACCTCGGCAATGCCGCGCATATTTTCTTTAAACCAAGAAAACCAGTGGCTTTGCGGCGAGGCGTCGTAGCCGTGAATGATGTAAATTTGCTTTTTCATTAAATTTGCCTTTTTGAAAAAATACGCGAATTATATACAAATAAAATTAAAATAATTTTTGACGGAAATCGCAAGAATACTTTTTAAGTTATAAATTTAAGTAAACGGCGACTCAAATATCATCATCCGTTAAAATTTGATATTTGTAAATTTGGCAAATTTGAAGTTAAATTTAAGCTTTTCCCCTAAAAAACGAAATAGTCGTTATCAATTAAAATTTATATTGATACAAAAAATTTACGTATAATTTACGTTGATTATTTAAGATTTCGGCAAATTTATTTCAAAAAGGGAGAAAAAATGGATACTTCGAGGCGAAATTTCTTAAAAGCATCCACGGCCACGGGCTTGCTTGCGATGACTTACGCGCCCGGTACTTTAGGCGCGGTCGGCGCAAAAGCGCTAGAAGGCGGCGATAAGACCGTTTATAGTTTTTGCGAGATGTGCTCTTCTCGCTGTCCTATCGAGGCCAAGGTCGTAGACGGCAAAACCGTCTTCATCCAAGGCAACGGCAAGGTAAGCGGCACGGCGACTTCCGTGTGTGCAAGGGGGCGGCAGCGGGCATAACCAGCTCTACGATCCGCAGCGCATCGTAAAACCGCTCATCAGAGTAGGCGAGCGCGGCGAAAACAAATGGCGCGAGGCGGGCTGGGACGAGGCACTAGATCTAGTCGCTAAAAAAATGCTAGAAATCAAGGAAAAATACGGTCCCGAGAGCTTTGTATTTACGGCAAAATCAAGCCAAACGCACAAGCTAATGACGACCTTTGCCAGCGCATACGGCTCGCCTAATTGCTTCTCGCACCTATCTTGTTGTCCCGTAACCTATCAGATGGTTTGTACGCATATGTACGGAGATGCGAAGCTAAAAAGAGACTTCGGCAATGCAAAATACGTCGTAAATTTCGGGCACAATCTTTTTGAGGGTATCGTCATCGCCGACGCTAAAAAGCTGGCTAAGATGGCCGCTAAAGAAGATACGAAGCTGCTAGTTTTAGATCCGCGCTTTAGCGTCGTAGCCTCAAAAGCCGACGAGTGGCTACCTGTAAAACCGGGCACCGATCTGGCATTTGTTTTAGCCCTCATCCACACGTGGATCAAAAACGGCACGTACGATAAAGATTTTATAGAGAAATTTACGATCGGATTTGATAAAGTCGTAGAGGCGACTAAAGACACCACTCCGCAGTGGCAAGAAAAGATCACTGGAATACCTGCAAAAACGGTTGAGCGTATCGCCGGAGAAATTTGGAAAGCGGCGCCTAAGGTCATCATCGACTTCGGCCACAACACGACTACCACTAGAGCTGAGTATATCCGCACTAGAGCTATAATGACCGCAAACGCGATGATGGGCAACTGGGAGAAAAAGGGCGGAATTTTCGGCGGCAAAAAGGCTAAGCTATATAATACTTTAGCAGGCGAAGAGCTAATCCCCGAGATAACAAACCCGGACGCCGCGATAAAAGTACCTAAAGTGCCTAGAATAGACGCTGCGGGCGAGGACGGACGAAACAAATTCGTTAGCAGAAGCCACGGCGTTTTGATGGAGATCCCGCAAGCTATACTAAGCGAGAAGCCTTATCCCGTAAAAGGCTGGTTTAGCATAAGGTTTAACCACCCGATCAACGTCGCGGGCACGGAAACTACGATAGAGAGCCTAAAAAAGCTTGATTTTATCGTGTGCTCGGATATTTATATGAGCGATTTTGCGATATGGGCGGACGTGATACTGCCTGAGAGCACCTATCTGGAGCGCGACGAAGGCATCGAGGATAAATCAGGACTAAAACCCGCGTATATGATAAGAAATAAGGTCGTAGATCCTATCGGCGACACCAAAAACGGCTACGATATCTTTAGGGAGTTAGCCCGCAGGATGAAAATAGACGAGCTATATACTTCAAATACGATGGACGAGTGGCGAATGCGGCAGGTAAAGGGAAACGCCGAGCTTTTAGCAAAGCTGGTTAAAGACGGCTACGTCACGTGGAAGGTACCGGGGATTTTGTTTAGAGAAAAAGATAGCGTAAAAGAATTTACTAAAAAATTTCCTAGCGCGCAGCAGTTCGTGGGCGACGACGGGCTTATGGAGTCGCAGGTAAAATTTAAAACCGATAGCGGCAAAATAGAGCTTTTTAGCGAAAAAGTGGAAAAACAGTTTCCCGGATACGGCTGCTTAAACGCCGAGGGCATGGACGTATTTTTCGGCGAGGAGCTTTGTCTAATGAGCGGCAAAACGCCGATACATACCAACGGACACACGCAAAACGTCGAATTTTTAAACGACCTGATGAGTAGCGTGCCCGTCTGGATACATCCTAATACCGCGAAAAAATACGGGCTAAAAGACGGCGATAAGATAACTCTTCAAAGCAAAACCGCGAAGGAAAAGGCAAACGTGATGCTGACTGAAGGCATCAGAGAGGATACGCTTTTCGTCTATCACGGTTTCGGCCACGAAAGCGCGGGACTAAAGCGCACGAACGGCGTAGGAACGAATCAAAGCAAGCTGCTAGATCCTACCGTGATCGGCCCCGTCGCCTCTACGATGGTGCGAAACGTCGGCGTCAAGATAATAAAAGCATAAAGGAAAAAAGATGAAAAAAGCGTATAGAATGATACACGACGAAAATCTCTGCATAGGTTGCCAGGCGTGTTCGGTGGCTTGTAGGAGCGAAAATAACGTACCTAGAGGCGTTTTTAGGCTTCAAGTTCACTCAAAGATAAAGGGTAAATTTCCAAATTTAAAAACCGATTTTAGTAGACACAGCTGCGTGATGTGCGAGGACGCTCCGTGCGTGGCGGTTTGCCCTACGGGAGCTAGCTTTCAGACGGCAGAGGGCATAGTGCTGCTAGATCACTCTACCTGCGTATCTTGTAAATACTGTATCCTGGCCTGTCCTTACGACGCTCGCTACGTCGAGCCCAAAACCGGCGAGATAGGCAAATGTACGTTTTGTTTTGAAACTAGAGTTAGCGTAGGCGAGCAGCCTGCATGCGTGACCGTTTGTCCGACCGATGCTTTGGCATTTGGCGATATAAACGATCCAAACAGCGAAGTAAGTAAAATCTTAAATACCAAAGCTCACTACTATCCTAAAGCCGAGCTTAAAACCAAACCGAAGCTTGCTATGATAGCTAACCGCAAAGGAGGAAGCCATGAATAATATGTGGGGAAGCGTAGCTCAATATAATGAAATTTACTGGCCGTGGCCGATAGCGGTTTATCTATTTTTGGCGGGTTTGTCCGCAGGCGCGATGATGGTTGCGTTGCTTGTTAAGTGGAACTACCACAAAAAACAAGACGGCAGTATCTGGGACGCGATGGTGAAGGCGGGCGCTCTAGTGGCTCCTATAACGATTACCGTGGGCCTTGTGCTTTTGGTGCTTGACCTTGGCAAACCGCTTAGTTTTTACTGGATTTTGATTAAGTATAACTTCGGTTCGGTTATGTCTATCGGCGTTGCGCTACTGTTGCTTTATGCGCCGCTGGCTTATCTTTTTGCGGTGATTATTTTCGAAGAAGAGATAGAAAAGTATAAAATTCTAGCGATTTTACGTCCTATTTCTAGACTGATTCGCTCCTTTGCGCCGCTTTCAAAGATAGTCGAGATGGCGCTTTTTTGCCTTGCGATCGGCGTAGGTATATATACGGGCTTTTTGCTTAGCGCGATTACGAAGCTTCCGCTTTGGAACACGCCGATTCTACCGATCTTGTTCCTAACATCAGGCTTTAGCTCAGGCGTAGCGACAAACATCTTGGTCGGTCTTTTGTGCTTCAAACACCTTCTTAACGAAGACAACGTGAAGTACCTTTTGGTTATGGACTTGCGCGCCGTACTTTTTGAGATACCGCTTATAGTTATACTATTTTTGGGACTATATTTCGAGGGCGGAGCGAGTGCGGTTGCAGCTAAACAAGCTCTAAGCACCGGACAATACGCACTGATCTTTTGGATAGGCGTCGTGGGTATCGGTCTTTTGACCCCTATCACCATAGCGCTAACGGCTCTAAAAAATCATGCTTATAGAGTAGGCTACATCATAGCAAACTCTCTTGTAGTTATCTGCGGCGTCGTGATGCTAAGATACTATATAGTTTATGCCGGTCAAGTTTTCACGGGCGCGTGAAATTTAGACTAAACTATACGCATTAGGCTCGGTAAACTCGCCGAGCCTTTTTAAATTCAGACGATCCAAAATCATTTTTAGCTATCATCTCCCTTAAAATATTGCGATAAAATTCGGAGAATTTATGAAAATTTTACTGCTTGAGGACGACTTCGTATATCGTGAGAGCGTCAGCGAATACCTAGAAAGCCTAGGCTACGAGGTGGATGAGGCCGCCGACGGCAAGGTCGCCTGCGATAAGATAGCGGCGGGCTTTTATCACTTGCTGATACTTGACATCAAGGTCCCGCATATCAGCGGACACGAAGTTATAAAATACGCCAAAGATATCGGCTGCGAAACGCCCATAATGATAATGACCTCGCTCGTGGATATAGATGATATGGCGGTCGGATACGAGCTGGGCTGTAACGAGTACCTAAAAAAGCCCTTTGAGCTAGCCGAGCTAAAATTTAGAGTAAACGAGCTAATGCGAAAATATCACGGCAGAGACGATAAAAACTTGATCGCGATCGATGAAAATTTTAGCATAGATACCGCCAAAAAACGGCTTAAATTTAAAGGTGAGCCGGTTGAGCTAAGTACGAGGGAATTCGGTATCATCGAGTGCTTGCTGTTTCATAAAAATAGCTTTGTCGGTATCGAAAGGCTACGCGCCGAGGTGTGGAACGACAAGGAAATCGACCCCGCCGACGTGCGCATGCATATACTAAAAATCCGTCAAAAAACGACTCCCGAGTTTATAAAATCAGCGCGCGGACTAGGCTATAAGATAGATGTTTCAAAATCTTAAAATCCCTATTTTAGCCACTTTTATCATCATGGCTTTGTTTATATTTCAAAGCTACGAGATTATAAATTTAAGCTCCAAAGACGAATACTCCAAAAATATGTTCGAGCTGCTGGAGT
>CAUQHH010000022.1:0-18046 GCA_963517705.1 uncultured Campylobacter sp.
ACTACGCGGCGGCGAAGGGCGAAAACGAAAACGTCGTAACCGCGATCAAGGAGCAGTATTTGCCGAGCGGCGAGGCCAGCGCGCTACCTAGCACCATCTTTAGCTCCGTCGTCGCGCTCGCGATCAAGCTCGAGACGCTAATCGGGCTCTTTAGCGCGGGTAAAATCCCAAGCGGCAACAAAGACCCGTATGCGCTGCGCCGCGCTGCTAACGGCGTCATAAAGATCATCCAAAACGAAAATCTAAACCTTGACATCGCGGCGTTTTTGCGCGAGACGGCGGAGGGATATGCTAAATTTGACGTCGAGGCACTCATAAATTTCATTTTCGATAGACTTTATACATTTTTTGATGTGAACCCGTCCGTCGTAAAGGCCTGCCTAGCTAGCAAAAAAGGCGACGTGCTCGCGCAGTGCGAGGCGATCGAGGCTCTGGGCGCGATCTGTGCAGCAGAGGACTTTAGGCAAAATTTCAGTACGTTTAAGCGCCTGGCAAACATCATCAAAGATGAAAATTTCGGCGCGGTAGATGAGTCGAAATTTGAAAACCAGAGCGAGAAAAAGCTAAACGACGCCTTTAAGACTGCGGTAAAAGCCGGCGGCTCATACAGCGAACGCCTAAAAAATCTTTTCGGTTTAAAAGCTGCGATAGACGAGTTTTTCGACAACGTAATGATAAACGCCGAGGACGAGTTCGTGCGTAAAAACCGCCTTGCGCTCGTAGGGCAAATTTACGCAGAATTCCTCAAAATCGCCGATATAAAAGAGATAAGCCTATAAAGGCTAGAAGCGGTGATGCCGCTTCTAAACTCGGCATATGTTCTGGCTTGGTATCGGAGCTAGCGGTCTAGGATACTTTTTATGGAACAAAGGTGCATGCGAGGTAGATAGCGGCACTCTAGCCATCATGAATAACGCTCTCATACCTGTAGCCATTATCGTAAATTTAGTCTTTTGGCATAAAGACGCGGATATACTAAGACTCTGCCTAGGCGGTGCGGTGATTTATATCTCGCTACTCTTTCACAATAAAATCATCGCACACTACGAGCGAGCAAGCGTAGCAGCAAAATAGCCAAATTTGAACCAAATTTAGCTAAAATTTAAAAACTAGCGCGACGTTTAGGCTTGTTGTCATAGCAGTTGTTTAGTGGTTTTATTTGCAACCGTAAATCCATATTCTTTAATTTAAAAAATAGAATTTAAGGAGTTTGGAGATTATTATGAAATAGCCTTAAAGCTTGTAAAAGAGTTTTAAGGCTCTAGAACTCTAGCCTTAAATTTTCTCTCTTTTCTGAAATATTTAAAATACACGTAAATACAAAATAGCGGGATAGAAATATACCAAAAAGCGCAAATAGCAAGAAAAAGAAGTCCGAAAAACATAAAAGCAAAATAGAATACGACGCCGATAAATAAATCGTTCATTTGAGCGTCTCCGTTGTATAAATTTGCATCTAAATTTTAATAATATAAAGATAAAAAAGGGCTGAAAAATGATTAAAAACTACACTATACGCGGAGGCCGACGCGCCGACGTGTGCTTTAGGTGGGTCGAGGGGATGAAATCCCTCGTCGCAAGGGCGGGCTTCACTCGTCCGCGAAGTTAAAAGGAGCGTAGCGGGATGGTAAAAAAAATGCAACTATGACCTTTGGAATAAACATAGAGTTATGTAAACAATTTTGACAGCAATCAAACATACCTAAAATGGTTTTACGGTAGTTAAAATAAAATAGCATATGTGTTATGCTTTACTAAAAGCACAAAAATTACACTTTACCAGCTGGTAGTTGGTTTGGAATATTCTATTTTAATTTTTAAACATTATATATGTCGAGAATAGTGTATTTTTGGATATTTGTAAGTTTATATGGTGCCCGAGGTCGGACTCGAACCGACACAAGGTTGCCCTTACCAGATTTTGAGTCTGGCGCGTCTACCGGTTTCACCACTCGGGCTAATTAAAGAAGTGAGATTTTACCTTGAAAGATATAAAAAAGAGATTAAAAAACATGAAAGCTCAATCTTGAGCTTTCATGAAAGGGTGATTATTTCTTTTTGCCTTTTTTGCCTGCGCCTGCTACTACTGCTTCTTTTAATTTTTTGCCTACTTTAAATTTAACCGCTTTGCTAGCAGGAACATCTATAACTTTCGTAGTTCCCGGTACTCTTGCTTTTCTAGCGGCTCTTTCGGCAGTAGCGAATGTACCAAAGCCTATAAAGCTAATGCTATCGCCGTTTTTAAGAACCTCTTCGATAGTCTCTAGTGCGGTATCAACTACCTTTAGAGAATCTTTTTTAGAAAGACCGGCCTTGTCGGCAACAGCTTGAATAAAATCAGCTTTTTTCATAGAACCATCCTTAATAAGAAGTGATATGCGGGCATTTTACAACGTTTTTATAAAAAATACAATAGTTTTTAGCCGAAAATTTAACGATTTTTACGCGAATTTGACGAAAAAGCTCGAATTTTAGACTATTTGCACCAAAAACTCGCTTTTTAGTCCAGTTTTTTTGACGTCTATAAGGCGCAAATTTTCTATATCGGTTTTGCAAAGTTCGCTGAAGTTTTTTACCCCATTTTGCGCTACTTGCCTCAAAACTATGCCGCGGTATGCTTTGGCGTAGTGACTGACGACTTTGCCGTTTTTTAGAAATTTAAAGGTCGCAAACGGTTTTTGTATGCGGTAAAATTTTTCGTAAAACTCGGCTCTAAGGTCTAAAATGTCGTCATCTCCTAGCCACTCATCTATCTCGTCGCTAAAATTTTGCCTATAAAATTCCTCTAAATTTAGCCCGTTTATGCGCTCGCCTTGCTTTAGTTTGTATTCGGGTAGTGCATCTGCCGCCGTCACAGGGCCGAATAAATTTGAAAAAATCAGCGTATTTTTATCTATAAACTCCTGCGCCGCGCTATCAAGGCTGCGGTAGTCAAGGTGTTTGTAGGCTACTCCGTCATAGCGCAAGACGGCTTTTATTGCACCTTTTTTAAAGAGGCTTTCGCGTAAGCTCGGCTCATCGGTCAAATTTTTCACGCCGAAAAGTTTTGAGATTTTTACAATGGTAGCCTTTTGTAAAAAATCATCGTAAATTTTTAAAATTTCGCACCGCTTTTCATATAAATCAGGAAAAATAAAGTCGTTTCTGTCTATAAATTTGTTTGGACTCACGGCGGTTTTTGCTTCGCTCGGCGAAAAGAGTATTTTCATTTGTTCTCCTTAAATTTGTCAAAATCATATCTAAAACTAAATAAATTTTGAAATTTGACGATATAACGAGTGGAACTTTATTTGCTTGCAAGAGCTCAATTAAATTTAAGGAAAAATGCGATGAGAATGACGAATCAGCTAATGAAATTTACGAATAACTACGACTATCAGACCAATATGAAAGCGCTTTACAAGCTAAATACGCAAATTTCAAGCGGTTTAAAAATCCAAAATTCTTTCGAGGATAGTAGTGTTTACAATGACGGCATGAGGCTTGATTACGAGGTTGCGACGCTTGAGCAGGTGCAAACGGCGACGTCAAAGGCGCAACACTTTTCAAAAAATACCGATAAGGCTTTGGGTGAATTTAAGCAGCAGCTTGAAACTTTTAAAACGAAGCTAGTTCAGGGTGCAAACGAAATCCACTCGCAAACATCGCGGGAAGCCATCGCAAACGATCTTCAGGGCATCAAAAATCATCTAGTAAACATCGCAAACACCTCGATAAACGGACAGTTTTTATTTGCCGGAAGCGCTATAAACACAAAACCTATAAACGGCGATACGAATGAGTATTTCGGCAATGCGCAAACTATGAAAGCTGTAGGCGGAGCTCAGGTAAATTTGACCTACAACCAAAACGGCTATGAGCTATTTTTGGGCAAGGACGGCGACTATAATAAAAAAGTCACCTCCAATACGATGTTAAAAGCTCAAAATTTGGACGATAAAAATAAAACCGTTTATATCGATAGCGAGCATAAAATGCGCGATCTGATCGGTTTTAAATACGTAAAAGACGAAAAAACTCTAACCAACCAAGATTTTACCGGAACCGGCGTTAGACAGTTTCAGGATACGACGTTTTTCTTGCAGGGTAAAAAGCCAAACGGCACTAGCTTTACGAGTAAATTTAAGATGACGTCGGACGCTTCGATAAACGACCTACTAGAAAAAATCGGCACCGAATACGGCAACACTCCGACCAATAAAGTCGTCGAAGTAACGATAAATAACCAAGGTCAAATCAACGTAAAAGACCTAAGCAAGGGCAATCAGGTTATTGATTTTCACATGATAGCGGCGACGAAAAAAGTGGCAAATGCAGATGCTCTAGCTGGCGGTATAGCCGGAGCCTCAAGCGCGTTTGACACCGTAGATAGCCTAACTAGCGGCGCAAATCCGCTTGAAGCCATGGTGCGAGCAAACCCAGACGACTATGAAATCACGGAATTTGTAAAAAGTAAATACGAAGACCTAGACGGCGCCGTTACAAATGCCTACGACTACGACAAGATAAACTTTAAACAAGAGGGCAGAAACTTAATAGGCACCGTATCGCAAGTAGAGCGCGGTAGCGGTAAATTTGCCGACGATAACACGACGCTAAGCCAAGTCGTGGGCTCAAAAGAGCTATATCCCGGCGAAAGAGACAAATACGACATGAATGATCAAGCCTTAAAAATGCAGATCAAATCTAAAAGCGGCGGAGATTATAAAGTGGACGTGATTTTCGGTAGCGCAGTACCGCCTGCAACATCAGGTAATGCTCAGGTAAACATAACAAGACCGGATGGCACCACATACACTACCGAGGTTTGGGATAGTTTTTACAACGACACTACAAACCCGCCGACCACCGAGGGTAGAGAAACGCAGTCAAAAAATATGACTTTTAGGCAGCTAAATGACATCATCGGTATGGTAGCTAGCGACAATGTTCCTGCGGGCGCCGGCGGTAGCGCCCAGGCTGATTATGTCGCCTACAAACAAGCTATAGCAAAATCGCAAGGTAGCGTAGAGGCAAATATGGATCACCGCGGCCGCATAAAAGTAACCGACAAGCAAAACGCCGTCACGCCGATAAAAGTCGGAATTTACGACGAGGTAAATTCTGATCAATTTTACGGAGATAGCACCGGCACGACGCCTGCAACCACGCAAGGAGACGGTTCACTATGGAACTTTTCGGCAAACAACGGTATCGAAATAGATAGCCCGAGCGTGGATATTTTTGATGACCTGGATAGGATGATAGAGGCTGTAAGAAGCGGTCAATACCGCGCCGATAGTGAGAGTGAGCATCCGCGAAACTCCGGTATCCAGGGCGCGATCGAGAGACTAGATCATATCGCCGATCACGTAAACAAAATCCGCACTAAAGTTGGAAATCAAACAAATACCCTAATACAGACCAACACGCATGCTAGCGTCATGGAGGTAAACGTAAAAACCGTCAAGGCCGATATCACAAACACAGACCACGTCGAGACCTATATGAACCTCATGCAAAAAATGATGTCGTATCAGGCGATGTTGCAGTCTGTGGCTAAGATAAACCAGCTTTCGTTATTAAACTATATGTAAAAACTCGCTATAATCTACCGTTTTATTAAAGTTTCGTTATCAAAGCGGGGGGAGCGAAAATGGGGCCAAATTTTGATAAATTCGGCTCTAAAATTCGCTCTCCCGTAAATTTAAATTTACTCAATTTAAAAGGACGCACCATTTTAAGAGAATCGGTTTTAGTCGTAGTCGTTTGTTTTTTGATATTTTTCGGGATCGCCACTATCGCGCCTGCGGCAAATTTCGTCGGTAGTTTTGGCAACGCGATCGGGCTTTGGAACTTCAAGCTTTTTGGCTTTATAGCTTACGTTTATCCTTTTATTTTTATATTTTTCGCATATTATATTTACAAATACTTTAACGGCTTTAATGCCGAATTTGTCCAGACGGCGCTCGGAGCGACGCTGCTGTTTTTGGCGTTTTTGATGTTTCAATCAGGCGCGGACGCTAACTACGGCGGACTAGTCGCAAACACCGTAAACGAAGCGCTAAAAGACGTTGCCGGCGTGATAGGCATGTGGGTATTTATCTTGATGCTTTTTGTGTTGAGTTTTGGTCTCATCGCGCAAGATAACATCATAGCTATCCTAAAAAAGGCTTTTGTAGAACCTAGCGCCAATGAAGATAAATTTGAAAACCCAGCCGAGATTAAGCAAAAATCGCAAAAAAAACCTAGACAAATCAAAAAGCCTAAAGCTCAAAGTGAGTCAAATTTGAGCGAGGAAAACGGCGAAAAGCTAGAGGATGAAGACGAGCCGGACGACGAAGACGATGCGCAGGATGAAAGCGAGTCAAATTTAGAAGAAAAAAGTACTACTATAAACGGCGTCGAAATTTTAAACGAAGTCGCCGAAAATAAAAAACTGCTTGAACAAATGGAAAAAGGCAAGGTCGAAAAACCTAAGGATTTTGCGTTGCCGCCGCTTAAATTTTTAGCCGATCCGTCTAAGAGATCAAACAGCGTAAATGAGGCTGAGATCGATCAAAAGATCTCCGATCTGCTCGATAAACTGCGCAAATTTAAAATAGACGGCGATGTCGTGCGCACCTATACGGGTCCGATCGTCACGACGTTTGAGTTTCGTCAGGCGCCGCACATCAAGGTGAGTAAAATTTTAACCCTGCAAGACGACCTCGCGATGGCTCTGCGCGCGCAGACTATCCGCATCCAGGCTCCGATACCGGGCAAAGACGTCGTAGGTATCGAGGTGCCTAACAAAAACATCGAAACCGTCTATCTAAAGGAAATTTTAGATAGCGAAGTTTTTAAAAACTCGAGCAGTCCGCTGACTATCGCGCTAGGCAAGGATATCGTCGGCGCGCCCTTTGTCACCGATCTAAAAAAGCTACCTCACCTGCTAATCGCGGGCACGACGGGCTCGGGTAAGAGCGTAGGTATAAACGCGATGCTACTAAGCCTGCTATATCGCAACAGCCCGCAGACGCTGCGTCTGATGATGATAGATCCAAAGATGCTGGAGTTTAGTATCTATAACGACATCCCGCACCTACTCACGCCCGTCATCACGCAGGCTAAGCAGGCTATAACCGCGCTATCAAACATGGTCGCCGAGATGGAGCGCCGCTACCAGATCATGAGCCACACGCGCACCAAAAATATCGAAAGCTACAACGAAAAAATGAAGGAGGAGGGCGGCGAGCAGTTCCCGTACATCGTCGTGATCATCGACGAGCTGGCTGATCTCATGATGACTAGCGGCAAGGACGTTGAGCTATACATCGGGCGCCTGGCGCAGATGGCCAGAGCTAGCGGCATACATCTCATCGTAGCCACCCAGCGCCCGAGCGTAGACGTCGTGACGGGGCTCATAAAGGCAAATTTGCCTAGCCGCATCAGCTACCGCGTCGGCCAGCGTATCGATAGTAAGGTAATCCTAGATCAAATGGGAGCGGAGAGCCTGCTAGGACGCGGCGATATGCTATTTACACCTCCTGGAAGCCCGGGCGTCATCAGGCTACATGCGCCGTTTGCTAGCGAAAAAGAGATCGATACGATAGTAAATTTCCTAAAAGCGCAGCAAGAAGTGGTCTACGACGAGAGATTTCTAGCCGAGGAGGGTGCTAGCGGCGGTGCGGGCACAGGCTCCGGCGCGGTAGCGGGCGAGCTAGACGAGCTCTACGAAGAGGCTAAAGAGATCGTGCTAAGCGAGCAAAAAACCTCGATCAGCTACCTCCAAAGACGCCTAAAAATCGGCTACAACCGCGCCGCTACGATTATAGAACAGATGGAACAAATGGGCGTGCTAAGTCCGATGAACGCAAAAGGGCAGCGGGATATTTTGTAAATTTGGCTCAAATTTACGAGCGAATGCCGACTGTATTTATTTTTAGATTGGTGCCGTTAAATTTGAAAATATGCGTCCACTATGAGCGACCGGCTTTGCGCCGTGCTGTGAAGTTTTGCGCGTTTAATCAAAATTTAGTATTTTTATCTAATTGCGGTATATTTAAATTTGCCGACCGAATTTACGGTCAAATTTTAAGCTCATCGTTGGCGAAATTTACTACCTAAGTAAAATTATTTATAAACGTCAAGGCTTAAATTTAACTCGTCTATGACGCGTAATAGCCGCAAGACTTCGTCTTTTATGGCCTGTGCATCAGAAAGGCTTAGCGGCGGGTCTAATAGTGAACTTTCAAAACGGTTTTTTGCACCATTTAAAAAGAGATAGAATTTATTGTCCATAAACGCCGCGCTTAGCGATACGGCACTGTCAAAACTCTGCTTAACCTCGCGTAGGCGTTGCATAAAACCGGGGCTTAAAAGATAGCGCGCTTCTATTTTGTCGTCGGTAAATACGCGAAATTCATTGTTAAACTCTGTATCATCAAGTATCTCTTTTTCGCCAGATATTTTCGTATTTAGCACCTTTTTGTCGGCTAGTATCGTTTGTCCTTTGAAATTTTTATAAAACTCGCAGACTAGTACTGTACCGTTAAAGTCCATATATTCGTCGTATATGACTTTGCTTACCCTCAAAAGCGCCAGATAAGGGTTTTTTGAGCCGTTTGAGTCATATGTTTTTTCTACTTTTATAGCCTCGCTTAATTGAAATTTAACATTAGCGTAAGTACCGCTTATTTGGTCTTCGCCGTAAAAATTTACGCGCCTGTATATTCCGCTTTTATAAAATTCGTTTGCGGTGATGCCTTTTTGAGGCTCGTATGTAAAATTGCTATCTATATCGGCAATTACCGTGCTAACAAAAACATTTTTGTAGAAGCTTCTATACTCTTCCAGCGTTTTTTCTACTTTTGGAATCCTCGGCGTGACGTATATTGGGATGACTGCAAATAAAAGAAAGAATATTTCAAAGCGTCGCTCCATAATAATAAAAATTAGTATTGGTGCGACAAATGTCGTTATAGTCATAAATGTAGCGTATTTTTTGACCATTTTTTTACACTCATTTTGCTTTTGCGTTACGGTAGCGATAGCTTCTTTTATTTTTTGATTTCTCATTCGTAAAAAACTCGGTTTAGATAAAGGCCGTTTGGCGGTGCGGGGATACGAGTGAGCGGCTTTTGCTCGTAGATAGCTCGGCTTAAAAGCTTTTTTGCCTTGAGGAAATTTGTATCGCGGCAGTTGTTTGCTACTTCGTTTAAATTTGAGTTTTTAGCATCAAGTTTTGAGGCGACGCACTTTGCGTGTTCGGCTGTCAAATTTGCGTTTTTTTCAAATTTGACTAAATTTATGCTTTCGTGGCTTTTTGTCAGGACATTATCGCGGCTTTTTTTGTTTAAATTTGTGTCCAAATTTACCGCCTCGGCGCGCTCAAATTTAAACTCATGCGTCTGCATTTGTCTAAATTTACCGCTTTTGGCAAGCTCGAGCGCCTTTAAAACGCTAGCGACCATGAGGCGAACCTGGGCGCGCAAAAAGCCGTTTGCTTTAAAGATGATAATCGTTCGTTCGCCGCGCTCGTAGCAAAAGGCCTTTGAAACGCGCCGCACCGGGCTTTTGATATCGCTACCAAGCTTCATAAACGCGCTAAAATCGTGCTCGCCGACAAAAAGCGCAAGCAGTTCGTTTGCTAAATTTAGGTCAAATTTGGGTAAAAAAGTCTCGTAAGACGACAAAAAAGGCGAAAACTCGCCGTGATTAATCACGTATCGATATGCACGTGCCGTGGCGTCGTATCGCGGATGAAAGTCGTCTTTAACGCGGATTATAAATTTGACGTGAATAGCCGGATGAGCGTGGCGGTTAATGAGAGCTTTTAGGCGCGCAAAGTCCTTAAAATGCTCGCCGCACTCCACGCGGGCGACTTGATTGTTTGCGTGCACGCCCTTATCGGTGCGCGAGCTGGAGATTATTTTGCTAAAGATCCCTACGTGCGTTAGGGCTACGCCCAGAGCGTCCTCGACGCCATTTTCGTGCGGCTGGGTCTGCGAGCCCTGAAATTTCGACCCGTCGTAGCTAAAAACGAGTTTAAGCCACACTTAGTATCTTTTTAAAATTTTAGCCCTAAAGCTAAAAATCGAGGCGATAAAAAATAACAAAAATATCGCCGCAATCGCGATAAAAACGCGCGAGCTAAAGAGCATAATGAGCGTAAAATATCCAAACAGCACGCCAAATATCCCAAAATACACAAAGCCTTTTTCGTAGCGGTAGGTCACGATACCAAGGCTCAAGGCAAAAAGCGTCGTCGCTAGCGGAAAAAGCGCGATGAGAACGTAGGTTGCGAAGTCTTTGGCGCGCTTTTTATCTTCGCTCATCGCCTGCCAATACTGTACAAACGACTTAGTTTGCGCGACGCTGTCCTCTTGGGCGGTGCTGATTTTCATCGTGCCAAAGTCGGTTTTATGCCATGAGGCGTCTCTCATATCGTAAATTTTACCCTCTGATAGCGTAAACTCAAGCACGGCGTTGTTGTTAGTTAGGCGAGCATTTTTGGCAAGGACGAATCTATGTGCGCCTTCTTTTGGCGAATAAAGCGTCACGCCCTCGTAAAGAGTGCCGTTTTCGTCGCTTTTTTCATTTTGGATAAAGACCATCCAGTCGGAAAATTTTTGTCCGAATTCGGTTGTTTTTAAATTTAGCTTGGCGACGGTTTTTTTGTACGAGACGAAATTTGAGTTTAGCTCTGCGGCCGTAGGGATCAGCACTATCGCGGTGACGATTAAAAAGGCCGAAACCGCGCCGCTAACGATGAGGAAAAATTTAGCGATCTTAACAGGTGAATATCCGAGCGTAAAAAGTACTATACTCTCGTTTTCGCGCGAAAGTCTGAAAAACATGAGCGCAAGCGATGCGAAAAACGCGATAGGCACGGTAAAAAGCAGCACTCTAGGCAACATAAACATATAAAGTTTAAAAAGCTCTATAAACGTAATCTCGATGTATGACGTGATACGCGCGATCTGGATGAAAAACACGATCGACATGATGAGAAAAAGCGTCGCAAATAGCGATGCAAACGTGCTTAGGAAGTTTGAGAAAAGATAACGCGCCGTCCTATCCATAAATCAGTCCCAATATGTAGATAAACTGCTCCTTAAATGCGTAAACGATGAGTGTAGCAAGGCTCAAAAACGGCACGAAAGGCAGCTCGTATCCGCGCTTTCGCACGATGACGTAGGCTGGCAGCGTTAGTAGCGCCGAGACATAGATCGCCATGAGGCCAAGCTTGATGCCCAAAATCGCGCCCATAACACCCGCGATAAAGATGTCTGCAGAGCCCATGGCTTCGCGCTTGAGAGCCAGGCTGACGACAGCGCGCAGTAGCCAAAAGGCAAACATAAAAATCGCAGCGTTTATAAACGAATCAAATGCAAATAAAAGCCCATCCGAGTCAAAAGAGGCGGGAAGGTTAAAGCCGTAAAGTAGCGAAAATGCGACGCTGGCAAAAAGTAACGGATCTGGAACGGCTTTATAACGAAAGTCGATCAGGCTAAGCGCTAGCAGCAAGATAAAGCAAATGCCAAGCATCGCCGCCTTAAAAATCGCGGCGTAAAAGCCGTCCATAAGAGGCTCTAGTCCGTGCGTCTCAACGCAATACGCAAGCACGCAAAGCATGCCGCTAGCAAGCTCAACTAGAGGATACTGAAAGCTGATTTTTTCGCCGCAAAACGCGCACTTGCCGCGTAAAAACAGCCACGCGAAAATCGGGATGTTATGATACGGTTTTAGCGGAGTTTTACAGCTTTGGCAGTGAGAGGCGGGGAAATTTATGCTCTCTCCGCGCGGCATGCGGTAGATCAGGACGTTGCTAAAGCTGCCGACTACGGCGCCCAAGATAAAAAATAATAAAATAAAAAATACAACGGCGAAAATCATAACTCTCCTAATTTAATTTATAATGCATTTGGCTGCTTGCGATTATTTTTGAGCTAGCGGCGACGTTTTTAAGCAATGTTTGCGCAAATTTGCCGCGCTGATTTGAACTAAAATTCAACTCGTTATTTGCGCCGCAAAAAGCATAAAACACAAAATTTAAAGGCGATTCTAGCGAAATATTGCCTTGAATGATTTTAAATTTAAAGATTTCGGTTCAAAATTTATGCAAAACGGCGTTGCGGCAAGGCTTTTATTTGTCAAATTTAAAGTCACTTTCTCGGCGAGCGAATCAAATAAAACGACATAAATTTAAAAGATAGCGGTAACCAAAAACGTCAAATTTAAAGCCCGCCAAACCTTCTATCTTTTTTCTTAAATTTCGCTGTTATCTGAGCTAGCTCCTCGCGCGTAAAATCAGGCCAAAGCGTAGGCGTAAAGGCAAACTCGGCGTAGCTAGCCTGCCAAAGCATAAAATTTGATAGCCTCTGCTCGCCGCCGGTGCGCACGAGAAGATCGATGGGCGCGGGCTCGTCGAGGCACTCTTGCAAACTATCTTCGCTCAAATTTAAAGCTAGATTTTGGGCGTCAAATTTTCCGCCGTTTTTCTCGCAAAATCTTTTAAAAGCTCTTAAAATTTCATCTTTTGCGCCGTAGTTTAGGGCCAAATTTAGCTTCAGCCTAGAGTTTTGCGCGGTCGCGTTTTTGATACTATTTATCTCGTTTTTTAGCTTGTCGCTTAGCGGACTTTCGTCGCCGATAACGTTAAATTTGATACCGTTTTTGATAAAACTATCGCGTTTTGAGACTAGAAATTTATGTAAAAGCTCCATCAAAAACGCTACTTCGCTCTTTGGGCGCTTCCAGTTTTCGGTGCTAAATGCATAAAGACTCAGCACCGCCACGCCCTCGTCGATGCAAAACTCGCACATCTGCTCCACGACGTTTGCACCCGTTTCGTGCCCTTTAGTGCGTAGCAAACCGCGTCGCTGGGCCCATCTGCCGTTGCCGTCCATTATTATAGCTAGGTGATTTAGCTCGTTAATTTTAGCCCTTAAAATCATTTATTTTGCCGCTTGTATCAAAAAAAGCGGCTATGCTTTGCGTCGTTTGTGTTTCGCAGTCAAATTCATCTCGCAAGAGCCTAGCGACCTTGTCAAACGGCGTCTGGGCGCTGATTATTTGCCCGCCTTTTAGCGTAAAAATAATCGGAGCGAAATTTGAAAAAACGAGGTAAATTTGACTCGTGCGGGCGCCGTCAAATTTCATCTGAAAAACGCCTTTTATGCCGTTATAAACAAACGAAATGTTAATTATACTTTTTTGCAGCGCGAGCAGCATTTGAGTTAGATTTTCAAACGATTCCCGCGAGTCTGCCGCGCTAAGTCCGTTAAATATATATTCATAAAACCAGTTTAAATCTGGCTCGCTTATCAGCCTTTCTATGAGTGGCAGCCCGTCAGGCGCGGCGTAGGCTAAATTTGGCTTTTTAAAGAGATTTCTTATCACGATATTTTCGGTGCCGCTTGCGATCTCGCCCCAGTATTCGCCCTCCACATCGAGGCTTTTCATGCTTTTGGTGCTTAGGATTTTGTTGCCCATTTTGAGATTGTAGCGATTGTAGCCTGTCTTTTCGGCGACTTTGATGCTGATGGGCAGGCTCGCGTTTAGAGCCGTGCCAGCGCCGCCGCTTGCGATTTTTTGCACTCGTGAGACGGGATTTATCATAGCTTGGTTGCTAAATTTACGATTTGGCGCGCCGCGTCCTCTTTGGATGTTAGCGCGATATTTTGCGCGTCATGGCGCGTGATAAAGGTGATTTGCGTGCTATTAGAGCCGAAATTTATATCGCCGCCAAGCACGTTTAGGCAAACGGCGTCAAGGCTCTTTTTCTCAAGCATATTTTTTGCGTTTTGTATAGCGTTTGCGGCGTCCATTTCCATTTTAAAGCCGATTTTTTTTACGTTTTTAAAATCCGCCAAAGAGTCCAAAACGTCATCGTTTTGAGCGAGCTCCAGCGTCCAAATTTCGCCTAAGTTTTGCTTTTTTAGCTTGCCTTCAAATTTGGTTTTAGGAGTATAGTCGCTAACCGCAGCCGCCATCGCGAGTAAATTTGCGTCCGTCAAATTTGCGTGTAGCAGCTCTTTTAGCTCCGCCGAGCTTTGAAATTTTAGCGTTTTATAAGGAGCGTTTGCTGTCTCAAAGCTAGCTATCAGCGTCACGTCCGCGCCCGCGTAGTAAAATGCGCCCGCCAGCGCTTTTGCCATCTTTCCGCTAGATAGATTCGTCACGGCTCTTACGTCGTCGATCTTTTCGCTCGTAGCGCCGCCCGTGACGATCACTTTTTGCCCTTTAAATTTTGGCTCAGCAAGCATCCTTTTGGTTTCGTAGATGATCGTAGAAACGTCTGCCAGCGCGCCTTTGCCCATGTCGCCGCATGCTAGGATTTTTTCTACCGGCTCGATAAAACTCGCGCCGTTTGCCGCTAAAAACTCGAAATTTTTGCGCGTAGAGAAGTGATTTATCATTTTGTCGTTGGCTGCCGGCGCGATGAGCAGCGGAGCCGGACTAGCGATCAGAGTCTGCATGAAGACGTTGTCGCAAATGCCGCTTGCAAGCTTGTTTATCGTATTTACGCTCGCGGGCGCGATGAGGATTAGATCGGTTTTGGCGTAGGCGATGTGGTTTAGCCCGTCCTGCCAACTCTCCGTGCGTGAGGTTAGAATTTTATGCTCGCACAGCGCTTCAAAGCCCGCTTCAGAGCAAAATTTGAGCGCTCCTTCGCTAAGCATAACCCGCACGTCCGCGCCCTCTTTTTTTAGCGCGGATAAAATTTCATAAGCTTTATAAAACGCGATACTGCCGCAAACCGCGAGCAAAATTTTTTTATTTTTTAGCATTTTCTTCGCTTTTCGCGTCATTAAAAAATTTATAAAAAAAGCCTTCTTTATTTACCTGTTTCGTGCGGCTGATGGCTAGCGCGCCGCTTGGTACGTCGCTAGTTACGGTGCTGCCCGCGGCGATTAGCACGTCGTCGCCGACTTTTACGGGAGCAACTAGCTGGGTGTCCGAGCCGATAAAGACGTTTTTGCCGATTATTGTTTTGTGCTTAGCTTTGCCGTCGTAGTTGCACGTGATCGTGCCGCAGCCGACGTTTGTGCCGCTGCCTATATCGCAGTCGCCAAGATAGCTTAGGTGGCCTGCTTTGACGCCGTCAAGCCTTGCGGCCTTTAGCTCGACGAAGTTTCCGATGTGGGTGTTTTTGATCTCGCATTTTGGGCGTATGTGCGCGAGCGGGCCGACGTCCGAGTCCTCGATGACGGAGTTTTCTACGACTGAGCCGCTTTTGATGACGGAGTTTTTGATGAGGCAATCTCCTATGATGCTTACGTTTTCTTCGATGACGCATTCGCCTTCAAATTTTGCTCTAGAGTCGATGTAAATGCTATTTGGTAGCCGCATTAGCACGCCGCTTTTCATCAAATTTTTCTTGATTTCGTCCTGCATCAAATTTTGGGCGATACTTAGCTGAAATTTATCGTTTATACCCATGAAATTTTGCTCTTCTACACTGATAGCCCAGCACTTTAGACCGCGCTCGTTTGCGATTTTTATCGCGTCGGTTAGGTAAAATTCTTTCTGCGAGTTTTCGTTGCCGATGAGAGGCAAAATCTCGCGTAAAACTTCGCTTTTAAAGCAGTAGCAGCCGGCGTTTGCGCTTTTTATCATTTTTTGCGTCTCGGTTGCGTCTTTTTGCTCGACGATGGCCTCTACTTTGCCGTTATTTATGATCACGCGGCCGTAGCCGTAGGGGTCTGCCGCCTCAAAAACGCTTAGCGCAACGTCTGAGTTTCCCGCGCTTAGGCGGATTAGGTCGTTGGTTTTTATGAGCGGCATATCTCCGCATAAAATCAGCGTTTTTTCGCTATTTAGCGGGATGTTTTTTAGCGCGCCCGCAGTGCCAGGAAAATCTTTTAAATTTTGTTCGTAAATTTTAGTTTGAGGGAAAATCTCTTTGATTTTGGCTCCCACTAGCTCTTTTTGATAGCTCAAAACTACGCTCACGTCGCTACTGATCTCATAAGCCTTGCGCAAAATATGGATAATCATCGGCTCTCCGCAAAGCTCGAAAAGCACCTTTGGTTTGGTTGATTTCATCCTTGTGCCAAGCCCCGCGGCAAGCACCACTACGCCGATATCGCTCATCTTTTTTCCTTGTTTAAATTTGAGCGATTTTATCTCAAATTTGCTAAATGCGTGATTAATGTTTTTTGTACTTAACAAATTCTTAAGCATTAATCAATATAATCACGAGTTTTAAAAATAATCAAAATCAAAATTTAAAGGATACGGCGTGCTTTCATTTTTAAAAAAAGTCTTAAGAAGAAATCAATTTTTGTTTAACCTTCACCTGATTTTATCGATTATTTTTGCTATTCCGCTGCTTGTTGTCGGCGTTACGGGTGCGATTTTATCGTATCAGCACGAGCTTGAGGAGATCATAAATTTAAACGCTGCCAAGGTCGAAAAAACGGGCGAAATGCTAAGCGTTGAGAAAATCTTGCAAAGCTTTAGCGAGCAAACGGGCGTTAAGCAACCCGCAAGGCTCGTGCTACCTAAAAGCGAAAACGAGGCGATCAAAATTTATGCTAGCGGTAGCGACGCCTATCTGGTCGATCCATATACTGCGCAGATCATCGGCAAGGACTACGGAGTCGCCTTTGTGCGCGTAGCGATGTCGCTGCACCGAAATTTGGGCCTTGCACTAACTGGAAATAAAACCGCAGGCGAAGTGGGCAAGCAGATCGTGGGTGCTAGTACGGTTGCGATGATAGTGCTTGTGATAAGCGGCGTTTGGCTGCATTTTCCTAGGATAAAACGCAAATTTGCCGAGGCGGTGAAGCCAAATTTTAAACTCAAAAAATACGCCCTTTTTCACAACCTGCACACGAGTTTTGGCGCCTTAAGCGCGGTGATCTATCTCGTCATCTGTCTAACCGGACTCATGTGGTCGTACCGCTGGTATAACGGCGCGGTGATGGAGCTTTTTGTTAGTGAGCAAAATTTACCCAAAGAGACCGCGCAAAAAGATGGCGCGCCCGCAAAAACAGAGGGCAAAAAGAACGCCGAGTATAAATTTAGCGATGCGCAGAAGGCTTATGAGATATTCAGATCAAGCGGCATAGAGTATAAAGAATTTAGCCTGATGCTCGCGGCCGGAGATAAGATAAACGTCAGATACTACGAACCTGACGCGCCTAGCACCGCTCGTCCGAAAATGACCTCCGTAAACGTAAAAGAGGGCAAGATGGCGGAGCAAAAACAAACCGAGGGCATAACTGTAGGCATGGTAAAGAGCACGAACTATCAGCTGCATACGGGGTATTTTTTCGGGATTGCGGGTAAAATTTTGTGGTCGGTAGTTTCGCTTTTGATGGCTCTTTTTATATTTAGTGGCTTTTATATGACGGCAAAAAGGGCGTTTAAGTCAAAAAGGGCTTAGCTAAATTTGCCTTTTGCTAATCATTGATAGCGTGCGAGCGATAAATGAGTCAAATTTGCGCTCGCCGCAAGACGCTGCCTTTTGTTTTTGTTTAAAATTTCGCTTCGCTTTTTAAATCAAATTTTTAGAAAAAATTAGCATTCAAATTTGGTCAAGAAAAGTGCCAAAAAAACGAAATATGACCAAAAACGCAAAATTTAAAAAAATTTACCCCGATTTGGAACGCCTTTTGCAAAAAGCTAATCTAAGTTTAACTGTTTTTTCAACTAAAAAAAACTAAAATACAAACTAAAATTTTTAAATAGAAAGTTGCAAGATGGATTTAGGTAGCCTCGTCGGTTGGATAGTTATTATGGTTCTTTTGCTAGGTTCCATGCAGATGGGCGTCGGAATCGGAGCTTACATCGATATTCCCTCTGTTTTGATTGTTTTTGGCGGTACGATTTGCGCGCTGATGATCGGCTTTAAGATGGAGCAGATAAAAAAGCTAGGCACGTTTTACGGCATCGCGGTAAAACCAAAAACCTACAATCTCCCAGAAATCGTAAAAAAAATGGTCGAGTACTCCACGAAAGCTCGCCGCGACGGTATCTTGGCGCTTGAAAGCGATGCAAATAACGAAACTGATCCGTTTCTAAAAAAAGGCCTATCTATGGCGGTTGATGGCAACGAACCGGACGCCATCAG
>CAUQHH010000023.1:0-17575 GCA_963517705.1 uncultured Campylobacter sp.
TTTAAATTTTACTTTGCTATCGATACCATCGCAGGTCGTAAAACTCTGCCGTTGGTTAGATAACCTTTTTGTATCACTTGCACAATTTTTCCTTTTTCCACGTCCTCGCTATCGATTTGCAGTACGGCATTGTGGAAATTCGGATCAAATTCGCCCTCGGTTTCGATCGGCGTGATACCGTTTTTTTCGAAACACTTTTTAAACTGATCTATCGTTATATAAATTCCTTCTTTGATTTTTGCTGCGTATTCGTCGCCTTCGGTTTCAAAATTTACCGCCATCTCAAGCGCGTCTATCACTGGAAGCAGATCTCGCGCGAATTTCTCGTTCGCATACGTCGCGATGTCCGTTTTTTCCTTTTCGAAACGCTTTTTGATGTTTTCAAAGTCCGCGTTGGCTCTATAATACTTATCCGTTAGCTCCTCAAGCTGCTTTTGAAGCTCGACGTATTTTGCGTCTAAACCCTCAAAGCTGATACTCTCGTCGAAATTTGACGGGATTTGCTGCTCAAGTTCTACGTTTTCATTCTCGTTCATGCCGCCTCCTTTAGGTTGTTTAAAAATCTTTCGTAATCATTATAAATACTGCCCGCGCAAAGCATTTTGGCCTCTTTTCCTTCGAAATTTACGCCAAGCTTCATGCCTAGGTAGTTCTCGCCGAAAAAGACCAAATTTGAGTCAAAAACCATCTCAAGACTAGGGCTTAGCGCGTTTTTAAAGCTCTCGCCGAAAATTTCAAGCGCTACCTTTTCGTTTTCTAAAAAGCGAATTTTAGTGCGCTTTAGCTCGGCTATCTTATTTCTTAGCTCATTTAGTCCCACCTGCATGCAGGTAAGCTCGAGTCTATCAAGATCTATGCCTATGAGATTGCTCAAAAATTTTTCGACTTTCGAGTTAAATTTGAGCGCGATCTCGTCCTCGCTAAAGCTCAAAATCAAAAATCTATTGTTTAAATTTAAGACCTCGTTTAGCGTTTGGGTTTTGCTTTCAAAAACCATCGCGTAAATTTCAAATTTATCGCTTAGCAACTTTAGTAGGTTAGGATTTGCGATATCTAGCGTCTCATCGAAATTTAATCTAGCTCGCCAATAATCTCTCATCGTCGCAGCCGTCGGTATCCTGCCACCGCTAACGTGAAACTGAGTAATCGCGCCCTCGTCGGAGAGCTTTTTAAAATAAACCCTAATCGTAGAGGCTGGGATCGACATCGCCATGCGTGAACCTAGCTCGCTAGAGCCGATCGGAGCGTTGTCGCTAAGATAAGCTTGAATGATAGAATCAAGTATCAGATCTCGCTTGCTCACCTTTATCATATTAGCACTCTCTCCTTTAAATTGCTAGGCGCATTATACAACATTGAGCGGATAATTGTCAAGGGGTAGAGTTAAAAAAATTTATTTAGATAACTTTAGCGTAATTAGCTCAAGGTTGTAAAAGTAAAATTTGGGTGTAATGAACGGAATGTGGGAAAATTTGAATAAAATTAATGTAAGAGTAGGTTAAATTTGGTTTTATCGCTAGAAATTTTATGAATCTAAAAGTTTGACGTATTAAAATTTGAAGTAAGTAAAGTAAAATTTAAGAGAAAAGCCCCAAATTTGGGGCCTATGATTATTTATCTCTGAGATTTAGCTCAGCGATAACTTTTGTGTAAGCTGCGTAATCTTTAGCTTTTAGATATTTCATCAAGCGTTTTCTGCGGCCGACTATTTTAAGTAGTCCGAGGCGAGACGAGTGATCTTTTTTGTAGATTTTTAGGTGCTCGGTTAGCTCCTCGACTCTTGCGGTTAGCAATGCGATCTGAACTTCCGGAGAGCCCGTATCTTTCTCTTTTCTAGCGAATTTCGCAACAATTTCTGCTTTTTTAGCCGAATCCAAAGCCATAATGACCTCCTGATTGGTGAGATTAAAAAAGGCGATTATATCATAAAAATCAAAAAATGCGGCGCCTGTTTTAAAAGATATTGATTTAATCAAATTTGCAGATAAAATTTAATAAAATATCCGCAAAAAATTTAAGGGGAATTTATGCTTTTGACAAAAGCGAGCGAATACGCGCTGCTTTCACTGATTTACATAGCGCAAAAAGACGCTCCCTCGGACGTCGATACGATGTCGGGCGAGCTTGAGATATCAAAAAGCTTTTTGGCTAAAATTTTGCAAAATTTGGCTAGAGAGGGCATTTTGGTTTCATTTAAGGGCGCAAACGGCGGATTTATGCTCGCGCAAAAGCCTGAAGAAATCAGTATAAAAAGAATAATCGAAAGCGCAGAAAAGCGTAAAATGGCGGTATTTGAGTGCTCGATCTCGGCTGATAGCTGTGCCTCTAGTAAGGGCGGGATGTGTCAAATTTGGCCGATGTTTAGCGCGCTTCAGTCTAAAATCGACGATTTTTTAGATACAATTACGTTAGCAAATATAATCAAGAAGTAAATTTTGGCAAAACAAAAGCGCAATATCCTAACCCTGGTCGCACCGTTTTTAGAGCCTATCGTAAGGTTTAAGGGGCTCACGATCGTAGGCGTCATAATCGCCATCCTAGCGATCATCATCGTACCGCTTCCTAGCGCGGTTTTGGACTTTTTTCTTGCGCTTTCCATCTCTATCTCGGTACTCATCATCCTGATCGCCGTTTACGTGCCAAAGCCTACCGACCTTAGCACCTTTCCGACGCTCATTCTCATCATTACGCTTTTTAGACTCTCGCTAAACATCGCCACTACGCGTATGATTTTAAGCGAAGGACACAACGGTCCCGATGCCGTGAGCGAGATAATCTCAAGCTTCGGACAGTTCGTCGTAGGCGGCAACTACGTCATCGGAGTGATCGTATTTACCATACTGGTGCTTATAAATTTCATGGTCGTTACTAAGGGTTCGACGCGCGTGAGCGAGGTCCAGGCGAGATTTACGCTTGATGCGATGCCGGGTAAGCAAATGGCGATAGACGCCGACCTAAACGCTGGCCTAATCGACGAAAAGACCGCAAGAGAGCGCCGTGAAGCCATCATCGGCGAGGCGAATTTCTACGGTGCGATGGATGGCTCGTCTAAATTTATCAAAGGCGATGCGGTCGCGGGCATCATCATTACTATCATAAACATCGTTGGCGGCTTTCTCATCGGTTCGTTTCAGTACGGCCTAGATATGGCTACCTCAGCGCAAAACTACACGATCCTAACGATCGGCGACGGTCTAGTGAGCCAGATCCCGGGCCTCATCACGTCGACGGCTACGGCGATCATCATCACTCGAGCTAGCAAGGACGATGAAAATTTCGCCGAAGGCTCGCTAACGCAGTTGCTGGGCGAATACAAAACGCTTCTAATAGTCGGCTTCATACTATTTATCTTTGCTCTAGTTCCCGGGCTTCCGACGCTATCTCTGGGCTTTATCTCACTTTTGTTTTTAAGTATGGGCTATATAATGAAAGAGGTAAAAGAGGGCAAGATAAATTTGACCTCCAAAGCTCAAAGCATGGGCTCCGCTCAAGGCGAAGAAGAGGGGCAGGCCGCACCAAAACCGCCTAAAAAAAGCGAAGAAGAGATCGCTCGCGAAGAGGAAGCTAAGATAAACGATATCTTAAAGCTTGAAATTTTAGAACTCGATCTAGGATACGGCCTGCTAAAGATCGCCGAGACCGATCTCATCGAGCGCATACGAGCGATGCGCCGAAATATCGCGGCACAGCTTGGCTTTTTGATGCCAAAGATTCGTATCCGCGACAACCTCCAACTACCGCCCAACGAATACCGCTTCAAGCTAAAAGGCGTCGTGATCGGACAGGGCGAAATTTACGCGGATAAATTCCTTGCGATGGATAGCGGGCTGGTTAGCGACAACATCGAAGGTATCCCGACTAAAGAGCCGGCGTTTGGCCTAGATGCACTATGGATCGATGCGAGCGTTAAGGAGGATGCGATACTAAGCGGCTACACGATCGTAGATCCCGCGAGCGTCATCTCCACGCACATGAGCGAGCTTATTAAGCAAAATGCCGCCGAGCTCCTAACCCGTCAAGAGACGCAAAATTTGCTTGATAAGCTAAAATCAGAATACCCGGTCATCGTCGAGGATACGCTGCGCATAGCGCCTATCGGAGTGATCCAAAAGGTGCTAAAAGCGCTACTAAAAGACCATATCCCGATAAAAGATATGCTAAGCATCCTAGAGGCGCTAAGCGACATCGCCGAGGTTAGCAAAAACCTCGATATGATAGTCGAGCATGTCCGCACCGCACTTGCTCGCGCTATCACTTCGCTTTACGTCGATGAGGGCGGGCGGTTAAATTTTTACGTGATGGAGCCGGCCGCACAGCAAAAACTGATCGACGCCGTACAGTATAAAGACGGCGCGTATCATCTGATGATAAACGTCTCGCAGACCTCGGCGATCGTGCAGGCTCTGCGCGAGGCGAGGGCGAAGCGGCCGATCTCGGAGTACGGCTCTATGATACTTTGCGTGGAGCCTAGCTTGCGTAAATTTATCGCCGATATCTGCGCGAATTTCGCCATAGATATCACGGTGCTTAGCTTTGCCGAAGTCGCGGCAAATACGCCGTTTGAGACGTTAGGTACGATAGAAATATCAAATTTGTAAGGAATAAAATGACCATCCACCACCTCTCGCACACCGATCTGGACGGATACGGCGCGCAGGTAATAACGAATCACTATTTTAAAAACGTTAAATTTTATAACTCAAACTACGGCAAGGAGATCGACGAGAAATTTGATCAAATTTTGGCTCAAATTTCTGATAAAAACGCAGCCCAGACGCAGTCAAATTTAATCAGCGAGCAAAATGGTAACTCGCAAAATGCGCCCGAAAATCGCGGCAAAGACGAAGCGTCTAAAGGCGATGAAAAAGAGCTTATCCTAATAACGGATCTAAATTTAACCGCGGAGCAGTGCGAAGCCTACGAAAAGGCGCTCGCAAATAAAAACGCTAAAATTTTGCTCCTCGATCACCACCAAAGCGGAGCCGAATGCGCGAGCAAATTTGGCTGGTATTTTTTAGATAGCTCAAGGTGCGCGACTAAGATCACGCATGATTTTTTCGCTAAAATTTACGGGGTTGATGCGAGCCTAAATCACTTTAGCGACGTCGTAAACGCAGTCGATATCTGGCTAAAAGAGGACGTAAATTTTGAAATGGGCAAGGTCGGGCTCGGACTCGTCGCAAACGCAAAAGAGATAAACAAAACGATGTTTGAGGCTGAAAATTCGCGCTATCTTTTTTATCTTATCGAGCGAGCGCGAGAGTTTTTCGACGCGGGAGACGACTACGTCGGGCTTGACGAGGCGATTTTCGGGTTTAAAAAGGACTTTTTTAAAGAGGATAAAAACGATACTCTAAGCAACCTTATCTCGGCTTTCGTCGTTAAAAAACTAAGCGAAGAAAAAGATAAATTTAGCATAAAGTATAACGATTTTAAGGGTATTTTGACCTATAATATCGGCAATACTTCCGTTATCGGCAATGATTTTTTAGTCGCAAATCCGGATGTTGATTTTTTCATCGATGTTACGAGCAAAAAGACGCTGAGTTTTCGCGCTAACGGCAAAGTGGATGTGAGCCAAATGGCTAAAAATTTAGTCGGCGGCGGCGGACACGTGAACGCTAGCGGCGGGCTTTTTGCGGGCTTTAAGGATAGCTTTAGCTATGAAAACATAAAAGCGCAGATAACCGACCTAATAACTAAAAAAACGATTTTACAAGGATAGAAAATGAAAGAAATAGAACCTACCGTGGATGAGCTAAGCTACGAGCTTTCGATGATGCTGGAGGCGATGCTTTATTATGCCGGCGTGAAAAAAGATAGGCTACAAGACGCCGCCGAGACGTACATCGAGTGCATCGACGACGCGCTAGAAAACTCGGATGCCGAGGGCGTTGACGAGGTGCTCGAAGTCGTCGAATACATGAAGAAAAAGCACGCTAAATTTTTCAAATGAAAACTTTAGCGCAAATTTTACTTTTATCGGCTCTGGCGGCAATGCTTGGCGGTTGCGTGTTTTTAAACGACCGCGGCGTGACGACGAAGTACTACAACGAGTGCAAGGAGTACTACGACGCGACAGGCGTCTATCATAAAGAGTGCCCTAAAAACATCATCGACTGGACGGAGTGATGGGCTTAGAAGCGGCTAGAGCGGCGAAGGCTAGGGAGCTGGCGGGCAAAACCTACGCACCTTTAATGCGGGAGGTAGAGGAGCTGGCGGCTAAATTTAGGGGGCGCGAATTTGAGCTTAAATTTGACGATATAGTCGAGATAAGTGCAAATTTAACGCCAGCGGAGCGCGAAGAAACGCTGCAAACGGCGCTAAATTTACGCTCGTGGCGCAAGGGACCCTTTAAGATAGACGATATCTTTATCGACAGCGAGTGGAGGAGTTTTGTCAAATTTAACCTACTTGCGCCGCACATGGATCTAGCGGACAAGGTCGTCGGCGATATCGGCTGCAACAACGGCTACTATCTCTTTCGCATGCTGCCCAAGCACCCAAAAAAGCTGATCGGCTTTGATCCCGGCGTTATGAGCTTTTTGCAGTTTAAATTTATCGACGCGTTTGCGCGCTCGGGTATAGAGTATGAGCTGCTAGGCGTAGAGCATCTACCGCACTACGGCGTCAAATTTGACGCGCTATTTTGTCTTGGCGTGCTCTATCACAGAAGCGATCCCGTGCGTACGCTAAAAGAGCTAAAAGGCGCGCTAAATGCGGGCGGCGAGCTCTTTTTGGATACGATGTATCTTGATATGCAGGGCGATTTTGCCCTGAGTCCGAAAAATACATACTCAAAGATACCAAATATCTACTTTGTGCCGACCGTTAGCGCGCTTTTAAACTGGTGCGAGAGGGCAAATTTTAAAGACGCGCAAATTTTAGCCGCAAAGCCTACGGACGCGTACGAGCAGCGAAAAACCGAGTGGATCTTGGGACAGAGCCTAGGCGATTTTCTAGATCCCGCAGATCAGACGCGTACGGTCGAGGGCTATCCTGCGCCAAAACGGGTCTATCTAAAACTAAGCGTATAAAAAGGTGAAAAATGGACGAAAATATCTACGACGACAACAGTAGCGACGGGGTCGTACTACCCGAGGACGAAAATCCGTTTCGCAACGAGCTAAAAACCTCGCCGAATATAAAAATCGGCCTTAGCGGCGCCGTGACGCAGCTCGAGCCAAATCACGCTAAAACGCACTTTTTCGCTACTAGCGACATGGTCGCCGATAGCGAAGGGCTCATACACAGCGGTTTTGTTTTCTCTGCGGCTAGCTACGCGGCGATGGCGGCGGTCAATGAGACTTTTAGCGTCGTTATCGGCGCCAAGATACATTTTTTTGCCCCGACAAAGCTAAACGAAGCGATCGAGTTTGATGCGCGCTCGCACTTTAACGAGAGCAAAAAACGCGAGGTGCGAGTAACCGGCACGACGAACGATATAAAGGTATTTGAGGGGACTTTTCAGGTCGTGATTTTAGAGGATCATATCTTTAAAATTTACAAAACGAACTTGCAAAAACAAGCCGCACAAAGACGAAACGAAACAAAACGCAAAGAAGAGGCGAAGCAAAACGCGTAAGCTTGGTCAAATTTGATGGGAAATTTGGGCGGCGCGGTAAATTTGCGCCGTCTTTTTTGGCGGCATCTTGGCATAACCTGCATAAATTTAACGCTAAAATCTCCGCCGTCAAATTTGCCGTTTCGTTTGGCTTGACTGCTTTAAATTTGGCGCGGTTATTTTGAAATTTTAAAAGCTCAAATTTAACCCGTTAAAATCTCATCTCCCTGCCGAGCATATTTATCCAAAAGTCTAAATTTGCTCGCTCGGCTTTTAGCGTCGTCTTGTCGCCGTGACCTGGATACAGTATAAAATCTCCTTGTAAATTCTTGCATTTTAGCAGGCTTTGGCGCATATCCTCGGCGTTTGAAAACGGAAAATCATAGCGCCCGATCGAACCTCTAAATAAAAAATCTCCGCTAAAGATAACGTCGTCCACGCGCACCATACAGCATCCCGGCGTATGCCCAGGAAAGTGCATAAACTCGATCTCAAAGTCCTCTATGCTAAATTTAACATCCTCAAATTTCGCTCCGCCCACGCAGATCGCGTCATACATCGGCTGCTGTCCGGCATCCCAAAGATCGTCATGAAGCATGAAATTATCATCTTTATGGATATAGACCGGAACATTAAAAAAATTTTTTAAGCTAACATTGTCAAGAACGTGATCGGAGTGTCCGTGAGTGTTTAAAATAGTGAGCGGCGCGTGTGAATTTTTTACGACAAAGTCATATGAATCTTGACCTGGATCAATGATAATTTCGCGCCCGTTTTTGGATACTACGTAGCAGTTGGTTTGATAATCTCCGCATGGTTTTGAAAAAATTTTCACGTTTGTCCTTTTATAAAATTTAATTAAAATAAATTGTATATTTTTTAAGCTTAAAAGTTAAATTTTATAAAAAAATTGTATAATATTTTAGAAATTAAATTTATCGGTGATAATCGTTATGAAAAATTATTCGCAGATTAGCCTGAAGCTAACCGAGTTTTTAGCGAGCTACCTCGAAAAAAGCGGTGCAAGGGGCTTTATTTTGGGAGTTAGCGGCGGTTTAGACTCTGCCGTCGTAGCCGCTCTTTGCGCGCGTACGGGCTTTGAAGCGCATGCGCTTTTAATGCCGACGAAGTACTCAAACGAGCGAAATTTAAGCGACGCGCTAAAGCTTTGCGAAGATCTAAAAATAACGCATAAAATCATCGAAATCCAGCCGATTTTGGATAGCTTTACCGCGCAAATCGGCGAGCCGCTCTCAAATTTGCGTATGGGAAATCTAAGTGCAAGAGCTAGGATGTGCCTGCTTTACGACTATTCGGCAAAGATAAACGCGCTAGTCGTGGGCACGAGCAACAAAAGCGAGCGCCTTCTTGGATATGGTACGATCTACGGCGATATGGCGTGCGCGCTAAATCCGATCGGCGAGCTCTTTAAGACTGAAATTTACGAGCTGGCTAAAGAGCTTGGTATCGATGAAAAAATCATCGCAAAAGCCCCGTCCGCCGACCTTTGGGAAGGGCAAAGCGACGAAGCCGATATAGGCTATAGCTACGAGCGACTGGACGAGGTTTTGCGTTTGGCTCAGAGTAAAGACGAGGCCGAGCTGGCGTGCAAATTTGACCCAAAACTCGTCGCGACGGTATTTTCAAGGATGAGAGCAAATAAATTTAAGCTCTCGCAGCCGCCGGTTGCTAGCTTGGACGGCGAGTAAAATTTGAGCTAAATTTACGGCTTGGATGCTAAATTTAGCTGAGGTTTTGCGAATAAAAACGGTAAAATTTGATGACTGATTCGGCGTCAAATTTGCTCGGTTTTGGGATGCGTTAAATTTAATGGCAAGGTCGCGATGATTTTTCTGAAAGTAAAAATAGATAAAGCAGCCGTAAATTCGGCGCTAAGGTAAAATTTAAAAACGAAACGTAAAAGGTAAGATAAAAATAAAAAAAACAAGGAGGCGCAATGGAAGAGATAGCGTTTTATAGACCCACTATCGACGAGGCCGAGATTACGCTCATCAAAGAGGCTCTAAAAGACCACGGTTCGGCGATCGTGGATAGGCTGGAGTCTGAGCTTAGGGAGTATTTTGGCGTAAAGCATGCCGTCACTACAAATAACAACAGCGCTGCCCACCATTTGGCGCTTTGCTCGATGGATCTAAAGCGCGGCGACAAGATTATCTGCTCGGTAAACTCCACTCCGAGCGTGGCGCAGGCGATCAGACACTTTGACGCCGAGCCGATATTCGTCGACATCAACGAAGACGACTTTAACATGAACGCCGAGTCGCTACGAAATACGCTAAAAGTGCACAATCACAAAAAGTTAAAAGGTATATTCGTAAACCACGTCGCGGGACAGGCTTCTGATATGGACGAAATTTACGCTATCGCGCAGGAGTACGACGTAAAGGTACTAGACGACGCCGGCAAGTCCATCGGTTTAACTTATAACGGAGTTAAAATCGGCTCCGATAGCCGCTCGCTCATCTCTTGCTTTAACGTGCATTCGCAGCTAACTAACCCAATCGCGACGGCGGGTTTTATGCTAACGGACGACGATGCGGTCGCCGAGCGCGCTAGACTACTGCGAAACCACGCAATAGTAAAGGGCGGCATAGACAAAGACGGCAACCTAGGCTATGTCTATGATGTCGTCGATATCGGCGTGAAGTACGATCTAACCGGGCTTTGCGCGGCGTATGCGGTGGCGCAGTTTGAAAAGACGGATAAATTTATCGCTCGGCGCAGACAGATCGCAGCTATCTACGACAAAGAGCTCGCAGACTGCCCGCACGTCTCGCTACCGATTAAAAAGCGCGACCACGTCTACATCCAGTACATCATCAAGATCGATAAAAACCGCGATGGGTTTGCCAAGGAGCTGTTAGAGCGCGGCATCCACACGGCGCTTCACTACAAGCCGATGCACCTTTTGAGCTACTATAAAAGCAAATACGGGCTTAAGGTAAATTCATTCCCGAATGCGCTAAAAACATATCAACAGGTGCTTTCGCTGCCGGTTTACAACGCGCTTAGCGACGAAGAGGTCGCTTATATCTGCGAGAGCGTGCGAGAGATAGCCAAAACGCGTGTTTAAAAGGAAAATTTACGCCTTTGCGCAGGAGTATTTTTACGCTCCGAATTTGTGGCAAAAGTGCCTAGCTGTAGCGCTTTTGCCGCTTAGCTGGATTTACTGCGCGGGCGTGATTTTAAAGTCCAAATTTAGCAAAGCTTTAGATTTTGGCGTTCCGATTATCAGCATCGGAAATTTAACCCTAGGCGGCAGCGGAAAGACGCCGCTTGGTATCGCTATATTAAACGAATTTGAGGGCGGCTGCGTCGTGTTACGAGGCTACGGTAGAGCTTCAAAAGGACTCATAAAAGTCGCAATCTCGGGCGAAATTTTAGTGGACGTCACGGCTAGCGGCGACGAAGCCATGGAGTACGCAAAAATCGTAAAAAACGCAAACGTCATCGTGAGCGAAAACCGCGACATCGCGATAAAAGAAGCCAAAAATTTAGGCGCAAAGTACGTGCTACTCGATGACGGCTTCGGTAAATTTCACATCAAAAAATTTAACGTCCTGATCCGCCCATCTGCAAAGCCGTATTTTGATTTCGTCCTACCTAGCGGCGCGTATCGCTACCCGAGCAAATTTTACGCCAAAGCCGACTATGTCGTAAAAGAGGGCGAGGATTTTACTCGAGAGAGCGAAATCATAAATCAAACCCCAAAGATGGTTTTAGTAACGGCTATCGCAAATCCGCAGCGCCTGGAGCCTTATTTTAGCCTTTGCATCGGGCGCGAGATTTATCCCGATCACTACGCGTTTTCGCGGGGCGAGCTAGCGAGTATACTAGGGCGCTACGGCGCGACCTCGCTTTTGGTCACGCAAAAAGACGCCGTAAAGATGGAGGAATTTGGCCTGCCGCTCTCCATCATCGCGCTAAAAACGACGTTGGCGGATAAATTTAAACGAATTATCAAAGAGAAAATTCTATAATCTCCTAAAAATTTAGGACACATTAAATGAAATTTATACTAACTTCTTGCGCCGATAAGACCGCAGCCAAAGCTCTAGCCAAAAAGCTCGTGAAAGCTAAATTTGCTGCCTGCGTCAGCGTTTTTAAGGCAAATAGCGTTTACTTTTGGGACGGCGAGATAAAGGACGAAAAGGCGCGGGTCTTGCTCGTAAAAACCGCGGTTAAATTTAAAAAAGTCGCTAAATTTATCGCGAAACATCACGACTACGAGCTGCCTGAGATAGTCGCTTTTAAGGCGGACAAAGCTAGCAAAAAATACAAAAAATGGATAAAAAAGGAAAGTAAATGAAGCTATTTCAAACTAGAGCGAATGCGGGCGAGAGCCTAAAAAGCGTAGAATTTAGCCAGGCGCTACTAAGCCCCAGCTCCGCTCACGGCGGGCTTTATGCGCCGACGCAGCTGCCGCAGCTGGACGCAAATTTCTTTGCGGAGGCTGTAAATTTAAACTACGCGCAAATCGCTCTGAAAATCATAGAGAAATTCGGATTTGACGCGGACGCGGCGATGTTTGAGAGAGCGGTGAAGCGGTACGAGAGATTTGACGATCCGCAAAATCCCGTGCAGGTGCGAAAAATCGGCGAAAATCTCTACGTAAACGAGCTTTATCATGGGCCTACGCGCGCGTTTAAGGATATGGCATTGCAGCCGTTTGGCGCTCTGCTTAGCGAGCTAGCCGCAAAAAGAGACGAAAAATACCTCATAATGTGCGCTACTAGCGGCGACACTGGACCTGCGACGCTAGAGACCTTTGCAGACGCGCCTGGCGTCAAAGTCGTCTGCCTCTACCCAAAAGACGGCACTAGCGAGGTGCAGCGCCTACAAATGATAAACGCAGACGCCGCAAACCTCAAAGTAATCGGCATCGAGGGTAACTTCGACGACGCGCAGCGCGCGCTAAAAAGCCTGCTAGCTAGCAAGAAATTTAAAGAGCGTCTAAGCGCGGCCGGACTCTCGCTCTCGGCGGCAAATTCGGTAAATTTCGGGCGAATTTTGTTTCAGATCATCTATCACGTTTACGCCCACGTCTACCTGCTAAAAACGGGCGCGCTAAAAGGCGAATTTGACATCATCGTGCCTAGTGGCAACTTCGGCAACGCTCTAGGCGCATACTACTCAAAAAAAATGGGCGCGAAAATCGGCAAAATCAAAATCGTCTCAAACGCAAACAACATCCTGACCGAGTTTTTTACGCAGGGACGATACGATCTGCGCGGCAAAAGTCTGGTTAAAACGATCAGCCCCGCGATGGATATCCTGGTTTCATCAAACGTCGAGAGGCTGCTTTTTGATAAATTTGGCGCCGTGCGAACCAAGGAGCTGATGGATAGTCTTGCTAGCGATGGCTTTTACGAGCTTTCAAAGAGTGAGCTGGATGCGCTAAAAGAGGACTTTGACGCTGATTTTTGCAGCGACGAGGAATGCGAGAAATTTATAAAAGAGTGGGCGGCAAAAGGCGTTGCCGTCGATCCGCACACGGCTACATGCTTTAAAGCAGTGGCAAATTTAGCGCGTCCGTGCGTGATAACGTCGACTGCGCACTGGGTCAAATTTGCTCCGAGTATGTTTAAGGCGCTAAAAAACGAAATGCTAAAAGACGAAAAAAGCGGGCTTGAGGCTTTGGCAGCGGAGTTTAACGACGAAGTGCCAGGCGCGATAAGGTCGCTATTTACAAAAGCCGCCGTACATAACGAAATCGCCGCAAAGAGCGAAATAGAAGCTAAAATTTTAGCCTGGATCGAGCGATGATTATCATCCCGGCAAGGCTCGCCTCGACGCGGATGCCTAATAAAATTTTACGCGAGATAAACGGCGTGCCGATGTTTGTCGCTACGGCGCGCAGGGTGAGCGCGGCTGACGAGGTCGCCATCGCCGCAGACGACGAGGGCGTGGCGCAAATCGCGCAAAAATTCGGCTTTAAAGCCGTGATGACTAGCCAGGCGCATCAAAGCGGAACCGACCGCATCAACGAAGCGGCGGGAATACTCGGCGTCAAAGATAGCGAAATCATCATAAACGTGCAGGCCGACGAGCCCTTTATCGAGTCTGAAAATGTCGTAAAATTTAGAGAATTTTGCGAGAAAAACGCGGAAAGAGCGTTTATGTTTTCGTGTTTTAAATTTGTCGGCAGCGAACTAGCGGACGATAAAAACCTAGTCAAGGTCGTGACCGACGACGCGGGATACGCGCTATATTTTTCGCGCTCGCGCATCCCGTTTGACCGCGCGCCGTTTGATGCGTACAAGGCGCATCTGGGCATCTACGGCTACGGCGCGACAAATTTGAAAAGATTTTGCTCATTTGCGCCGTCGACTCTCGAAAATACCGAAAAGCTCGAGCAACTGCGCGCTCTTTCAAACGGCGAAAAAATCCTCATGCTCGAAGTGCAAAGCGACAGTATCGGTATCGACTGCGAGGAGGATCTGCAAAGGGCTAGGGCGAAATTTGGCATTGAGTTAGATTAACGCCGAAATCCCAGAAATTTGGTAAATTTGCCCAAAGGAAAAATGCATGACGAATGAGAAATTTACCGAGCAGGTCATGACTTTGGCGAATTTTTTGCAGACTTACTGCGCCGATAAGCACGCGTTAGCGTCGAAGCGCGAGATAAATTTGGAGCTAATTTACAAGGGCGAAAACCTAAATCATAGCGTCCGGACGCAGCTTTGCGCCGAGTGCGAGCAGCTGTTTTTCTACGCTCACGAGCGGCTTTTGGGCTGTTCGCACGATATCAAACCAAGCTGCCGCAAGTGCCCGCATCCGTGCTACGAAAAGCCTAGATGGACGCAGATGGCAAAGATAATGAGATATAGCGGCGTGAAGCTAGGGCTTGTAAAACTAAAAAAGATATTTACGTTTTCAAAAACGGTAGAGTAGTCGACGAGAGGCTTAAAGTTGGATAGATAATTCTACCATGTCGCACTTTAATACTGCAATAACCCAACTATGCCAACCGGTGGCGCAATAGAGCGTTGGTGGTATAGTTTTAACAAAATCAATAAGTGTATAACAAATCTTCTTAAAGTGCCGTATTTTGGGGGTTTAAAGGGGGTTTAATGGTTACCCTGAAAGGATTCGAACCTCTGTTAGCTGATCCAGAGTCAGCAGTTCTACCACTAAACTACAGGGTAACGATAGGTAAAATTATAGCGAGCGAAATTTAAATCAGCTTTAATTATCTCAAATTTTGAGGATAAAATCGTAAAAAATCATCAAAGCGCGGTAAAATGAGCTTGCAATCGTCGCTGGCAGCACCGCAAAAATATTCGCGAGTAAAGGCGGAATTTCTCGCGGTCAAAATTTGAAAGCAATTTTAACCGCGTTAAAAACGCTTCCGAATTTGATACGATAAAATCGCAGCGTAAATTTGACCAGATTTAAATTTGCAAAATTTAAACGCCAAATTTGACTGCAGAGCAAAAACTCGGCCAAATTTACGAAATTTAAGCGCTTAAAGCCTAATTTTTAGCGCAAATGCCTTGTTTTCGTAAATTTCACAGCCCGAATTTTTCAAGATGAGCTAAAAACTTTTCGGGCGGATAAAATCCGATGAGGCGCGCGTTTTTTAGCTCGTCTTGCGCATCGCTACCTGCGCTGAAAAAGAGTATCGCCGGCGGTCCGATGAGTCCGAATTTTTTCATTATCTGCGCGTCGTCACTGCTATTTTTCGTCACGTCCACTCGCAAAAGAGTAAAATTTTCTAGCTTTTTTAGCACGGCTTCGTCTTTAAACGTGATCTCGTCAAGCTCGTTACAGCTAGCGCACCAAGTCGCGTAAAAATCGATAAGCACGGGTTTGGACGAGCTTTTTACCGCATTTTCTAGTTCGGTCAAATTTGACACGGCGATAAAATTTGGCTCATTTTTGCTCAAATTTACGCCTGCGCCGCCTGCATTTTTAAAGCCTTCGAGCGGATTTAGCGCCGATTTAGCGCCCAAAAAAGAACCCACGATCAGCAAAACCGAGTAGATAAATGTTAGCAGCGCCGTGCCTTTTAGCAGTTTTTTACCGTTGCCGTACTCGTCCTTTGTCGCATCAAAGGCTCCAAAAAATACGCTCGCAAACACGCCGATGACGCCGTAAAGCAGCAGCTCCACTCTAGCACCCAGCACGCGCGCGCTAAGCCAAACCGCCATTATCAGCATGATAAAGCCAAAAAGCGTCTTGATTTTGTCCATCCACGCGCCCGGTCGCGGCAAAATTTTACCCGAGCTCGCCCCGATCAGCAGTAGCGGCACACCCATGCCAAGCCCCATCGTAAATAGCGCAAGCCCGCCAAATACCGCGTTTCCGCTCTGTGCGATATAAAGTAGCGCGCCCGCAAGAGGTGCGGCGACGCAGGGGCTAGCGATGAGCGCGGATAAAAATCCCATCGCAAAAATGCCGATTATGCCGCCTTTGCTTTGGGCTTTTTTGCTAAGCGTGTTTTGCATAGCAAGGGGCATCTGAAGTTCGTAAAGTCCGAACATCGAAAGCGCGAGCGCGACGAAAACGAGGCTAAAGCCGATCAGTACGGTCGGGGTTTGCAGCGCGCTTTGCACGCCCGAGCCAAAAACGCTAGCCGCCACGCCTGCGACTGCGTAGGCGCACGCCATCGCAAAAACGTAGATAAGAGATAGGAAAAAGCCGCTCGAATTGCGTGAGTTTTTGCTTTTGACGTTTTTAGCGTGTGGGTTACCGCTATCAAATTTGACCGAGTTTTCGTCTACCGCGCTTAAATTTACGGCGCCGTTTTTACCGTCATGCGCGCTGCTAGCTTGCTTTGAGACGATGATAGATGATAGGATCGGGATCATCGGAAAGATGCAAGGCGTGAGCGAGAGTAGCAGTCCGTAGCCCAAAAACGTGGCGAGCGAGAGGAGGAAATTTGCGCTGCCAAGGCTTGCGGCGATGGAGTCTTGCTCGGAGAGCGGGGCTTGCGAGCTTACAAAATCAGGCTCGGCGGCCTCTATGATCTGCGCGACGGAGTAGCCGCCAAGACTCTTTTTGACGCTAAATTTGAGTACTTGCGGTTGGTAGCAGATGCCGTCTTTGGCGCAGCCTTGGTATTCGAGTTTTAGCGTGAAATTTTCGCCGCCGCTAAGTCCTTTTAGTAAATTTATCGGCACAAAAAGGCTAAATTTGCCCGTATAAACCTCGCGCTCGTCGTAAATTTCGCCTTTTGGAAAGTTTAGATGCGAGTTTAAATTTTTATCGCCTAGGCTTGCTGCGAGGCTGTCTTTATAGACGTGGATATTTGGCGCGGGGGCAAATTTAAACTCGACATTTTGCTCGTCGGCGTGCGCGGTGAGACCGAAGGCTTCTTTGACCGAAAGCGGTTCGGCAAACATAGCGCAGCAAGTCAGAATCGCCGCAAAAATCATCCTAAAAATCATAATATTCCTTGAAATTTTTGTCGCATTTTACACAAGCTCCCATAAAGTCAGCGTTAAATGTTAAAGTAAGAGGCGTATTTTAGATAAATTTTAATTATTTGATAGTAACATTTTAAAAATGTCAAAAGGAGGTTTAGAGTGAGTAAAAACGGCACGGATAGCGTGAAATTCGACTACGAGCACGAGCTTAGAAAGCTACAAATCGAGCTTTTAAAATTTCAAAATCACGTAAAAGAGCAGGGTCTGCGCGTACTCATCATCATCGAGGGGCGCGATGCGGCGGGTAAGGGCGGCTCGATAAAGCGCCTAACCGAGCACCTAAATCCGCGCGGATGCCGTATCGTGGCGCTTGAAAAGCCAAGCGACGTCGAGCGCTCGCAGTGGTATTTTCAGCGTTACGTCGCGCATCTGCCAAGTGCTGGCGAGATCGTGATCTTTGACCGCTCGTGGTACAACCGCGCGGGCGTCGAGCCGGTTATGGGCTTTTGCACGCAAGAAGAGCACAAGGAGTTTTTGCGCGAAGTGCCTAAATTTGAGGAGATGATCAAAAACTCGGGCATCATTTTCTTTAAATTTTATCTCTCGGTCTCAAAAGAGG
>CAUQHH010000024.1:0-17028 GCA_963517705.1 uncultured Campylobacter sp.
TTTTCGCCGCAGTTTGTAACTAGGCGGTATCCGCTCTTATCCACGCCCATCAGCACCGCGACCTCTTGGATAAATTTCGTCATCTCGCCCATCAGCGCCCCGTCCATCTCCTGGAAATTTTCAAAGTGTTTTTTCGGGATGATCAAAATATGAATCGGAGCCTTTGGATTTATGTCGTTAAAGGCTAGGAATTTGTCGTTTTCTAGTACTTTGTTGCAAGGTATTTCGCCCGCTACGATTTTTTCGAATATCGTCATGATTTTCTCCTGGTTAAAATTTGGCTTAATTATAACAAGTAAAAGTTAAAATTTTCCGCCTTTTAGGCAGATTTTATTAAATTTTGACTACAATCAAACCTAAAAATCACTAAAGGTAAAAACTTGCAAGAGTATAGAGAAAGTATCGCAAAATGCGGGAATTTGGCGGATTTAGACAAGATTCGCGTCGCGCTACTGGGCAAAAAGGGCGCGATCACGTCGGAGTTTGCTAAGCTTAAGGACATGGACGAAGCGGCCAAGAAGGAATTTGCGGCAAATTTAAACAAGCTAAGAGACGAATTTGAAGCGCTTTTAGCGGCTAAAAAAACCGAACTTGAAAGCGGCGAGATAAAAGCCAAAATGAAGGCTGAGGCTATCGACATCACGCTATTTAACGAGCCAAGCGGCGCCGGCGCATTGCATCCCGTGATGGCTACGATGGATAAGATCATTGAGTACTTTATGATGCAAAATTTCTCGCTCGAGACTGGGCCGCTCATAGAGGATGATTTTCATAACTTCGAGGCGCTAAATTTGCCTAAATACCACCCTGCGCGCGATATGCAGGATACGTTTTATTTTAAGGATTTTAGACTCCTTCGCACGCACACTAGCCCTGTGCAGGTGCGTACGATGATGAGCAAAAAGCCGCCGATTCGCATGATAGCGCCGGGAACAGTGTTTCGTCGCGATATGGATCTAACGCACACGCCGATGTTTCATCAGGTAGAAGGCCTCGTGGTCGAGGAGGGCGGCGCGGTGAGCTTTGCAAATTTAAAATCAATGCTTGAAAATTTCTTAAAATACATGTTCGGCGACGTTAAAGTGCGCTTTCGCCCTAGCTTTTTCCCGTTTACCGAGCCCAGCGCGGAGGTCGATATCAGCTGTATTTTCTGCCACGGCGACGGATGCCGCGTGTGCAAGCAAACGGGCTGGCTCGAGGTGCTGGGATGCGGCGTGGTCGATCCAAACGTCTTTAAAGCAGTCGGCTACAAAAACGTGAGCGGATACGCATTTGGGCTTGGAGTCGAGAGATTTGCGATGCTGCTTCATCAAATTCCTGATTTGCGCTCGCTTTTCGAGGGAGATTTAAGATTATTGGAGCAGTTTAAATGATAATTTCAAGAAATTGGCTAAATGAATGGCTAGACATCTCAAGCGTAACGAGCGAAACGCTGCTAAAAAAGACGTTAAATTCGATCGGGCTTGAGGTCGATAGCTTTAAAGAGATCAGGGTACCTAAAAATATCGTCGTAGGCTACGTAAAAAGTAAGATAAAGCACGAAAATGCCGAGAAACTAAGCGTTTGTCAAGTGGATGTGGGCGGCGAGACGCTGCAAATCGTCTGCGGCGCGAAAAACGTCGAGGCCGGACAGTTCGTGCCGGTGGCGCTATCAGGTGCCGTTATGCCTAGCGGCCTAGAGATAAAAAAGGCAAAACTGCGCGGCGTCGAGTCAAACGGCATGATTTGCTCATCCGTGGAGCTAGGACTTGTTAAAACAAACGACGGCATAATGCCGCTGGATGAAAGTATCGGCGAGCTAAAACTAGGTAAAGAAATTTGCGAATATCCGTTACTAAACGACGATATCATCGAGATCGAGCTAACGCCAAACCGCGGCGACTGCCTAAGCGTCTACGGCGTAGCGAGGGATCTGTCGTCCGCGCTTGATCTGCCGCTAAAAGATGCCGCCAGATACGAAGAGGGCGAAAATTTGCTCGGTATCGGGCGTATCTTGGCTATCCATGCTGAGGAAAATTTACAAAGCAGCTTTCAGTACCGCGCTTTTGAGATAAAAGAGTATTTTGACGAAAATTTGCTGATGAAGATCCGTTTGGCGCTGATTGAGTGCGATAAGCAAAACCGCATCGAGCGCCTGCTAGACTACGCTACGCATTCAACCGGCGTGCTTTTTAGCGCGTATGACTACGCCAAGCTCAAAAAGGACGACGAGCGTGCGGTTTTTGATCTGCAAAAGGGCGCAAATTTAGCGACTGAAATTTTAGCCGGCGGCGAGCTTTTGGGCGTTGGCGGCGTGTATCAGACGGATGCGGCCAGACTTGACGAAAACAGCAAGCTAATCATAGTTGAGGCTAGCTACACCGACCCGGAAGTCATCGCGACAACCGTCTACGAGAATAAGCAAATGCCGCGCCAAGCGCAGACTTACCGCTCGTTAAGAGGTAGCGAGCCAAACGTAGGTTTTGGAGCCGATTTTTTATTTAAACAACTAGCCGCGCTAAAATCGGTCGCGCTTTATGCGGGCTCTCAGCAAAGCGTAATGACGCGCGAACCCAAGGTCGTGAGCTTTACGATGAGCGAAATGCAAAAAATGATCGGTCAAGAAGTCGCTCAAAACGACGTCGTAAGGATACTTAAAAAGCTTGGATTTAGCCTAACTTTTAACGCCGAAAAAGAGGGCGCGAATGCCAAAGTTCCGTTATTTCGCCACGATATCGTAAATGCGCAGGACGTGTGCGAGGAGATCGTGCGAATGGTCGGTATCGATAATATCGCCTCAAAGCCGCTAAATTTCAGCGAAGCTAACCGTATGAACGATACCTTTGTAGGCTACAAAAATGCGCTAAATTTGCGTAAAAAAGCCGCTGCGGCCGGATTTTTCGAGAGCGTGCATTATGTATTTGACGACGCGAGCGAGCTAGCCTCGCTCGGTTTTGCGCCTTGCAAGGCCGAGATAGCCAACCCGATAAATAGCGAGCTTAACACGTTAAGGTCGACGCTTGCAAATCACTTGCTAAAATCGGCCGAGCGAAACGTAAAAAATCAGCGAAAATCGGTCAAAATTTTTGAATTCGGTAGCGTATTTAGCGAGGAAGGTGAGCAAAGCGAGAGATTTGGCTTTGTAGCTAGCGGACTTACAAAAGAGCCTAGCCTACTAAACGGCGCAAAACCTGCCGATATCGACTTCTTAGGCTTTGCGACGGCCGTTAGAAACGCGGTCGGCGAATTTGAGCTAAAAGCGTGCGACGACGTAAAATATCTAAGCGAATTTGAACAAGCGAAAATCTATCAAAACGGCGTTTGCGTGGGCTATATCGGCCGCGTGGACGTACGAGTCGAGGCGACGCGCGACCTGCCGCGAACCTACCTTTGCGAAATAGAGTTTGAAAAGCTTAAATTTGATAGCGCGGTCGTCAAGGCTTACTCGAAATTCCCGGCTATCAGTAGAGATCTGAGCCTAATCGTACCTAAATCCATGAAATTTGAAGCGATAAAAGAGTGCATAAACGCGCTAAAAATCGAGTGCCTAAAAGAATTTGCGCCGGTTGACGTATACTCGGACGAAAAGCTAGGGGACGACGTGAGTCTGAGCGTCAAATTTAACTTCCAAGATATACAAAAAACGCTTGAAGACGAGGAAGTAGCGGCGATAATGGATAAAATTTTGGACGCTTTAAAGCAAAAATTAAATATCGGACTAAGATGAAAGTTTACGCATTAAGAACGCCGATAAGCGCGAGTCTGGAAAATATCGCGGCCGATAAGTCTATCTCGCATAGATGCGCGATATTTTCGCTTTTAAGCGATAAGCCAAGCCGCGTGAAAAACTATCTAAAGGCCGAGGATACGCTAAATACGCTAGAAATCGTAAAAAATCTCGGCGCGCGTATCGAGGAAAAAGATGGCGAGCTAATCATAACTCCGAGTGAAAATTTAAAAGAGCCTAGCGTTGTTTTGGAGTGTGGAAACTCGGGCACGGCGATGAGGCTTTTTATGGGCTTTTTGGCTGCTAGCGAGGGTTTTTTCGTGCTAAGCGGAGACGAGTTTTTAAATCGTCGTCCGATGGCGCGCGTGGCTAAACCGTTAATCAGCGTCGGAGCCAAGATAGACGGCGCAAATAGTGGAGATCATGCGCCCTTGGCTATCCGCGGCAAGAAGCTGGAGTATTTTAAATTTGATAGTAAAATCGCCTCTGCGCAGGTAAAATCGGCGCTGATTTTGGCGGGACTAAAGTCAAACGGCTGCGAGCTTAGCGAACCTGAGCTCAGCCGCGATCACACCGAGCGCATGCTAAAGGGTATGGGCGCGAGTTTGCAAATTTTACCGCACGGCGTCAAGGTTGAGCCGATGAGCGCGCCGCTAAAACCGCTTGAAATTTGCGTTCCAAACGACCCTAGCTCGGCATTTTTCTTTGCCGTAGCCGCAGCGATAATCCCAAATTCTCATATCGTGCTAAAAAATATGTTGCTAAATAAAACGCGCGTCGAGGCCTTTAAAATTTTAGCCAAAATGGGCGCGCAAGTAACGTTTAAAGAAACTTCCGGCACATACGAAAGCATCGGTGAGATCGAGATAAAACACGCGCCTCTAAAAGCCGTGGACGTGAGCGAAAATATCTCGTGGCTAATCGACGAGGTGCCCGCACTTGCCATCGCATTTGCAAACGCGAAAGGCATTAGTAGCGTTAGAAACGCAAAAGAGCTTCGTGTCAAAGAAAGCGACCGTATCGCGATCATGGTGCAAGGGTTACGAAAATGCGGGCTTGAAGTCGAGGAATTTGAAGACGGCTTTAGCGTAAAAGGCGGCGAGGCAAACTGCGCTATCATCGACAGTAGCGGCGATCACCGTATTGCTATGAGCTTTGCGGTGCTTGGATTAAAATGCGGAATGGTTATAGAAAAGAGCGAATTTATCGCGACTTCGTTTCCAAATTTTTGCGGGATTTTAAGACAACTGGGAGCTAGCGTTGAGGATTGAGCTTGCTAGCAGTTACGGCTTTTGTTTTGGCGTCAAGCGCGCTATAAAAATCGCCGAAAATGCCAAAGATGCCGTAACTATCGGTCCTATCATACATAACAACGACGAGATAAACCGCCTAAATAAAAATTTTAATGTTAAAACGCTTGAAGGGATAAGTGAAATCGACGGCGAAAAAAAGGCGATCATCCGCACACACGGTATTACAAAAGGCGACCTAGCCGAGCTAAAAAAAAGCGATATAAAAGTGATTGATGCGACGTGTCCATTTGTCACCAAGCCGCAGCAAATTTGCGAGAAAATGAGCAAAGAGGGCTACGACATCGTGATATTTGGCGATGAAAAACATCCTGAGAGAAAGGGCGTGAAATCATATGCCGTCGGCAAGGTTTTCGTCGTACTAGAAGAGAGCGAGCTAGAGGGCGTAAAACTAGCGCAAAAAGTAGCCGTCATCAGTCAAACTACTCGCAAAGTAGAAAAATTTATGCAAATCGTAAATTATTTGATGCTGCGCGTAAAAGAAGTGCGTGTTTTTAATACGATTTGTAATGCTACTTTTGAAAACCAAGAAGCTGTTAAAAACTTAGCCGTTAGGGCTGACGTGATGGTTGTAGTCGGCGGTAAAAACAGCTCAAATACAAAGCAGCTCTATCTCATCTCAAAAACGGCTTGCGAGGATAGCTATCTCGTGGAAAACGAACTAGAACTAGAGCGCACGTGGTTTGAGGGAAAAAGTCTCTGCGGAGTGAGCGCCGGGGCCTCAACGCCTGATTGGATTATACAAAAAGTGATTGATAAGCTGGAGAGCTTTCAAATTTAATAAATACTCATTACCTTTTTAAACAAAATTTCAAATTTAGCCCTGAAATTTCGCAAGTTAATCTACAAATAAGTTAATATTAAGTAAAATTGAGTCTAATTGTGTTAAAAGCAAAATATATACAAAAGGAACAAGATGGCTGCGGTGAACAAAAAAGTTCAGCTTAGTAAGGCAAACGACGGTATCGAAGACGACGATTTTGCCGCGATGTTAGAGGAGTCTTTTAAAAAGACTGAAGAAGATAGCGACGGAATAATCGTCGATATTAAAGGCGACGAGGTTTTTGTAAATGTCGGTAAAAAATCAGAGGGAATTTTAAATATTTCCGAGATCCAAGACGAAAACGGAGAGCTTAAATTTAAGGCGGGTGACACGATAAAGGTCGTAATAACCGGCTCAAGAGGTGGCAAACCTATCGTTTCTCACAAAAAAGCGCTTAGAAAAGAAAAAGTAAAAGCCTACATAGACTCATATAACGAAGAAAATCAAGACGTATTTGACGTAAAAATAATCGGTAAAAACAAAGGCGGTTTCGTTGCTCAAAATAATGACGGCATCGAGTTTTTCTTGCCTCGCTCGCAAGGCGGCTTTAAGGATGCAAACGCGGTAGTAGGAAAGTCGTTTAAAGTAAAAGTCATAAAGATAGACAAAGATGAGCAAAGTATTATCGTATCGAGAAAAAAACTGCTTGATGAAGATAGAAAGAAAAAAAGAGAAGCGATATCTGCAGTCGCTGAAAATACGGACGTGATAGAGGGCGTGGTTAAGAAAATCACTACATATGGTATGTTTGTAGACGTAGGCGGAGTGGATGGACTCGTGCACTACAGCGAGATAAGCTACAAAGGACCGGTAAATCCGGGCTCTATCTACAAAGAGGGCGATAAGGTTTTAGTAAAAGTGATCAAATACGATAACGAGAAAAAACACCTTTCTCTATCTATCAAGGCTGCAACTCCGGATCCTTGGGAAGAGATAAAAGACGGACTAGATGTGGGCGACACAATAAAAGTAACAGTCAGCAACATCGAGCCTTACGGTGCATTTGTCGATCTTGGCAACGACATAGAGGGCTTTTTGCACATTTCTGAAATTTCATGGGATAAAAATATCAAAAATCCAAAAGATCACATTAGTGAAGGCGAGGAGCTTGACGTCGAGGTTATCGAGATAGACGCAAAAGATCGCCGCCTAAGAGTGAGTCTGAAAAACCTACTCAAAAAACCGTTTGACGAATTTAAAGCCCAATTTAAAGAAGGGGACGTCACTAAAGGCGTAGTTACTAGTGTGACCAACTTTGGAGCATTTGTTAGGATTGGCGCAGTTGAGGGCTTGCTCCATAATGAGGACGCTTCATGGGATAGAAACGACAAGTGCAAAGATTTGTTTAAAGTGGGCGATGAGGTTGAGGTAAAAATCATCAAAATAGACTCTAATGAGCAAAAAATTTCTCTTAGTCAAAAGGATTTAAAACAAAGCCCGGTACAAGCCTATGCGAAGAAATTTAACGTAGGCGACATCGTGACTGGTAAAATCCGCGATATTAAAGATTTCGGCGTATTTGTAGAGCTCGGCGATAACGTCGATGCACTCATCCGCAAAGAAGACCTAGGTAGCGTAAGCGCTGAAAACCTAAATATAAACGATAATATCGAAGCTGCGATAGCTTTTATCGACGAGAAGAAAAATAGAATCCGCCTAAGCGTAAGGCGCCTTGCAAGACAAAAAGAGCGCGAGGTGCTAAACGAGATAAATAGCGACGATAAGGTTACTCTGGGCGATATTATCAAAGAACAGCTATCATAAGTAAATGAAGCGATATTTGTTCTGGGGCGCGATTGCTTTTTTGCTGATTTTCGTCTGCGTATGTGGCGCTTTGCTGTATAAGTACGCGGACGTAAATTTAAAAGAGTCCGCGCCTGCGGAGCTACAAGTATCACAAAATAACGAGGAGCAAAATTTGACTACTGGCCCTACTTCTTGGGTCGGCGAAATGGCAAATTTGGCTCCTAAAAAATATGCTTTGGCAAGCAACGAGATATATGTAGAATTTAAAGACGAATCAAAAGCCGTCGTAAAAATCGCCTATAAGCTGGTGATCGATAAAAACGATATTTACTCGATGTTCTGCCTCACTCAAACATTAAAAAATATACCCGTAGATTTTAGCGTAGTAAAAGAAAATTCACAAAATTTAATTTACATAAACACGCAAGACGGCGGCGTTTTAGATCGCGTTATAAACGAACTTAAAGCGTACGATATACGCTCAACTTTCAAGGAGATCAAGCTATGAAAACGATAATAGTGTGCGACGCAATACATAAAGTCGGCTTTGAAATTTTAAATCGCGAAGAGGACATAAAAGTAATCGACGCGGTAAACGTGCCTAAAGATAAGCTTTTGGAGATATTAGGCGAGGCTGACGTGGCCATCACGCGAAGCTCGACCGAGGTCGGCGAAGCGTTTTTAAATGCGGCCAAAAATCTAAAAGCTCTCGTGCGTGCGGGCGTGGGCGTTGATAACGTAGATATCGACGGCTGCTCAAAACGCGGCATAATCGCGATGAACGTCCCGACTGCAAATACGATCGCTGCAGTGGAGCTAACGATGGCTCATATGCTAGCCGCCGCTCGCTCGTTTCCGTATGCTCACAACGACCTAAAAATCGACCGAATTTGGAAACGCGAGAAGTGGTACGGCGTTGAGCTTTTTAACAAAACTCTAGGCGTCATCGGATTTGGCAACATCGGCTCTCGCGTGGCTACTAGGGCTGCGGCTTTCGGTATGCAAATCGTTGCTTACGATCCGTATATCGATCCGTCGAAAGTAACCTATATGGGCGGCGTTTATACGCGAAATTTCGACGATATCCTTGCATGCGATTTCATCACGATACACACTCCGAAAAATAAAGAAACCGTAAACATGATCGGCGAGGCAGAGATCGCAAAAATGAAGGACGGCGTACGCCTTATAAACTGCGCTCGCGGCGGTCTTTACAACGAAGAGGCTCTGTATAACGGCCTAAAAAGCGGCAAGATCGCGTTTGCGGGTATCGACGTATTTGAGAAGGAGCCGGCGACGGATCATCCGTTGCTTGAGCTAGATAACGTCAGCGTCACGCCGCATCTTGGCGCAAATACGCTCGAGTCTCAAGCCAACATCGCTATCGCAGCAGCCGAGCAGGCTATCTCTGCGGCTCGCGGCATCAGCTATCCTAGTGCGCTAAATTTACCGATAAAAACGGAAGACCTGCCGCCTTTTGTAGAGCCTTATATCGAGCTTACAAGCAAGATGGCCTTCCTCGCCGCGCAGATCAACAAAAAGGCTATCAAAGCTATCCGCATCGAGACGCACGGCCCTATCAGCGAGTACGCCAACTCTATGCTTACCTTTGCGATCGTGGGCGCTTTAAAAGAGAGCCTCGGCGACACGATAAACTACGTAAACGCTAAATTTTTGTGCGACGAAAAAGGCATAACGACAGAGAGCACCGTCGGAGGCAATAGTATTTTCAAAAATAAAATCATCGTTCGCATAACGACCGAAAATGACGTCGTAACGATAGGCGGAACGGTGTTTGGCGAAAATCAGCAGCGCATCGTGACTATAAACGGCTTTAAAACAGACTTTAAGCCTAAAGGCAAGATGATTATCTTTAAAAACAATGACGTTCCGGGCGTTATCGCTAAAATTTCATCTATCCTGGCTGAAGAGAAGATCAATATCGCCGACTTCCGCCTAGGACGCGACGATCACGGTATGGCGCTTGCAGTCGTGCTTGTGGATGAAAAAATAACCAAAGAGACGCTGGCTAAGCTAAATGATCTAGACGTTTGCGTATGGGCGAAATACGCAGTTGTCTAAATTTAAGCCCGAATCGGGGCTTAAATTTAAGGAGGGTTTGAGTATGAAATTTTTACTTTTTATTCCGATTTTGTTTTTGCTGATGGGCTGCGAGAGCGAGGCGCAAAAGCAAAGTACTAAAAATTTTGAGAAAATTTTAACCGAAAAAAAGAAATTTCAAAAGATACAAAAAGACGAACCAAGCGTAAGCGAACAGATGAAAAGGGAAATCCATTCGCAGTCTGAACAAAGCAAGGAAAAAGGCGAGTTCAAATTTAAGCCTTAAATTTGAGTTTTGCTTCGGCGTGAGCGGTCAAATTTGCCGCCTCGCCGCTTCTTAAACTAAACTAAAAACTTTTTTGATATAATCACCCTTTAAAACTACAAGGAGAAAAAATGGCAACCTATTCTATGGGCGACCTAAAAAAAGGACTAAAGATCGAGCTAGACGGCGTTCCGTATAAAGTCGTCGAGTATCAGCACGTAAAACCGGGCAAGGGCGCGGCTTTCGTTCGCGCGAAAATCAAATCTTTTATCGACGGTAAAGTGCTTGAAAAGACCTTCCACGCGGGAGACAAATGCGATCAGCCAAATTTGGAAGAAAAAGAGATGCAGTATCTTTACGACGACGGCGAGTTTTGCCAGTTTATGGACACTGCGACCTACGAGCAAGTGGCGATCAGCGACGAGGACGTAGGCGATGTCAAAAAATGGATGATAGACGGCATGATGGTTGAGATCTTGTTTCACAACGGCAAGGCTATCGGCGTCGAGGTTCCTCAAGTCGTCGAGCTAAAGATCGTCGAGACTCCGCCGAATTTTAAAGGCGACACCCAGGGCGGTAAAAAGCCCGCTACGCTTGAGAGCGGCGCAGTCGTGCAGATACCTTTTCACGTGCTTGAGGGCGAGGTTATCCGCGTAGATACCGTCCGCGGCGAGTACATCGAACGCGCAAACAAATAATCACAGCCGTCAAATTTGATGAAAGCAAAATTTGACAAGCTCATAGCCCAAGTAAAGCCGCTATTTAAGGATAACGGCTTTACTAAAAACGGGCTAAATTTCTACAAAAATACCCCCGAACTTAATCTATGTCGTAAATCTTCAAAAAAGTAGCGGCAATACCGCATTTGAAACTAGATTTTACGTAAACTGCGGCATTTATGGCGCGTTTATAGACGCCGCAACCGGCAAAGAAACCGTCTTAAAACCTAAAGAATACGAATGCCATTTTAGGGATAGAATCTCATCTATCACAGACTCCAAAGCAGCTTACTATGAAATCAACGAAAATACCGACACGGCAGCGCTTTGCAAAAATTTAATAAGCGATTTAAGAGCCGCATTTAGATTTTTTGATGAGATAAAAACCGAACGAAATTTGATTGATTTGATGCTGGAGCGAAACGGTCTAGCGGTCATTGATCAGCTTTTTGAATATTTACTCATAAAGTATGAAGAAGAAATTTTGACTCGCCAAGCGTTAAGTTTGTTTGAAAAACATGGAAACGAAGCTAGATGGAAAATTTTTGAGAGGCGTATAAACGATTTGCTGAAAAAATATGAAAAAGACGAGATAAAATTTGAAGAAATAAAAGCCAAGGCCTAAGCCTCGGCTTAGACTTTAGGCTGATTTTTTAACGCTATCGACCAAAGCAACGATCTCTTCGTAATTTGGCAGGGCATTTACGTCCGTACCGATGAGATCTTTTTTAGAAAAGACTACTTTTCCGTCTACTTCAACTATGAAGTTTCCGCCGCTACCGACGGTTTTGCTAATTTTAGCACCTGGAATTTGACTTAAAAATTCTTCTTCTACACGAGAAGCTACCGGTCTATAGTTTCAAGAATTGCAATACGTAATCTTTACTTCCATTTTCCTTCCTTTCGAATTTAAAGTGGCGCAATTATAGCGCAAATTTAGCAAACGAGAGTATAATAATCCGAAAATTTAAGGAGAAAATTATGAAAAAAGTTGCCGTGATTTTTGCTGACGGGTTTGAGGAGATAGAGGGCGTTAGTGTCGTGGACGTGCTTAGGAGGGGCGGCGTGGAGGCTCATATAGTCGGGCTTGACAAGCTACCTATCACGGGCGCTTACGGAGTGAAATTTGTCTGCGATATGACGCTTTATGACCTCGAAGTCGAGGAGTACGATATGCTGGTTTTGCCGGGCGGGTATACGGGCGTCACGAATATCTCAGGTAATCTAAAAATGAGAGAGACGATCAAAAAGTTTGATAAAAAAGGCAAATTCGTCGCCGCCATTTGCGCCGCGCCGATAGCTCTTGGGGTGGCTGAGGTGATGAGCGGCGAGTATACATGCTACCCTAGCTGCGAGGCTAGCGTCGATGGCGGAACATACGTAAGCGATAAAAACGTCGTGCAAAGCGGAAATATCATCACCTCAAAGGGTCCCGCCACCGCGATGGAGTTTGCTTTGGAGCTGGTTAAAATTTTAAACGGCGAGCAAGTTTATAACGAAGTGAAAAACGGACTTGTATTTGTCAAATAAAGATTTGCGGGTTTAAATTTTGATAAATGCCGCACGGTTTGCTTATTTTGGCGAGGGTGCGGCTACTTCAATTTTGAATAAAGCGCGCAAGCGTCAAATTTGCGGCTGTGAAATTATAAAAATTGCCGACAAAGCCGCGCTTTAGTTTAAATTTATTTGCGCAGATAGACCGACGTTTTACGCCAAATGTGTCTTAACTTTACGGCAAAATTTACCTAGCCCAAAATCTCCGAATAAAAAATAAATTTTTAAAATCGCTCGCCGAGGTTTAAATTTACAAAAAATTATAAAAATATCAATTTTTATCTAGCTTTTTTATTTAAATTCAGGTATCATCTATTAACCGATTTTATCGGGAATTTGATTTAAGGAAACGTTACTGTGAATATTTACGTCGGTAACTTGTCATATCGCATGACTGAGGCAGAGCTTAAGGATACATTTGCGCCGTTTGGCGAAGTAAAACGCGCGAAAATCGTCAAAGATCGCGACACGAATCGCTCAAAAGGATTCGGATTTGTCGAGATAGAAAACGACGCAGACGCGCTAAAAGCGATCGAAGCGCTAAACAACAAGGAAGTAGGCGGCAGAGCTCTAAGAGTAAACGAATCTAAACCTAAAGAATAATCCGGCCGTCAAATCTGACGGCTTTTAACTAATTTTTAAATTTAAGCTTTTTAACCAAATTTCGCTCCAAATGAACCAAAAAAACACCTCTCGTATCGCTCCGACGCCAAGCGGCTTTTTGCATGCGGGCAATGTTTACAACTTCTTGCTGACATATCTTTTTACTCGTACGTTTGACGGGATTTTGTACTTAAGGATCGACGACTACGACTTGCCGCGCTACCGCAGGCAATACGTGGAAAATATCTTTCGCGTGCTTGATATGCTGGGCATTGATTTTGACGGAGGACCTAGCGGAGTGGGGGATTTTGAAACCAAATTTAGCTCCAAATTTCGCCTTGGAGCCTACGAAAACGCGCTAAAAAAGCTTGAGCAAAAAGGCGTTTGCTATGCTTGCGAGTGCTCGCACTCGATGAAAAGCTCGTTTAAAAACGGCATTTACACACGGGTTTGCGCGGAGAAAAATCTTAAATTTAAAAAAGACGAAACGGCTATGCGGCTTCAAATCCTTGACGGGGTGGAAATTTGCGTCAGGCAAAATTTGATAAAATTTGACGCCATGCGCGGCGACGCGGACGGTCTAGCAAACCAAACGAGCTGCTTTTGCGGCAATGAGCAAACAACGCAAAACGGCGTGGCAAACGGTTTAAAAAATTCGGCAAATTTGGTCGGCTCAGACAGAGAGAAACCTGGCGGCGAAAAATTTAGCCTTAACGCCACGGAAAATTTAAATTCGGCAAATTTAGGCGTCTTAAATTTGACGGACGAAGCGGCGTTTGAAACGGAAAAATTTGCACAAGCTCAAAGCGTAAATTTGGCGCAAATTTTGGGTGATTTCGTCGTTTGGAAAAAGGACGATACGCCTGCTTATAATCTGGCTAGCCTCGTGGATGACGAGATTTTGGGCGTAAATTTGCTCGTGAGAGGCGAGGATCTGCTCGCGTGCTCGGCGGCGCAAAAGTACATGGCGGGGATCTTGGGCTACGATTTTGAAAATGCAAATTTCATCCATCACGGCCTGCTAGCGCATGGTGGCAAAAAGCTATCCAAAAGCTCGAGCGCACCGGCGGTGAGCGTAACGGACGGCGCCAAAATCCACTATCAGTTTGCCGCTCTTAAGCTAGGGCTCAACGCGTCAAAATGCGATAGTTTGTCAAATTTGCTTGAGATGTTTAAAGAGAAATTTAGCCGATAAATTTAAACGCGCTACTTGAAATATTTAAATTTAAAAAGCGCGGTAATTTTTATCCGCCTTATCCAAATTTTATTTATGAGCGCTTGCGGCTTGAGTTTGGCGATGACGGCGCCTCTAGAATAAATTTCGGCGTTTCGGATGGGTCGTTTGCGGCAGAGTTAAAATTTGAGTACAAATTTACGTCCGCAAGGTTTCGTCAAATTTGACGCTCAAATTTGGACTAAATTTGGAGCCGTAAATTTAAACCGAATCGTCTGCGCTACCTACATCAAAATTGAGCTCAAATTTGGCAAAAAATCTACATGAGCAGCCTATTTTACGCGTTTAGCTAAATTTAAGCGAGGCCGATTTATCCGCCTAAAAGCAAAGTTTCTGTAAAATCAAAAGCATTAAAAAGGACGAAAAATGAGCGATTTTACAGATTTTACGCACCTGCACCTGCACACGGAGTATTCGCTGCTAGACGGAGCCAACCGTATCAAAGAGCTAGCCAAAACCCTAAAAAGCCAAGGCGTAAAAGCCGCAGCCATCACCGACCACGGCAATATGTTCGGCGCTATAGACTTTTATAAAACGATGAAAAATGAAGGCATAAAGCCGCTCATCGGTATCGAAGCCTACATCCACAACGGCGAGGAGCTAGGGGATAAAAGCACCAAACAGCGCTTCCACCTCTGCCTCATCGCCAAAAACGAAATCGGCTACAAAAACCTGATGTATCTTAGCTCGATGAGCTATATCGAGGGGTTTTATTATTATCCGCGTATCAACAAAAAGATGCTAAAAGAGCACAGCGAGGGCATCATCTGCTCATCGGCGTGCCTGCAAGGCGAGGTGAACTGGAACCTCAACCAAAGCGAGAGAAATTTGCGTTTCGGCGCGGGCGGATATGAGGCGGCCAGGGAAGCCGCGCTGTGGTACAAAGAAGTATTCGGCGATGATTTTTACCTCGAGATCATGCGTCACGGCATCGGCGATCAGCGCAGGATCGACGATGAGATCTTGCGCCTGGCAAAAGAGCTAAACATCAAGGTAATCGCAACCAACGACACGCACTATACGTTTAAGCAAAGAGCCGACGCGCACGAGGTTTTCATGTGTATCGCGATGAACAAACTGCTAGACGATCCAAACCGCCTGCGCCACAGCGTGCACGAGTTTTACGTCAAGACGCCTGCGCAGATGAGCGAGCTTTTCGCCGATATCCCCGAAGCCGTCTCAAATACGCAAGAAATCGTAGATAAATGCGATCTCACGATCAAACTAGGCGACGCGACGCCGCCAAATTTTAAATTTACGCTCGAGTACGCGGCCGAGCGAAATTTGAGCCTGCCAGAGCCAGATAAACGCTACAGCATACCAAACGACAGCGTGCTGTTTGAGCACGAGTGCAGGCAGGGGCTAGAGGAGAGGCTGAAATTCGTCCCAGTAGAGCGCCACGAGGAGTATAAAACCCGCTTGCAGCGTGAGATAGATATCATAAACAAGATGAATTTCCCGGGCTACATGATGATCGTTTGGGACTTTATCAACGAAGCTAAAAAGCGCGGCGTGCCGGTCGGTCCGGGACGCGGCTCGGCGGCGGGAAGCCTAGTTGCGTATAGTCTAAAGATCACGGACCTTGATCCGCTGCCGTACAACCTGCTTTTCGAGCGTTTTTTGAACCCGGAGCGCGTGAGCATGCCCGATATCGACGTGGACTTTTGTCAAAACCGCCGCGGCGAGATCATCGACTACGTCATCGAAAAGTACGGTAAATTTAACGTCGCGCAGGTTATTACATTTGGTAAGCTACTAGCAAAAGGCGTCATCCGCGACGTCGCGCGCGTATGCGATATGCCCTATGCCGAGGCCGACGCGATGGCAAAGCTCATCCCCGACGAGCTAGGTATCACGCTAGAGGAGGCGTTCAAAAAAGAGCCAAAGATCGGCGAGCTTATAACAAGCAACTCAAATGCAAATAGAATTTGGAAATTCGCCCTTGATCTGGAGGGTCTAAACCGAAACGCCGGCATGCACGCGGCTGGCGTGGTCATCTCAAACGAGGAGCTGTGGAACAAAACTCCGCTTTTCCGCCAGCCAAACGCCGAGGAGGATCACTTCGTCACGCAGTATAGCCTAAAGTACCTAGAGGACGTCGACCTCATCAAATTTGACTTCCTAGGGCTAAAGACTCTAACCGTGATCGATAATGCCGTAAAGCTCGTAAAAAAGAGATTTGGCAAGGAAATCATCTGGGAGCAGGTCAATAAAAACGACCCAAAAACCTACGAGACGATCAGTAGCGGCCAGACGCTGGGACTGTTTCAGATAGAGAGCGAAGGCATGCAAAAAGTCGGAGCCGATATGCGCCCCGACTGCTTCGAGGATATCATCGCGATGATCTCGCTTTATCGCCCGGGCCCGATGGATCTTATACCTGATTTCATCAAGCGCAAACACGGCCTGGAGCCTATCACGTACATTTTCCCCGAGCTTGAGCCGATACTAGAGCCTACATACGGTGTCATCGTTTATCAAGAGCAGGTTATGCAAATCGTGCAGACTATCGGCGGCTTTTCGCTAGGAGGTGCGGATCTCGTGCGCCGCGCGATGGGTAAAAAGATAAAAGAGGAGATGGATAGGCTAAAGGGTAAATTTATCGAGGGGGCCGAGGCGCAGGGGCTAGACGGCAAAAAGGCCGACGAGCTGTTTGAGCTTATTTTGCACTTCGCTTCGTACGGATTTAACAAATCCCACGCCGCGGCCTACACCTACGTGACCTTTCAGACGGCCTATATGAAGACGTACTATCCGGCCGAATTTATGGCGGCTCTCATCACGAGCGAGGAGACTAATGCCGATAAAATTTCGCGCTACATCGATGAGTGTAAGCGCCTAGATATCGCTATCCTGCCGCCATCGGTCAACAAATCCGCCAAAGAATTCTCAGTCGTTAGCGAAGGGGGCAAGGACGCCATCATCTACGGCCTAGGCGCGATAAAAGGCGTCGGAGGCGCGGCGATAGAAAATATCTTAGAGGAGCAGGCCAAGGGCGAGTTTAAGG
>CAUQHH010000025.1:0-16705 GCA_963517705.1 uncultured Campylobacter sp.
AAAAGCTTCGTAAAAAATCAAAATTTCGAGCTAAATTTTAGCGACGTAAAAGGCCAAAGTAGGGCAAAAAGAGCCTGTCTGGTGGCCGCTTGCGGTATGCACAACGTTATCTTTGAGGGTAGCCCCGGGTGTGGTAAGAGTATGAGCGCCAAGCGCCTGCGATACATTTTGCCGCCGCAAAGTTTGGATGAGATTTTGCTCAGCTGCGCTTACAGCTCGCTAAATCAGCAAGAGAGCGAATTTTCCGCTCTGCGCGCCTTTCGTTCACCCCATCATACGAGCACGCGCAGCTCGATATTTGGCGGCGGATCGAGCTCGGCTAGGATCGGCGAGGTTGGGCTAGCTAACGGCGGGATACTATTTTTCGACGAGCTTCCGCACTTTGCGCCGCAAATTTTAGAGAGTCTGCGCGAGCCGCTGGAGGATTATAAAATCAACATCTCGCGCGTAAATTCAAAGGTCACGTATGCGACCAAATTTATGTTCGTAGCCGCGATGAACCCGTGCCCATGCGGTAATCTACTCTCAAAAAATCTAGAGTGCAAATGCTCGGAGCTCGAGATCAAGCGCTATAAATCGCGTATTTCGGCACCCGTGCTTGACCGCATCGACCTTCACGTGCAGATGGATGAGGTGAGCGCCGATGATAAAAGCGACGTCACGAGCGAATCCATGCAAGATACCGTGCTACGCGTGTTTGAGACGCAAATCTCGCGTGCCCAAAGCGAACTAAACGGCAAGCTTAGCGACGAAGAGATCGCTAAATTTTGCGTTTGCGACGACGAGGCGAGCAGGGCGCTAGATCATGCGACGCAGAGATTTTCGCTCAGTCGCCGCGCTATAAACAAAACCCTAAAAGTCGCCCGCACGGTCGCCGACATCGAGGGCTCGCGTATCATCAAAAAGCCGCACATTTTAGAGGCTTTGAGCTACCGAGTGAAGCAGGAGGGCGCATGAAAAAGCTATTTTGGGATACGGCGGAGCTTGACGCTAGAGCCGTGAGCGAGTTTGGGCTTAGCACCGAAGTTTTGATGCAAAACGCCGCGAATGCGTTAGCTCGCGCAGTACGGACTAGGCTCAAAAAATCATCGACCAAACGCCGTAAAATTTTAGGCGTAGTCGGCAGCGGAAATAACGGCGCAGACGTACTTGCCGCACTTCGGCTTTTGGGCGATAAATTTGATTGTTTTGCGTTTTTAGCGAGCGACAAACAAAATGAAATCTCAAAAACCGAGCTAACCAGAGCGCTAAAATGCGGCGTAAATTTGATCCCAAATTTAACGGAAAGCGACGAATTTGACTGCATCATCGATGGGATTTTCGGAACCGGACTTAGCCGTGAGCTAGACGAGCGGATGATAAATTTGATAAATCTACTAAATGCAAAACCCGCCTACAAACTCGCCTGCGATATCCCGAGCGGTCTTGATAAAAACGGCGTGCCGCAAGGCACGGTCTTTAAGGCCGATACGACTGTGACGATGGGTGCGTTAAAGCTAGCGCTTTATAACGACTTTGCAAAAGATTTCGTGGGGCGCGTAAAGGTCGCAAATTTGGGCCTTTCTCGCGAGCTGTACGAGACGGGGACGAGCTTTTATAAACTTGGAAAAAGCGATTTAAATTTGCCGTTTCGCGCTAAGCAAAACGTTAACAAGGGCGACTTTGGGCACGTGTTTGTTGTTAGCGGCGAAAAGGGCGGAGCGGCGCGTATAGCGGGACTTGCCGCGGTAACTATCGGTGTGGGACTCGTTAGCGTCGTGGGCGAAAATTTAAATGTTGAGCCCGTTTTGATGCAAAGCGAGCGCATAACGCCCAAAATGCGAGTTGGAGCCGTCGGTATGGGACTTGGCGAGCTTGATGAGGCGCAAAAAGATGAGCTTTTTAGCGAGCTAAAAACAAAAGACGCGCTCGTTATCGATGCCGATCTTTGCCACGAGCCGCGCACGCTTGAGCTTTTAAATAGCAAAAACGTCGTGATAACGCCGCATCCAAAGGAGTTTGCGAGTTTGCTAGAGCTTGCAAATCTTGGCAAATTTGACGCTAGCGAAGTGCAAAAAAATCGCTTCAAACTCGCTCAAATTTTTAGCAGAAATTTTAAATGTGTGCTTGTGTTAAAGGGCGCAAATACGCTAATCGCGCAAGGCGGCGAGGTTTACGTCATGACGCACGGTAGCGCCGCACTCGCAAAAGGCGGTAGCGGAGACGCGCTAAGCGGTATCGTCGCGGGGCTACTCGCGCAGGGTTATAGCCCGCTAAACGCCGCGATCTCGGGCACGCTAGCTCACGCTCTAGCCGCTCGCGAAATCAAAATCAACGACTACGCGCTCACGGCTGCGGACGTCATCAAAGGACTCAAATGCTTACGAAAAAAATAGCGGTTTTATTTAGCGGCGGCGGCTCGAATTTAGAGGCGATTTTAGAGAGGTTGCACGGCAAAGTTTTTGGCGAAACCAGGATCGAAGTCGCGCTAACGCTAACAAATAAAGCGAACGCCGGCGGCATCGCAAAAGCCGCGAAATACGGTCTAAAAAGCGTCGTCATCGAGCACGTTAATTTCGCCTCGCGCGAGGAATTTGACGCCGCGGTCGTAGAGGAAATCAAGCGTGCAAACGTAGATCTAACCGTGCTTGCGGGCTTTATGCGCATCCTTACGCCCGTTTTTACGAGGCAGATTCGCGCGATAAATTTGCACCCGTCGCTGCTGCCGCTTTTTAAGGGTGCGCACGCGATAAAAGAGAGCTTTGAGAGCGATATGAAGGTGGGCGGCGTGAGCGTGCACTGGGTGAGCGAGGAGCTAGACGGCGGCAAAATCATCGCTCAGCGCGCGTTTGAAAAGAGCGCGAAGATGAGCCTTGAGGAATTTGAAGCAAAAATCCACGCGATAGAGCATAAAATTTTACCTGAAACTATCGTGCAAATTTTGACGGGTAAAGAGTAAAATTTAACGACTAAATTTATGAGCATTTTAAGTCTTGCTAAAATTTAAAATTTTGCACTCGTTTTTACACTGCGTCAAATTTAAGAATGTAAATTTGCGAAATCATCGCGTGTTGCAAATTTTGCTTGGCGGTTAAAACATCAAATACGTTAAATTTGGCTATTTTGCTCTAATACGGTGCTTTCGCGTCGCTTGCTAAAATTAAAATAAAATTTGGCGGCGGGTATTGCGCTAAATTTAAGCTCGAAGTACGTCTGTAAATTTGATCGTAAATCGCCTTCCTGCTTGCAAATTTGCCAAAAACCGTAAATTTGAAGCGACAAATTCGTAAAATCCGGAAAATGTGTACTCTGGAAAAAATGATGTAAATTTGACCGACTTTACGCTTCGCTCAAATTTGAAACAAATTTACGTCTTTGAATACAAATAATTTATCTAAGGGTTGCGTCGTACGCCAATAGAAAAATCAAGCGCAAAATTTGAAGTAAAACAAGTAAAATTTAGCCGAAACAACAGCTAAAATTTAAAAGAAAGAGGCGGAGAATCTCCGCCAAAAAATAAAATTATTCGGCTTTAAATCCGCCGCCAAATGCCTTATAGACATCCACGACCGAGTCGATGAGGCTTAAATTTGCCGCGATATCTTGGAGTCTAACCGAGAGTAGGTTGCGCTGTGCGTCGAGTAGCTCCAGATGCCCGGTATAGCCCTCTTCAAACTGATCCTTGGCTAGCTTATAGATTTTTTCTTGCGAGTGCAGGAGTTCTTTGACCTGATTTAGCGTTAGTTTGGCGTTTTTGCGATTGTTTAGCGCGTCTCTAACCTCGCCCAGAGCCTTTTTGACCGCCGCTTCGTAGGCTACAGCCGCGATTTGCTCGTTGGTTTCGGCGATGCGGACGTTGTTTTTGGTTCTGCCGTAGTCAAAAATTTTCTGCACCAAAGATCCGCCTATGCTCCACGTGTTGGCGTTGCTGATAAAGATATTTTCAAAATCCACGCTAGAAAATCCAAAAAGCCCCGTTAGCGAGATGGACGGTAGATAGTCGGCCTTTGCGACACCGATTAGCGCGTTAGTGGCGTTTAGATCGGCGTATGCTTTAGCTACGTCGCTCCTTCGCAGCAGTATGTCCGCACTCACGCCTGCGCTCACTTCGGGCTCTTTTGGTAGCATTTTAGCGCTCTGCACGGCTCCGTTTAGGATCTCATCGTTTGACTTACCGGTTAGTACCGCTACTGACGTTAGAGCCTGAGATAGCGAGGTTTGCACCTCTAGCAGGCTTACTTTTGCGCTTTCGACGGCGGCTTTGCTTTGTAGATAGGTCGTCTCGTTTATGCCGCCTAGATCAAGCTGCGTTTTGCGAAGCGCCAACGTCTCCTCGTAGGTTTTTAGCGTATCTTTTAGCACGGCTTCGCGCATGTTTAGAGCCACGAGCGCGAAGTAGCTTTTAGCCACGCTAGAGCTTATGCTAAGGCGTGCGGTGGCGTAGTCTAGTTTGGTCGCGTTTAGACTGGCTTTAGCCGACTCGACGCTGTTCCTCACTCTGCCCCACAGATCTATCTCGTAGCTAAGACCCAAATTTACCTCGGAGTTTCGGTAGCGCGTTTGAGGCTGCTTGGTGTAGGTCTCGCCGCTGCTTTTTGCTTTGGTGTAGCCGACGTTTAAATTTACGCTAGGAAAAAGATCGGCCTCAGAGATGCCTAAATTTGCGGCCGCTTTTTGTAAATTTAAATAAGCCGTGCGGAGGTCGGTATTTTTCTCTAGCGCGCTAGCTACGAGGGCGTTTAGATTTTCGTCGCCAAACTCCTTCCACCACTCGTCTCTGATGTCGCTAGTTTCAAATTTATACGTAGATTCAAATTTCGTATCGACCTCGGGCATCTCGGGGCGAAACGAGCAGCCCGCCAAAAATAGCGCCGCGGCTAAAGTTAAAATTTTATACATTTTTGACCTCCTGTGCTCCGCTTGGTTTTTTATCCCAGACTTTGTTGTTTAGCTTTTCTAGCAGATAGTAAAACATCGGTATGAAAAATATCGCTATCGTAGTGGCAGCTATCATACCGCCGACCACGCCCGTGCCTAGAGAGTGGCGAGACGCAGCGCCGGCACCCGTGCTGATAACCATCGGAAAAACGCCCAGGGTAAACGCGAGCGAGGTCATGACGATCGGGCGGAAGCGAAGTCTAGCCGCATTAACGGCCGCGTCAAATACGCTCTTGCCCGCTAGTCTTTCTTGCATCGCAAATTCGACGATGAGGATCGCGTTTTTAGCCGATAGACCGATGAGAAGCAGTAGTCCGATCTGGAAGTAAATGTCGTTTGTTAGCCCTCTAGCCCAAACGGCGACTAGCGAGCCAAAAACCGCGAACGGAACGGCCGTGATAACGGCTAGCGGGATGAGCCAGCGCTCATACTGCGCCGCTAGGATCAAAAATACGAAAATCATACCGAATATAAACGCCGTAGAGCCCGTGCCTTGCGAGCTAACCTCCTGATAGGCCGTGCCCGCCCAGCTGATGGAGTATTCTTCCATATTTAGCGTTTGTTCGACTACCTCTTGTATCGCTTTTATCGCGTCTCCCGACGTGTAGCCCGGTTTTGGGTCGCCTTGGATCTTAGCCGCAGGGAAAAGGTTAAATCTATCTACGATATCGGGACCCAAAATTCTAGTTAGAGTTGCGACGGAGTTTAGCGGTATCATCTCGCCGCCTTTTGAGCGGACGTAAATTTTACGCAAGTCTTCTGGGTTGTTTCTAAAGCGGTCCTCGCCTCTAGCGTAGACGCGGTAGGATTTGCCAAAAAGGCTAAAGTCGTTGATATAGTAAGAGCCGAAAGTCGAGCCTATCGCGCTAAAAATTTCGCTCTCGCTCACGCCAAACATCTGGGCTTTTTGCCTATCGACGTCGATTTTAAACTGGCGGTAGTTAGTCTCTAGCGTCGAGCGCACGCTGGTTAGATCCGGGCGCGCGTTTGCCGCGGCGACTACTTTTTTCACGTCGGCTTCGATCTGGGCGTAGCTTTTGCCGCTTTTGTTTTGTAGATACATCTCAAAGCCGCCCGTCATCGATAGACCCATGATAGGCGGGACGTTTACGACAAAGCTCATCGACTCCTTCGAGCCCCAAAGCATACCGTTAAAAGGCCCTGTTAGCGCGTCTGCTTGACTATCCGGCGTTTTTCTCTCGCTCCAGTCTTTTAGCTTGATAAAGCTGATGGCAGAGTTTTCTCTAAGCGCACCCGCAAGCATATCGTATCCGGCAAAACCCATCGTAAATTCGACGTTTGGATTGCTTAGAACCATGTTACTGATAGTTTTTACCTCTTCTTTGGTTTTTAGCATATTGCTTGACGGCGGTAGCGAAGTGATAACCATCAGCGCGCCCTTATCTTCGGACGGTACGAGGCCGCTAGGAACTTTTTTAAACAGCTCGAAAGTCGCAAAACCCATGACGCCTATCAAAATAAGGCTGATGATAATGTGGCGAAGTACCGTTGCTACGCCGGCGGTGAAAATTTTCGTGCTCCAATCGAAAAAGTCGTTAAATTTCTGCACGAACCAAAACGGCTTGTTCTCTTGTCTTTTTAGCATAACGCCGCAAAGCGCCGGAGTAAGCGTGAGTGCGACAAAGCCAGAGATACAAACCGAAGTAACTAGCGTGAGCGCGAACTGGCGCTGTATGACGCCGACAAAGCCCTCCATAAAAGAAACGGGGATAAAAACGGCCGAGAGAACTAGTACGATCGAGATGACGGGTGTTTGCACCTCTTCCATCGCTTTATATGTCGCTTCTTTGACGGTTATGTTTTTGTCCTCGTGTAAAATTCTCTCCACGTTTTCGATAACGATGATGGCGTCGTCCACGACGATACCGATGGCAAGTATGAGCGCAAAAAGCGTGATCAAATTTATACTAAATCCCATCGCGTATAGTCCGCCAAACGTACCGATGATAGACACAGGAACGGCTAGCATCGGGATGATGGTAGCGCGGAAGCTCTTTAAAAACATATACATAACGATGATAACTAGGATCATGGCCTCGACGAAGGTCTTTATAACCTCTTGGATAGAAACTTCGATAAATTCGGTCGGGTTATATGCGATCGTGTGTTTAAAGCCTGCGGGGAAATTTTTACTTAGCTCGTCAAGCTTTGCGTTTACCGCTTGCGCGGTGGCTAGGGCGTTGGCGTCGTTTTGCATAAAGATTAAAAGCGGGATGGCGTCTTGGCCGTTTAGCATCGAATCTGATGCGTAGCTAGCCGCTCCTAGCTCCACGGTCGCTACGTCTTTTAGCTTTAGCACCGCTCCGTCGGCGCTTTTGATAACTATATCGCCAAACTGCGCGGCATTTTTGAGACGGCCGTCCGAACGAACGGAATAAACGTAAGGATTGTCGCCGTCTGATGGCTGTTCGCCTATTTTACCGGCGGCGTATTGACTGTTTTGGATTTTTACTTGAGAGATGACGTCGCTAGGAGTTAGTTTGTAGTAGGCTAGTTTGTCCGGTTTTAGCCAAATTCTCATCGAGTACTCTTTGCTGCCTATTAGCGCCGTGTCGCCTACGCCGTTAACCCTTTTGATCTCGTCTGCGATGTTTAAATTTACGTAGTTATATAGCTCTACTAGGTCCATGTTTGAGCTCGTAAAGCCGACTACCTCTAGGATCGAGCCACTGCGTTCGCGCACGGTCACGCCCATATTTTGCACCTCTTGAGGTAGCCTTGAGAGCGCGGCTTGGACGCGGTTGTTTACGTCGATCGTGGCTTGTTTGGCTGAGGTGCCGATTTTAAAATAAACGTTGATATTTAGCGAGCCGCTCGAGCTTGAAGTGCTTTGCATATAGAGCATGTTTTCTACGCCGTTTATCTGATCCTCGATCGCGCTGGCTACCGAGTCGGAGATAGTTTGGGCATCAGCGCCGGTATAGACGGCACTAACGGAAATTTGAGGCGGAGTTAGCTTGGGATACTCCTCGATAGGAAGCCCCTTTATCGCCATCGCGCCCGCGATAACTATGATGATAGATACGACGGTGGCAAATATCGGGCGATTTATGAAAAATTTAGAAAACATCACTTAGCCTTTTCTTGCTCGTTTTTAGGCTCTAAATTTTCGCCTTTACCAAAGCTTGCGGTTAGGTCCTTGTCTATCTCGACGGGCGCGCCTACGCCGATTTTTAGGAAGTTGTTTAAGATGATTTTATCATTTTCGTTTAGCCCCTCGCTAACGACTGCGGCGTCTTTGGTTTGATAGGTGATTTTTACGTCCTTGGAGGCTACTTTACCATCCTCTACGACTAGCACGTAGGTCTTGACGTCTGTTTGCTGGAGCGCTACTTGAGGGATTTTAAAACCGTCTTTTTGGTAAAATCCGCCCATCGTCACGTGGCCGAACATGCCAGGTAGCAGCTTGCCCTCGTCGTTGTTAAATTCAGCCTTGGCTAAAACGGTGCCCATGTTAGTATTTACGACGTTATCGATAAAATTTACCTTGCCGTTAAATTCTCCCGGGCCGACTTTAAGCACGGCGTCCGAGTTTATTTGCGCCCAGAGGCCGCTTTCTTGCATTTTGACGCGGTTTAGATTATCTACGTCGGAGATGTGGAAGTGGGCCTCGATCGGATTGATTTTGGTTAGGCGCACGAGCTGGGTCGTGTTTGCTACGACTAGCGAGCCCACGTCTACTAGATTGTCGCCTAAAACGCCGTCAAAAGGCGCGATTATGCTTGTGTAGCCCAGGTCGATCTTGGCGTTTTTGGCGTTTGCTCTAGCGCTTAGTAAATTTGCGTTTGCGATCTCGAGCGCCGAGACTGCCGCGTCGTACTCTTTTTGCGAAACGGCGTTTTTCTTGTATAAATTTGAAATTCTGTTAAATTCGGTTTGAGCGTTTTTTAAATTTGCGTTTGCTACGCCGATAGCGGCCTCAAGCGCGTCGTAGCTGGCTTGGTATTTTTCGGAATCTATCAAAAACAGCTTGTCGCCTGCTTTTACGTTGTCGCCGGGTTTAAAAAATTGCTTGGTTATCGTGCCGCTTACTTTTGGATATACGATTACGTCTTGTTGGCTCGTTAGGGTCGCGGTGTAGTCAAAGCTGATCGGCACGTCTGATTTTTTAGCTACGAATATATCGACCTTTGACGGCGGCATTTGCCGTTGTTGCCCGGCCGCGCTTTTTTTATCGTTACTATCAAAGCATGCCGTAAAAAGCAGCGACGCCAATAACAAAACAGAGATATTTTTAAAATTTCTCATAAATTTGCCTTTATTTTTTAGTTTTTATACGAAATTTAACTTGTAATATTTGTTACAAATAAAGTCGGCTATTTTACTCTTATTTACACGAAAAGTCAAATTTTGATAGTCAAATTTAGCGTTTTTTTACGCCGTGCAAAAACATATCTATGCGCGTTTTTACGTGCTCTTCGCGCTCTTGTTCGTTTAGCGTTATGTCCTCGTTTAGCAAAATAGCATTATAATGATAAGGCTCTCTAACGACTGCGGCAAACGCCTTGGCTGCGACGTAAGGAGAGATACATGGATTTAGTTGGACTCTTATATCTTCGCGTTCGAAAAAATCGATTAAAATTTTATCGATTTTGCTTAAAATTTGATCCAAAAACTCTTTACCTAAAAGGCCGTCGTTTTTCGCGCCCTCGCTCATCATCACTCTTGAGATTAGCGTGGTTTTCTTTTCACAGATGATGTCGAAAAATATCATCGCAAATTTGGTTAAAAAATCATCCAGTTTATGCGGCAAATTTAGATCGATTTTCTCGTCTATTTGCGTCCTAAAGTCGTCAAATCCACGCTCTACGATAGCGCGAAAAAGCCCTTCTTTGTTTTCAAAAAATTTGTAGATGCTCGCCAGCGACCCGCCGCTTTTTTTAATGATATCCGTTAAATTCGTGTTTTCGTAGCCGTTTTCGAGGAAAATTTCAAGCCCGGCTTGGATGAATTTCTCTTTTCTCACGGCGCTTCGTTTCGTCGGTTTCGTATCCATTTTTATAGCCCCCAAATTTTAAAAAATCTTAAAGTATGATTATACTATAAAAAAATAATTTTTTACTCACTTGGATGGGCAAAAATCGTCCGCCTCTTAACATTTATTTTTTCTTTGTTATCCGCTGCGTAGGCTGAGATTTCTATCTTCGTCGTTTGCTTATTTGTGCGGGCAAATGCCGATTTAGGCGCGCTTAGCACAACTACGACTCTCTTTTTTTCGCCTGCTTTTAACGAAATTTTAGTCTTTGGGCGCTCGACTTTTATCGGCGCTTTAGCTCCGTCCGCGCTAACGTCGAAGTAAAACTCATGCGCCTGCGCGTCGGTGTTTTCAAACAAAAACACGTAAGCGTTTTCGATCTTGCCGCTTTTATTTATCTTATATAGCTCACTCGTGCGGTTGATATTTAGCAGCATGCTCTCTTTTTTGGCGCTCATTAGCGTTAGCGCGGTCGCGACGATAGCGATGATGGCGCAGTAGCCGATGGTTTTAAAGCGCAGATACCGCACTTTTTGCTTGGTTTTTAGGGAATTTGAGCTAGTCCAGCTAATTAGACTAGGCAAATTTAGCCCCGACATCGTTTTTGTGCACGCATCGACGCACTCTAGGCAGTTTATGCACTCTAGCTGCATGCCTTTTCTGATGTCGATGTGCGTCGGGCAAATTTTCACGCAGGCTTCGCAGCCTGTGCACTCGTTTTGTGGATCGGGCGGCTTTTTCCAGAGTTTGGTTTGACCATCGTAAATTTTACCGCCGCGCGCCTCGTCGTAGATCACCTGCACACTGTCAGAATCGATCATCACGGACTGCACTCTAGCGTATGGGCAGACGTAAACGCAAAAGTTTTCGCCCAAAAACGCGACGTCAAATATCAAAAACGCCGCGATAACAAGCCAAGCTCCGAGTAAAATTTTATGCTCGGCGGGGTTTGAAATTTGAGTGAAAAAGTCCTGCGGCGGGACGAAAAACCAGAGAAAATTTGCTGCCGCGACAAAAGCCAAAACGCTCCATATCGCGACTGCTAGCGCATTTTTGACGCCGCTCTCGGCGATTGTTTGTTTATTTGAGACGCTCTTTCGGATTTTTAAAATTTTAGTTTGTATAAGGTCGCGGTAAATCGCGCGAAATATCGTCTGCGGACAGCTCCAGCCGCACCAGACGCGGCCGCCTAAATTCGTCATAAAAAATATAAAAATAAAAAAAATGATGAGCACGAAAGGCATCAAAAACAGCTCTTGGACGTTAAATTTAGCAAAAAGCAGATGCAGCTCGCTGCGCTCAAAGCTTAGCAGGAAAAATTGATTTCCGCCGATAGATATAAACGGTAAAATCAGCGCGGTAAAGGTGATCAGGATGTAGGCGATATAGCGTTTGCTGGCAAATTTGAAATAATTTTTATACTCTTCTTTTGTCATAATTCGTCCTGATTACAAAGTAGTGATAATTTTTGATGGATTATAGTTTTAATGCAATTAATTTTTTATAAATTCTCAAATTTACTAAATTTCTGCTATAATCGCCGTCTATTTTAATTGAAAGGTGGTGAGGACGTTGCCTGGTATTAAGGTACATCCTAACGAGTCTTTTGACGAAGCTTACAGAAAGTTCAAAAAGCAAACCGACAGGAACCTTGTCGTGACTGAAGTTCGCGCAAGACGCTTTTTCGAGCCTATGACCGAGATCCGCAAAAAACAAAAAATCGCGGCTCGCAAGAAAATGCTTAAACGTCTATATATGCTTAGACGCTACGAGTCAAAGCTCTAACCAAAAGGGTCGCTTCGGCGGCCTTTTCTTTTTTCAAACTCCCATTTAACTCGCATCAAAGCCAAAATTTGCCATAATCTACGCCAAATTTAACGATCAAAGGAAAAATATGTCCAAAGTGCCCGTGAGCGAGGCCGCGGAAATCTTAGGCGTAACCAAAGAAGCCGTCTACAACCGCATTCGTCGCGGAACGCTAAAGACCTTCGAAAAAGACGGCGTAAAATACGTGGTTTTAGAGGGCTACGAGCCCCAAACCGCACCCAAATCAGCGCCCAAAACTCCAAAATCAGCCAAAAGCTCGGAGCCAAAAAAAGCCGCTAAAGCCGGCGAATTTGACGTGAACGAATTTCTACTCTCGCAAATTAGCGAACTAAAAGAACAAAATCAAAATTTGCAAGCCGATAAAGATAGGCTTTTTCGCGAAAAAGAGCAAATTTTGCTAAATAATAAAACGGAAATAGCTCAAATTTACCGCGAAAGAGACGAGAAGCTAAGAGGGTTTTTAAGTATGCTCGAGCGTCCGCTGCTAGCTCGCCAAAACGGCGAGTACGTGGCTCCGATCGACGTAGAATTCGTCGAGAGTAAGCCTGAAAATGAGGGCAAATGGACGAGCCTGGCCGAATTTTTAAAATCGCAAAATTTAAGCGGTAAGAGCCTCAAAAAAACGCAAAATAAAATCATAAAAAACATCGGAAAATCAAAATTTATCAAATTTAAAAAAGGCGTGATAATGGTCAAAAGCAAGAAAATTTTAAAGGAGCTAGATAAAAAATGAGAGTTTTTAAGCATATCAAAAAAGTAGCCAGCTACGCTGCCGTGGGCGGCTTTGGCGCGGTGGTAGCGGCCGGGCTAGCCGGCTGCGGTAGCAGCGATAACGGCGGTGAAAGTAGCGCGCTAAACGAAGTGGCGCAAAAAACGGGAGCATTCGTCATCATCGAGGAAACCGCGCCTGGCAAATATAAAGTCCTAGAGGAGTACCCAAGTAGCGAAACGCGCGTCGTGCTAAAGGACATCAACGGCACCGAGCGCGTGCTAAGCAAAGAGGAGATGGATAAGCTAATCGCCGAGGAAAACGCTAAAATCGACGCCGGAATGTCAAATTTAACCAATCCGAATGCTCAAAACGCGCAACTTTCAAGCGGCGGTATGAGCCTTGGCGAGACGCTTCTAGCCTCGGCTGCAGGCGCGATCATCGGTAGCTGGATAGGCAACAAGCTCTTTAACAATCCGGGCTATCAGTCGCAGCGCCAAAGCGCGTATAAAAACCCAAGCGCGTATTCAAGGAGCGTAGATAGCTTTAACAAAGCCAAAGCCGCTAGCTCGGCGGGTAAGCCTAGCGGCGGAAAGAGCGGATTTTTCGGCGGATCAAGTTCAAGCTCAAGTTCAAGTTTCGGAGGATAAAAATGATAAATTTAAAAAAAATCGAACCGCTAAATAGCGAATTTTTAGGCGAGATCGGCTTTACCTGGCACACCGATCCGGACGGCAGCGACTACGTAGCAGACGAGCTAGTCGAGGTTAGCGAGGCACAGGCCGAGGCGTATTATAACGCCGCAAACGAGCTATACGATATGTTCGTCGCAGCCGCCCAACACGTCATCGACAACAACCTCTATCACGAGGTCGGCATCCCATTTAACCTCGTAGATCTCGTGCGCGAAAGCTGGGAAAACGACGTACACTGGCATCTCTACGGTAGATTTGACCTTGCAGGCGGTCTAGACGGCAAGCCGATAAAACTCATCGAATTTAACGCCGACACGCCGACTGCCGTGTTTGAGACGGCGATCATCCAGTGGGCGGCGCTTAAGTTTAACCGCATGGACGAGAGCGCGCAGTTTAACGACCTTTATGACGCGCTAAAGCAAAATTTTAGGCGCCTAGTGACGCTAGATGAGGAGACCGAGAGCTTTAACGAGCACTACGAGGGCTGGAAAATTTTATTTAGCTCGGTTGCGGGCAGCAGCGAGGACGAGCAGACCGTGAAGCTACTGCAGTACATCGCCGAGGAAGCGGGCTTTCACACGGCGTTTGCCTACGTCGATGAGGTCGTATTTAACGACGAGGAGGGCGTGTTTTTTGACGGCGAAAACTACGAGTACTGGTTCAAGCTCGTACCGTGGGAGGACATAGCCGTAGAGGAAGGCGAGCTAGCCATCATCCTAAAAAATATCGTCCAAAATCAAAAAGCCATCATCCTAAATCCTGCATACACGCTGCTTTTCCAAAGCAAAGGCATATTAAAAATTCTTTGGGATCTATATCCGAATCACCCGCTTTTATTGCAAGCTAGCGACAAGCCGATCGCGGGCAAAAAGTGCGTGAAAAAGCCTGTTTTTGGCCGAGAGGGCGCAAACGTGAGCGTGATTGAGGCTGACGGTAGCATTAGCTCGCAAAACGGCGGCGACTACGGACAAAACCGCGCGATCTATCAGGAATTTTACGAATTTAACAAAGACGCCGCCAACAACAGCTACCAAGCGGGCGTGTTTTTCGCCTACGAGGCGTGCGCGCTGGGATATCGCAGGGGAGGCGAAATTTTAGATAACTACTCCAAATTCGTGGGGCACTTTATCAAATAAGGACGCAAAATGAAAATAGTCTGCCTTGATGCCGCGACGCTTGGAAGCGACGTAAATTTGGACGTTTTTAGGCAGTTTGGCGAGTTTGTTAGCTTTGAGACTACCGCCGCGGCCGAGCGCATAGAGCGGCTAAAGGGCGCAGATGTCGTCATCACGAACAAGGTCGTCATCGACAAAGCCGTGATGGATGCGTCAAATTTAAAGCTAATCTGCATAAGTGCAACCGGCATGAACAACGTCGATCTCGCGCACGCCGCGGCAAAAGGCATCGCTGTAAAAAACGTCGCGGGCTACTCCACCGCTAGCGTCGTGCAGCATACGTTTGCTTGTCTTTTTACGCTGACGAATCGCATCAAATTTTACGATAACTACGCGCAAAGCGGCGAGTGGGCAAAGAGCGAAATTTTTACGAATTTAGACCGCAGTATCGGCGAGATCGCAGGCAAGAGCTTTGGCGTCATTGGGCTTGGCGAGATTGGCAGGGACGTGGCGCGCATAGCAGCGGCATTTGGCACGAGAGTGAGCTACTACTCAACTAGCGGCGCAAACGCAAACGCCGAGTTTAAAAGACTAAATTTAAACGAGCTTCTAAGCGGCTGCGACATCGTGAGCATCCACGCTCCGCTAAACGAAAAAACGCTAAATTTGATCGGCGAGCGGGAGCTAAATTTGATGAAAGAGGGCACCATACTGATGAACTTCGGTCGTGGCGGTATAGTGGACGAGAGCGCCGTAGCTCGCGCGATAGACGGGCGAAATTTGCGATTTGCCTCGGATGTGCTGGAGACCGAGCCTATGCGCGCGGATCATCCGCTGCTTCGTATCAAAAATAAGGAAAATTTGATACTCACGCCGCACGTAGCGTGGGCGAGCTTTGAGGCTAGAGAGCGGCTCGTAGCGATGATTGCGGAAAATATAAAAGAATTTTTGAAAGGATAAAAATGGCAACTGAGCATAGTTTTGATATAAGCGCGGCGGTCGATATGATGGAGGTCAAAAATGCGCTTGAGACGGCGAAAAAAGAGATCGCGGCGAGATATGATTTTAAGGGGCTTGCGGCCGAAGTGGAGCTAAACGAAAAGGAAAAAATCATCACGCTTTTAAGCTCTAGCGACAACAAAATCGACGCGCTAAAAGACATCGTGATCTCAAAGCTCATCAAGCGAAACATCCCGCCCGTGGCCGTGACTGAAAGCAAACGCGAGAGTGCAAGTGGCGCAAATTTAAAAGCGACGCTAAAGCTAAACGACACCCTAGATAGCGAAAACGCAAAAAAAATCACCAAAGCGATCAAGGACGCAAAGCTAAAAGTAACAGCGGTGATCCGCGGCGAAGAGGTGCGCGTAAGCGGCAAAAGTATCGATGATCTGCAAGAGTGTATTAGGCTTGTGAAGGGGTTAAATTTGGAGTTGCCGATTAGTTTTAAAAACTTAAAATAGTAGCCATTTTCGCTTCATTATGCGTCGTTGATTTAAATTTTCGCTCGGTCATTACCCACTCGGTAACTCCCGTCGCAAAAATTTAAATCGCCTCGCCTAATTTTGCGAAACAGTCGCTTAATTTTTGTATTCAAAATTTGACGGATTTATGGATCAAATTTCGCCCTATCTTTTTGTATTCAAATTTGATTCATCTAAATTTAAAAAGTAAGGATAAAAAATGGGCTTTTTTAAGAAAATTTTTGGCAAGCAAATCGATCTTGGCGAGCAGATGCCGATCTATTTTGTAAGTAGCGACGAAGACTACATGCAGCGCGCATTTGAGCAAGCTCGCGAGAGTTTTAGGTATTTTTGGCGTGAGCTTTACTGGGAGCGCCACAGGGTCGTGCCGGGGCTTGATTTTGCGATGGTTAAAATTTGCTTCTTAGACGTCGCGGACGGCGAGGAAGTGGGCGAGCACATGTGGATAAACGATGTGGATTTTGACGGCGAGACCATCTCGGGCACGCTCGTAAACGAGCCTGACGCCGTACAAAACGTAAAAAACGGCGACCGCGTGAACGCAAAGATAGACGAGATGAGCGACTGGATGTTCGCCGTGGCAGGACGCGCGTACGGCGGCTTTAGCGTGCAGGCGATGCGCTCACGTATGCAAAAGGGCGAGCTAAAAGAGCACGATAAAGCGTGGGGGCTTGATTTTGGCGATTTTAACGATATTTTAGTCGTTTACGAGCAAAAAGAACACCCGGAAAATTTGACCGAGCACCCGATGTGTAAAAATGTACGCGAGAAATTTGAGCAATACGTCAAAGAGAATCCAAGTATCCTCACGGACGTCGATGAGCTCGGATTTACGCAGCTGCACCACGAGGCGCTCGCGGGCAATCTAGCGCTCGTAAACGTGCTGCTGGCAAACGGTACGGACAAAAATGTGCGCACGAAAAGCGGTAAAACTGCGGCTGATTTAGCCGAGAATTTGGGCTGGA
>CAUQHH010000026.1:0-16485 GCA_963517705.1 uncultured Campylobacter sp.
GATTAGCGGTAAAAATATCTTTTTCATCAAATTTGCTCCTATTTAAATTTGCTTTTGCATTTTACGCAAAGCGAGCTTAAATTCGGGCGAGAGGGTTAAATTTGACGTAAATTTGGGCTAGCGTCGTAATGGGACGGGTCTGGGTGGCGTAAAAATAGCGATATGAGGGCGACGAGACGCAAATTTGAGAGCGAAGTCGCCCTCAAATTTGACCCGGTTTATTTCTCGGCTATGATTTTTACGATCTCGCAGATGACGTTGCTGGCCGCGCGTAGCGATTTTACCGGCAGGTACTCGTAGATGGAGTGAAAGTTGTGCGCGCCGGTAAAGAGATTTGGACACGGTACGCCCTTTTCCGAGATGACCGCGCCGTCGTAGCCGCCTCGCATCGGGATGACTTTTGGCTCTATGTTTAGCCGAGCGTAGGCCTGCTTTGCCGCGACGACGGGTAGGCTGTTTTCGCCGCCCTCGAGGTAGTTAAATACGTTTTTGTAGCGGTCTTTTAGATTGATCTGTACTCTGTGCGCGCCGTAAATTTTAGCAAACGAGTCGGCTAGATCTTGTAAAAACGCCATGCGCTGCGCGTATTTTGCCTCATTAAATTCGCGAACGTCGAGCTTTAGCACGGTCTTTGCGCTGTTGCCCGATAGCTCCTTGACCCAGTAGTAGCCCTCGACGCCGTCGGTGTATTCGGGTGCTTCGCCGCCTGGTAGCATCGAGATAAATTTGTGCGCAAGCAGCAATGAATTTACTAGCTTGCCCTTGGCGTTCATCGGGTGTGCGGACTGCCCGGTAAAAGTCACGACCGCGTCGCCTGCGTTCCAGTTTTGATAAATCAGCTCGCCTATGCCGCAGCAATCAAGACAGTAGGCAAAATCAGCCTTGATCTCCGAGACGTCAAGCGCCTTGGCTCCGCGCAGGCCTTGCTCCTCGTCGGGCAAAAAGCCAAACGTCACGTCACCGTGCTCGATCTGCGGGTTTTGTATGAAAAACTGCGCTGCGTTTACGATGGCGGCGATCGCTGCCTTATCATCCGCGCCTAGCAGGCTGGTGCCGTCGGTTACGATGAGATCGTCTCCGACGTAGTTAGCAAGCTCCGGAAATTCGCTAAGTTTGAGCGTTATGCCTAGCTCTTTGTTTAGCGTGACGTCGCCGCCCTCGTAGCGCACGATTTGGGCTTTTGTGTCGTTTTTTTGCTCCGCGCTCGTATCAAGGTGCGCGAAAAACGCCACGGACGGCAGCTTTTTAGAGGAATTTGACGGCAAAACGGCCGTGGTTATGGCATTTTCTCGCCTTTTTATGTTTTGCAAGCCAAGCTCTTTTAGCTCGCTTTCTATCAGCTTTGCTAGATCGTGCTCGGTTGGGTTTGACGGCATCACACCCGCCGCGCCCGCTTCGCGGTTTGTCGTTGTGTTGATCTTTGTATAGCGTAAAAATCTCTCGACTATGTCCATGTTTGCTCCTAAATTTGAGATAAAATTTATGAAATTATACTATCTTTTAATTAAGCTTAAAATAAAATTTTAATATTTTTGGGCAAGTTTAAAATTTAATCGGTATAATTCACAAACTAAATTTAAAGGAGCAAAAATGCGAAATTTACGGTACGTAAGCGACTTTTCGGACTTTCATCAGGTTTTTTCGGCTACGCTGGGCAAGATGGCTGCGGTGCAAGGTAGATTTGCGGATATCGTCGGCAACCTCGACTGGAACGTGGATTTTGACAGCTGCGAGATAGCTTTTGGCGATCAAATTTACAAGATACAGTTTATCGGTAGCGAGTCAAACGTGAGCGACACGTGGCTGTGGGGACACGCGAACGTAAATAACTTTGGCGAGGAGGCGACGCGGTTTTCTGCGGAGGTGTTGCGCACGGGGCTAGAGTGGGGCTTGCAGGCTTTTAGCGAACCGAGCTTTGAGCTGGATGAAACCTTTAACGGTCATACGCTATGTATCGCCGCGTGCGGAGTCGCTGACGAAAATTTATGTTACTATGGCTGCAGGCACGATAAGGGTTGCGCATTTGTGGCTATCACCGACGCGCCGGCTTCGCTTTTTGAGCCTCTTAGTGCGCACGAGTTTGTCAAAACAGCAAGCGGCTGCATACAAAATCACGACGTAGATCATAAAATTTTCATCAAAAGCTTTTTGGAATTTAACGGAGTCAAATTTGATGAAAACGTCGAAAAGGGCGGATTTTTTAAAAAAGGCAAAGACGAAATCGTAGCTAAATTTGACAAAGAGCTTTTGATCAAATTTGACGATAAGGGTAGGATTTTGGGATTTAAATACGAATTTTAAATTTGAGTAGTTTGAGTGAGGCGATGAGCTAAAAGCCCACCGCCTTAAATTTACGAATGGAAGTGAAACTCGTCCGGGTGATCGAGTGCGTAGCGGAATTTCTCCATATCTACTTTTTTATCCCAGATCGAGATGATTAGGCAGCCTACGGCGTTACCGCAGAGGTTTCCGACCGCGCGCATCTCGGACATAAATTTATCCACGCCAAGCAGCACCGCAACCGTAACGACCGGGATACCTGCGCTAGGAAGCGCGGCAAGCGTACCCGCAAGTATGATAAATCCAGAGCCCGTGACGCCGACGGCGCCCTTGCTCGTTACCATCAAGATGACGAGAATTTGTATCAAATGCTCGACCGTTAGCGGGATGCCGAAGGCTTGAGCTAGGAAAATAACGCTAAGTGATAGGTAGATGTTCGTACAGTCGAGGTTAAACGAATATCCCGTCGGTATGATGAGTCCGACCGCGCCTCTGTGGATGCCTGCGGCTTCTAGCTTTTGCATGAGCGGAGCTAGTGCGGTCTCCGAGGAGCTCGTCGCAAATACGATCAAAACTTCTTTTGCGATGAAGCGCATAAATTTAAAGATATTGACCTTTGCAAAATAGCAAATTATACCCAAAACTACGAAGATAAAAAACAAGCTCGCAAAAGCCATAACGAAAAGTAGCTCAAGCATACCCAAAAGCGAGTTTATGCCGAATTTACCGATCAAAAACGCCATCGCGGAAAATGCCGCGACCGGGCTAAATAGCATCAAAATCGTAAGCAGTTTTAGCACCCAGTGCTGAACGATTTCAAGCGGTCTTAGGATCTTCTTTTTATAGTCGTGCTTTAAAAACGAGATCGCGACGGCTGTCACGATAGCCAAAAATAGCACCTGAAGCGTGTTTGATTTGATAAACGGATCAAGCAAATGTACATAAGGAAAAATGCCGTCTACAGGCACCGCGCCACGCAAAATATGAAGCGTGTGCGCTAAAATTCCGCTATTTGCGTCTATATTTGAGGCTTGGCTCGTAAATTTCTCTACGCTTGAGGCGTCAAGTTGCGTGTAGTCAAGGTGCATATCGTGGCCCGGTTTTAGCGTCTCGCCAAAGATTATTCCCACGGCAAGGGCTATGGTGCTAACGACCTCAAAGTAGATAAATCCTTTAAGTCCGATGGAGCCTAGCTCCTTCATGCTCTCAAGTCCGATGATACCTGAGACTATCGTGAGGAAAATGATCGGTCCGATGAGGGCTTTTAAAGCTTTGATAAAGTAGTCGATGCCAGGCTTGCTCGCGATGCCTAGATCCGGAAAGATCATGCCGACCGCGATGCCCGCAACGATGCCGAAAACCACCCAAAACGCTAGGTTGGTAAACATTCTAATAAGAAAAGGTTTTTGCGGTTTTGCCGCGTTTGAAACGCTTGGGTTCAAGAGGTGTCCTTTAAAAATTATTAAAAAGGTATTTTAACAAATAAATTTATATAAAAAGATAAAATCGCGGCGATTTTTGGTCAAATTTTACCCGCTGCCGCAAATTTCATCAAATTTTACAAACTCTCTAAAATTTCGATCGAGTTTATCTTATCGCCTTGTCTGACGCTATCTAGAGTCTTTAGGCTCGGCTCGTCCACGATCTGTCCAAACACCGTATGTACGCCGTCAAGGTGCGGCTGCGCGCTGTGGCAGACGAAAAATTGACTGCCGCCCGTATCGCGACCCGCGTGCGCCATAGATAGCGCTCCGCGTTTATGTTTGTGTTTTTGGCCTACGCACTCACATTTGATGCGCCAGCCCGGCCCTCCGGTGCCCGTGCCGTGCGGGCAGCCGCCCTGGATCACGAAATTTGGGATCACGCGGTGGAAATTTAATCCGTCGTAAAAGCCGCTTTTGGCTAGCTGGGCAAAATTTGTCACCGCCTGCGGCGCTTCGTCGCCGTAGAGCTCGAGCTTCATATCGCCTTTTTCGGTGTGGATAACGGCAAATTTTAGCTTAGCAAGCTCGGCCGCGTCGATGTCGTAGATTTTTAGTTCGTCGTTTCTCATTTCGTTCCTTAAATTTATTCGATATTTGTATAAACAGCTTGCACGTCGTCGTCGTCTTCGAGCTTATCGAGCAGCTTTTCTAGCTCGTTCATTTGCTCTTCGTCTAGACTTACGGGCGAGTTTGCGATGTATTGCAGGCTAGCTTTTTTAGCCTCTAAGCCTAGTTTTTCGATACCTTCGCTTAGCGTGCCAAAGCTTGCGTAATCTCCGTAGATATAAAGCACGCCGTCTTCCTCCTCGATCTCGGTTAGACCGAAGTCTATAAGCTCTAGCTCGATCTCGTCAAGCTCTTTTGCGGGCATATCAAGTTCAAAAACGCTCTTTCTCGTAAACATGAAATTTAGGCTTCCGCTAGGCAAAATTTCGCCGCCGTTTTTGCTAAATATTGCCTTGACGTTTGCGACCGTGCGAGTTGGGTTATCAGTAGCGCACTCAACGATGATCTGCACGCCGTGAGCGCCCTTGCCGTCGTAAAAGATGGTCTTGATGTCCGCGCTATCCTTGCCGCTGGCGCGTTTTATCGCCGCGTCGATGTTGTCTTTTGGCATATTTTGCGCCTTGGCCGCTGCTATCGCGGCGCGGAGTTTTGGGTTCATGTCAGGCTCTGTACCGCCCTCTTTAGCAGCCACGGTTATGGCTTTTGCGAGTTTTGGAAAAACCTTGCTCATCTTGTCCCAGCGCGCTTCTTTCGCGGCGCGCCTGTATTCAAACGCTCGTCCCATTTCGTTCCTTTAAAAATTTTTGCCCAATTATATCTAAAAAAATTTTGCATTTTTTTAAAAACGCAAGGTTTTGAGCGTATTAGCAAAAAATTTAGCTTTAAGTCCTATAATCCGAATATGATTTTAAATGCCCGAAAAGACGACGCCGCGCGCTGCATAGAGCTGTTAAATTTAGCCATGGAGAACATCGCTTTTACGCTTAGCGGCGTGAGCGATCCCGTCAAGAGCGATGAAATTTTGCATAAATTTTTTAGAAGCGAGATAAACCGCCTAAGCTACAACAACGTTTTTGTTTTCAAATTTGACGGCGAGATCGCGGGAGCGATTTGCGCTTACGACGGAGGAGAGATTGATGCGTTAGATGAGCCCATCAGGAAGCATTTGCAGACGCTTGGTTTAAATAAATTTCCACAGACGGAGTGCTTCGCGGACGAGCTATACATAGATAGTCTTGCCGTGGATGAGAGATTTCGCGGACGAGGTATCGCAAAAGAGCTGATCAAATTTATCTTTACCCTCGCGCCGAAACGAAATATCAAAAAAGTAGCTCTCATCGTCGATGAAAAAAAGCCTAAAACCATGGCTTTTTACGAGCGCTTGGGCTTTGAGACCGACTGCGAAATGATCATAAATTCTCACAAATACCACCATATGATAAAGGAGATAAAATGACTAAATTTAAGGTTGCTAATATCCACTGCGAAAACTGCGCAAACACCATAAAAAACGCTCTTGGCGATGAATACGGCGAGATAAAGGTCGATCTTGGCGTAGAACCAAGGGTCGTGAGCGTAAATTTAGACGGCAAGGACGAGGCGAAATTTAAAGAGGAGCTGGATGATTTGGGATTTAGCGTCATAGGGAAAATTTGATGCAAAATATCAAACTAAACATCGCGGGCATGACCTGCGTAAACTGCTCAAACGCCATCGAGCGCGTAACTAAAAAGATCTCGGGCGTGATAGATGCGAAGGTCAGCTTTGCAAACGGCTCGGGTGAATTTATCATAGAAAGCGCCGAAGTGCAAGCCGCGATAGAGGAAAAAATAAAAAAACTAGGCTACGGCGTGGCCAAAGATTTGGCGGAATTTGAAGCCAAACGCGAGAAACATATTTTAAATTTACGCCGAAATTTCCTAGCCGCTGCAGCTTTTAGCGCGGTGATCATGGCGCTTGAGATGAGCGAGCAGCCAAGTGTGGCAAAATCAGCTATTATGCTGGCACTTGCCTTTATTACGATAGCTACGTGCGGGCGGGATTTTTTCATCCATGCTTACGGCGCGCTGAAAAATAAAAACTTTGACATGAACGTACTCGTCGCGCTGGGAACAAGCACGGCGTTTGCATATTCGCTGGGGGTTTTTATCGCGGGCGAGCACCTACCCGAAAACATGCGCCACCTCTACGTTTCTGGCGCGTCGATGATAACGGCTTTCGTGCTGCTTGGTAAATTTTTAGAAGAGCGCTCAAAAGCCCGCGCGGGGGATTATATAAAATCGCTCATGGATATGTCGCCAAAGACCGCTCTCGTACTACAAAAAGACGGCAGCGCGCTGGAAGTGGATGCCGTGAGCCTAAAAATAGGCGACGTCGCGGTCGTAAAGAGTGGCTACGCGGTGCCTTGCGACGGAGTCGTGATAAACGGCGGCGCAGAGATCGATACCTCGATGCTAACGGGCGAGAGCTTGCCCGTCTATAAAAAACAAGGCGACGAGGTCAATGCCGGAACGATAAATTTAAACGGCTACATCAACGTAAAGGTTACAAAGTTCGCTAATCAAACGCTTTTGTCGCAAATTTTAGAGCTTTTAAGCGATGCGTCGAGCAAAAAGATGACTATTAGCCGCTTTGCCGACCGCGTGGCAAATATCTTCGTGCCTAGCGTGATCGCTATCGCCGTCGTTACGTTTTTTGCGTGGTTTGCGCTTACGGGAAATGCGCTGCAAGGCGTGCTAAGCGCGGTTTGTGTGCTCATTATCTCGTGTCCTTGCGCGCTGGGGTTAGCTACCCCGATAGCTATCGTCTCCTCGCTATCTCTAGGCGCTAAAAACGGAATCCTAATCAAAAATCCCGAGGTCTTAGAGATTCTTGGCGGCGTAAAATACGCGGTATTTGACAAAACCGGAACGCTAACCAAGGGCGAAATTTCGGTAAATTTTACCGATATAAACGATGAAAATTTAGCCAAAATCGCCGCTCTAGAAGCCAAAAGCTCGCACCCGATATCGACTGCGATCGTTAGATACGCAAACGAGCTCGGGCTTAAAATTTTAGGCGACGAAAAGGGCTTTGAAAATATCGCCGGACGCGGCGTAAAGAGTGAGGACGGCAGCGTAATAGCGGGCAACGAGGCCTTTTTAAGCGAGCTTGGCGTGCAGATAAGCGCGCAGGCTAAAGAGCAAATCGCCAAAGCGCAAAACGAAGGAAACGGCGTAATACTCGCGGCCGTGGATAAAATTTACGTAGGATTTATAGCGCTTAGCGACAGGGTAAAGGACGACGCCGTGCAGGCTATCCAAAGCCTAAAAGATGCCGGTATAACGCCCGTGATGCTAACGGGAGACAACGCCTTCACCGCTAAAAACGTAGCGGGCAAGCTAGGCGTCGAAAAGGTCTTTGCCGGCATGCTGCCTAATGAAAAATTTGAAACCATAAAACGCCTGCAAGAAGAGGGTGCGGTGCTATTTGTCGGCGACGGTACACACGACTCTGTGGCGCTAAAACAAGCAAATGTGGGCATCGCAATGAGTAGCGGCGCGGATATCGCAAAAGAGGCGGGCGACGTAGTGCTGGTAAAAAACGATCTAAAAAGCGCGGTTGCTACGATAAATTTGGCCAACGAGACGATGAAAACGGTAAAGCAAAATTTGTTTTGGGCGTTTGTTTATAACGCCGTTTGTATACCGGTTGCGGCGGGAGTTTTGGCGCCGTTAGGACTCATGCTAACGCCTGTTTATGGCGCTGCGGCGATGTGCTTTAGCTCGGTTACTGTCGTGTTAAATTCGATCAGATTACGATTTAAGCAAATCTAAAATTTAGCCTAAATTTTGTAAAATCCCGCAAAAAATAAAAAAGGAAAACGATGAATTTAGGTAAATTTTACGCCGTGATCGCAAGGATATTTGCGTTAAATTTCGCTCTGCCGCCGAGCGCGAAGCTTTTTAGCGAGCTAAATAAAAATCCAAAATGGATAATAACAAACGATAGCGAAGCAAACGCCAAAGGACGCGCGCTATACGAGGAGTCGATAAAAGGCGAGAGCATAGAAGATATCGCAAAAGACTTTGCAAATTTGCAAAAATATTTTAACGCGGAGTTCTTTTTCGATGGCGATAAGGCGAGGCTTGAGGGCTTTTATAAAAAATGCAAATTTAGTCCGAATTTAAATGTCAGCGCGCTTGATAGCGTAACGAACGAGCTTTCGTTTTTCTCCTCCGTCGTCGAGCTAAAACAAGACGAACAGACGAAGGAAATTCTGGGCGTTTTACTAAGTTCGTATCTGCTACCCTACGCTAAAAAGCTAGCTCCAGTCCTGCAAAACGAAGCAAAAAGTAAATTTTATCGCGCGATGGGGTATCTTTTCGAGGATTTTGCGAGCGGTATCGAAAATACGCTAAAAGTCAAAGTCGTACCTAGATGAGTTGGTGGAACGACTTTTATATAAATTTCGATCCGGTCGCGTTTGAGCTGTTTGGCATCAAGGTGCACTGGTACGGGATAATGTACGTCCTGGCGCTGCTCGTGGCGCTCGGGGTGGCTAAATTTATCGTCAAGCGCGATAATATGCAAATTTCAAATTCGCTGCTTGATAACTATTTCTTTTGGGTGGAAATCGGCGTGATACTGGGCGCGAGGCTCGGCTACATCGTCATTTATGATCCAAATACCGCTTATTATCTCACTCATCCTTGGCAGATTTTTAACCCCTTTCACAACGGTGAATTCGTCGGTATCCGCGGTATGAGCTATCACGGCGCGGTGGTCGGGTTTTTGATAGCGACATGGGCTTTTTGCCGTAAATTTAAGCAAAATTTGTGGCAGCTTTTGGACCTCGTCGCGCTTAGCATCCCGCTTGGATATTTTTTCGGTCGCATCGGAAATTTTTTAAATCAAGAGCTTTTCGGTCGTATCACGGACGTCTCATGGGCGATCAACGTCGCGGGACAGATGCGTCATCCATCGCAAATTTACGAAGCCGTTTTAGAGGGGCTCGCTGTTTTTGCTATCCTTTTTGTTTATAGAAAATTTAAAAAATTTGACGGCGAACTCATCGCTCTTTATGCCATACTTTATACCTTTGCCAGATTTGTCTGCGAGTTCTTTAGGGAGCCTGATTTCGGTATCGGTTTTGTGTTTTTAAACCTTTCTATGGGGCAAATACTATCCTTTTTAATGTTTGCATGCGGCATTTTCCTTTATATTATCTTAAATAAAAAATATACAAAATTTTAAAAGGTTTTTAAAGTAATTTGCGATACTATTACACCGTTTTTCTAGTGTCATAATTTAATTTTCTCTTAAGTTATGATAATTTATTTCAATTTTATAGGAGGGCTCATGAGTGGGCTAATCGAGGGCTTCTTGGGTAGGCAAGCGGATACGAAAAAAAGTCGTACTCCTGCCGTTTGGGACAGATGGCAAAGTATAACGGGACTGATTTTGGCCTGTTTTATTTTGTGTCACATGGTATTTACCTCTACCATTTTATTCGGCAAAGGCGCATTTAACGCCGTTGTAGGTTTTGCGGAGGCTAAATTTTTATTCGGCGAGGCCACATGGTGGATTACTAACGTTATCGCTGCGATAATATTCGTCGTTTTTATCGCTCACGCATTTTTAGCGATGAGAAAATTCCCTGCAAACTACAGACAATACATCATGTTTAGAGGTCACAAAGACCGCATGAAGCACCTTGACACTACGCTTTGGTGGTTTCAGTTTTTGACCGGTTTTGCTCTATTTTTCGCAGCTAGCGCGCACCTAGTCGATATAATTTTCGGCGGACACATCACTGCCGATAAATCAGCGGCCGCATTTCATCAACTAGAAATTTTCTACTTCGCTTTACTTGTATTTATGGTTGTTCACGCCGGCGTGGGAATGTACCGCCTATACGTAAAATGGATAAGCATCGACGGAGTAAATAAACAAGAGATGTTCGCAAAAAGAAATAAAGCCAAAACTGCGATATTTGCGGTTTTTGGAGTGCTCGCGGTCATCGCGCTGATCGCCGATTTCGTGTGGATCAGTCTTTAGGAAAAGGAGCTTTAAAAAATGAACGTAAAATACTATGATGCATTAGTTATCGGAGGCGGACTGGCGGGACTACGCGCTGCCGTTGCCGCTGGAGAAAAAGGGCTAAGTACGGTAGTTTTAAGCCTAATACCGGTTAAGCGCTCACACTCTGCGGCTGCGCAAGGCGGCATGCAAGCCTCTTTGGGAAATTCAAAAATGAGCGAAGGCGACAACGAGGACATACACTTTGCCGACACGGTAAAAGGTAGCGACTGGGGCTGTGATCAGCAAGTTGCGCGTATGTTTTGTCAAACCGCGCCTAAGGCGATCCGCGAGCTAGCCGCTTGGGGTGTGCCTTGGACTCGTATAACAAAAGGCGAAAGAAGCGCTATCATCAACGCTCAAAAAACGACTATCATAGAAAAAGAAGAGGTCCACGGACTCATCCACTCTCGCGACTTTGGCGGAACTAAAAAATGGAGAACATGCTTTACGGCAGACGCCACCGGTCACACTATGCTTTTTGCCGTAGCAAACGAAGCTCTAAAACATAATGTCGAAATCCACGACAGAAAAGAAGCTATCGCGCTAATCCACGCAAACAACCGCTGTTACGGCGCGATCGTTCGCGATCTAGTTAACGGCGAGATCACGGCATACGTCGCAAAAGGTACGCTAATCGCTACGGGCGGCTACGGTAGGGTTTATAAACACACTACAAACGCAGTAGTTTGCGAAGGTATCGGCGCAGCCATCGCTCTTGAGACTGGCGTGGCTCAGCTTGGAAATATGGAAGCGGTGCAGTTTCACCCGACTCCGATCGTCCCAAGCGGTATCTTGCTAACGGAAGGTTGCCGCGGCGACGGCGGAATTTTACGCGACGTAGACGGATATCGCTTTATGCCCGACTACGAGCCTGAGAAAAAAGAACTAGCTAGCCGCGACGTCGTAAGCCGCCGCATCATGGAGCATATCCGCGCGGGTAAAGGCGTACCTAGCCCATACGGATATCACGTTTGGCTGGATATCTCGATCTTAGGACGCGAGCATATCGAGAAAAACTTACGCGACGTTCAAGAAATTTGCGAAATCTTTAACGGCATCGATCCTGCCGATACCGAAGTATATACCGACGAAAACGGACGACAGCGCGGTAAAGGCTGGGCGCCGATCTTGCCTATGCAGCACTACTCTATGGGCGGCATAAAGACTAAGCCTACAGGCGAGAGCTCAACGCTAGCGGGTCTGTTTAGCGCCGGCGAGGCTGCGTGCTGGGATATGCACGGATTTAACCGTCTAGGCGGCAACTCCGTTTCAGAAACTGTCGTCGCGGGCATGATCGTGGGTGATTATTTTGCCGACTACTGCGGTAGCCACGAGATCGAGATAAATACTAACGATATCGAAAAATTCGTTAAAAAAGAGGAAGACTATCTAAAGAGCCTAGTTGAAAAAGAGGGCAAATTTAACGTATTTGAGATCAAAAATAAGATGAAAGATATCATGTGGGAGCACGTGGCGATCTTTAGAACGGGCGAAGGTCTAGCCGTAGCGGTAAAAGAGCTAGAAGAGCTTTATAAACAATCTTTGGATGTAAAGGTCGCAAACAAAGCACTATTTGGCAACCCTGAGCTTGAGGAGGCCTACCGCGTACCGAAGATGCTAAAACTGGCCCTTTGTATCGCAAAAGGCGCGCTTGATCGCACTGAGAGCCGCGGAGCGCACTGCCGTGAGGACTATCCGAAACGCGACGACCTAAACTGGCTAAACAGAACTCTAACTAGCTGGAAAGAGGGCGATACGCTACCGACTATCGCGTATGAGCCGCTTGATATCATGAAAATGGAAATTCCGCCGGCATTCCGCGGATATGGAGCTAAGGGTAACATCATAGAGCACCCGGACAGCGCCGTACGTCAAGCGCAGGTCGATGAGATCCGCGCCAAAATGGAAGCTGAAGGCAAAGGCAGATACGAGATCCAGGAAGCGCTAATGCACTATGATCTTCAGCCTAAATATAAAGCACCAAACGAAAGAGCAGGAATAGGATATGAGTAGAAAAATAACCATAAAAGCATTTAAATATAATCCGTTAAGCAAAATTTCAAAGCCGCATTTCGCGACCTACGAGCTAGAAGAAACCGACGGCATGACGCTTTTTATAGCGTTAAATCAAATTCGCGAGAAATTTGACCCGGATCTTAGCTTTGACTTCGTTTGCCGCGCCGGTATCTGCGGCAGCTGCGGTATGCTAGTTAACGGTACGCCAAAGCTTGCTTGCCGTACGCTAACCAAAGACTATCCAAACGGCGTGATCGAGCTTATGCCTCTGCCGGTATTTAAGCTACTAAAAGACCTAAGCGTAGACACGGGCAACTGGATGAACGCGATGAGTAAGCGCGTGGAAAGTTGGATACACACCGACCACGAGACCGATATATCTAAGCTTGAGGAAAAGGTTGAGCCCGAAGTTGCGCAAGAGGTATTTGAGCTTGACCGCTGCATCGAGTGCGGTATCTGCGTAGCTGCGTGCGGTACAGCTATCATGAGACCTGATTTCATCGGTGCTGTTGGACTTAACCGCGTAGCTAGATTTAAAATCGATGCACTAGATAAACGAACCGACGAGGACTTTTACGAGCTTATCGGCGACGATGACGGCGTGTTTGGCTGTATGACTTTGCTAGGCTGCGAGGATAACTGCCCTAAACACCTCCCGCTACAAAGCAGGATCGCGTATATGCGCAGAAAGATGGCTGTAATAAAGTAGCCAAGGGGTCGTGAGACCCCTTTTAAATTTCACTTCAAATTTTACTTTTATTTCTATTTTACTTCTCTCAAATTGTTATTGTCAAATTTATTTAAATTTTGATGATCTATGCCGTATGTGATTTTTTGAAAAACATGGACATACAAAAACGCCAAATTTTGCTTTAATAAAAATTTGATTTGATAGTAGCATGTTTGGTCTGATCGGGCTTATTCTTTTTTATTTTTAGAAGTATGACAAGTTAAAAATGTCTTTAAATTTGTGTTTTAGTAGATTTTGAAATCTTATAAAATGACACTTGGTGGAAGCGAGGGGGATCGAACCCCTGTCCAAAAACAAACCGATCGCAGCCTCTACACGTTTAGCAAAAGTGAAAATTTCATCTAAAAGGGCTCACTTTCCAAAACCTTATTTTAGACTAAGACAAGATTTCGGCTAGCAGCTCGTCAGGCCGCCAACCTACGCTAGCTAGGGTTACTCGCTGTTATCTTAGCTAGTATCGGACTAGGCGAGGCTCAACTGAACTTACGCAGCTTTAGCGTAAGCAGGAGCGTAGTTAACGTTGTTTGCGTTTAAATTTATTTGAGCTTTTTACGCTTTGCTCAAAGCGACGTGCCACCGTGACCGCTCTGCTCCTGTCGAAGCCAAGTCGCTCCCGTAAGAATAGGCTAAATTTAGCCTCGTTTTAAAGGTTGTGGATTATATTATTTTTTGTATTTTTTGTCAAACGTCTAGTTTTTGAGGGATTTTTACGATATTGGCGTCCAACGGACTGAAAAACTCGGCATCGTTTTCTATATCGTTTTTGTATCTATTAAACTGGTCGCTCAACAAAAGCAACCAGTCTACAAAGTCATCGTTTGCGGGCCCTTGTAGTTCCCTTGCTTCGCCGCAAATTTCCTCTGCTAGCGTAGTTAATTTTAATATAGGATCAAGCTTCATAAAGCCTGCAGCAGACTTAATATTATGAAAAATTCTAAAAAGCTCGCCGATATAGCCACTATACCTATCCGGTCTGGTGAGCCCTATGATGAGTGGTTCCATCAGATCGCACATCAAGGAGTAATGCGACAAAAACTCCTCCACGATGTCGTAAGAGTAGTCTATCTCAAGGCTTCTTAGTATTCCCATTTATTTTCCTTAAAACTATTATCGTGATTGTAACATTTTTTTGATAAAATTAAAAATAAAATACCGAAATTTAAGGAAAAATTTATGCTAGAAAATGACAAAAAAGTTACAATTAATGATATAATTAACAAAAAGGGTGTAGAGCCTATCGTTATGATCACCGCTTATGACGCTCTTTTTGCGCGGCTTTTTGATGATTACGTCGATATTATCTTGGTTGGCGACAGTTTAAATATGAGCTTTAACGGCAAAAAAGACACCCTTAGCTTAAAAATGAACGACGCGCTTTATCACGTTAAGGCCGTTTTGCAGGGCGCAAAGCGCGCTTTTGTCGTGGCCGATATGCCATTTGGCAGCTATCAGGATGAAAAATCCGCACTAAAAAACGCGACTAAATTTATCAAAGCGGGCGCGGACGCCGTCAAATTTGAAGGCGGTCTAAAAGCCGCTCCCATAGTAAAAAGGCTCGTTGGCGAGGGTATAAACGTGATGGCTCACATCGGACTCATGCCTCAGTTCGTGCGAAACGAAGGCGGCTACAAGATAAAAGGACGCAGCGAGGCTGACGAAGCGCGCTTGATCGACGAGGCGAAAACGCTCGAGCGTGCTGGAGTGTTTTCGGCCGTGGTCGAGGGCACGCTAAGCCCGGTTGCGGCAAAGGTCGCAAAGAGCGTACAAATGCCCATCATCGGTATCGGCGCAGGTGCCGACGTAGACGGACAAGTGCTCGTGTGGAGCGATATGCTCGGCTTTTTTAACGAGTTTAAGCCAAAATTCGTCAAGCGCTATCTTGACGGAGCAAATTTGGTGCGAACGGCAGTCGAAGCCTATGCCTGCGAGGTTAGAAAAAAGTCGTTTCCGAGCGAGGAGTTTGAGTATAAAATTTAACTTGTTTTGAGTAAATCTAGTCGGCGGGGCAAATTTGATCATCCGGCAAACGGCGGCAAATTTGGCCCTTAGGCGTTAAATTTGACGAACAGAGCTTGAGTTAAATTTGAACGCTTGCATTTGCCCGCCCCTCGCCAAATTTGACGGGCAAATTTGGCTATCAAAACAAGGCTAGATTAAAAACAAGGAGCGAGTTTTGAAAATTTTATTGATTTTAGCGACGCTTTTGGGCTCGCTAATGGCCTCAAATCCGAATTTTGGGCTAGGTATCGATAGCCTAGGCGAGCAAAGCGAGCAAACGCAAAACGAGAAGCGATTTTCTAAGCGCGAGGAGGCCGCGAGACAGGCTATCGAAAATGCCGACTATGACGCTGCTTTTAAGATTTTATCGCCGCTTTGCGAGGAGGGCGACGCGATGAGCTGCGCGGCGCTGGGCAGTATGCATTTTAGCGGGCTTGGAGCCCATAAAAGCAATGAAAAAGCCGAGCTTTTCTTTGAAAAATCGTGCGAGCTGGGAAACGGTACGGGCTGCTTTGATCTAGCACTCTTAAACGTCAAGGAAGTTTTCGGCCCTAAAGATGAAAATAAAATATTTCGCCTCTACGAAAAAGGCTGCGAGCTTGGCTCTGAAGCGGCTTGCAATAACCTCGGCCTCATCTACGAATCGCAAAACGATATCAAAAAATCCGTAAATTTATACGCTAAAGCGTGCAGGAAATTTGACGGTGCGGGCTGCTATAATTACGGCAGGATGATGCATGAGGGACTAGGCGCAGAGCGCGATTTAGCAAGCGCGCACAAGGCTTTTGACACCTCGTGCTACATGAAAAACGCGCTTGGCTGCTATGCTCTGGGCTACGTTTACGAGCACGCGCAGGGCGTGGAGTTTGCGGTTTATGACGCGTACGACGGCTATTCGCGCGCTTGCAAGCTCGGCAACGACGACGGCTGCAGGGCTCTGGGCTTTGAAAACTACGAGAAAAATATCGAAATTTACGAAAAATTCGAATCTATCGCGGAGGGGTGCAAATTTGGCAACGATAGCGATTGCAAGCTTTTAAAAGCGAGGATAGCGGAGTTTTAAGCTCGGACCGATTTGGTCGGCCGCAATCTGTATTTTCTCGTCAAATTTAAGCTGATTTTTGAGATTTATCCGCTTTGCCGAGGCGGATAAATTCGAGGCTTTGGGTTTTGCATACGGGGCAAATTTGCTTTGCACGGTTTTAAAACCTTAGCCTTTACGGCGCCAAATTTGACTCTATCAACCTAAACTCGCCGTTTTTTACTCAAAATTTAATCACCTTTTCTTTCAAATTGACTGCCGAACGCGGAGTCAAATTTGAACAAAGCCCAAAGCCAAAACTTACCCAAAATTTTGTAAAATGCGGCAAATTTACGAAAAATAGA